>JAILRA010000056.1 GCA_024698715.1 Lachnospiraceae bacterium
AGAAATACTTTTCTTTCGTGAAAACAGTGGAGATTGACGGAGAAAAATACGATGTTGATGTTGATATTTTGGCTGGACTTTATGGTGGGACAACATCTAAAAGAAGAAGTCAGCATGTCCAAGGAATTAAAGCATTAAAGGAAAAAAGGAGAACCATATATGAGAACAATAACATCAAAGAGTGGCAATGTTGGATACGGATACGATAAAGGTGAGGTTCCGAGTTTTGACGAATACGTGCAGCGCCTCACTGCGTACGGTCCGCCCGAAGACTACTGGTATGATTCACTGTATGAACTGCTTGAGGTAACAAATGGCATTGATTATGATGCATATGACGAAGAACGCCTCAAAAGACTCGGCTATCCCAAGGACTGGCTTCGCCGCTGCGGAATACTGCCGGATAAATTGGCGCTCCTTCCCGATGAGTCGATTACCGAAGTCTGCGATTCTTTAAAATCATTCGATGAGAGTCTTTCCGGATATGAGATTGACTTTTCGGGTGCCCAATAAATAATTATTCAAATTTGAGGTAAAAAGATGTTTAGCAAAAAAAGAACTGACGATAAAATGAAACTCAACCCCGAGAACTGGGATATCTGGGGCATGCATAAATGGCTTATGGACTGGTGCGACGCATTTGATAAAAAATTGCCCGAGATTAAAGATTTTGTTGATAAAAGAATGACCGGAACAGGGGACGATTCGGTAAAAAATGTTTATGAGACGGAAAATATTCTGGATAAATATCTTTTGGATGTTTATTCTTTTCTGTGTTATATAGCGGGCGGACAGACCGTAGAAGAAATCGGCTTCATCAAAGTTTTTGCAGATATGAGCGAACGCCGCAATCTTATATACAAAAAGCCGATTGAAATAGATGACTCTTATATTCCGGAATCGCTTCGTTATTTTGTTGAATTTGAGAATCAGGTTTTGGAGAAAGGTATTACAAATCCGTTTGAAAAGATTAAACTGAATGATCAGACTTACGATTCGTTTGCGGTAGTTCAGTTTCGCGCTTTTGCAGCCTTTGGTTACAGCATGCTTATAAGCGATAATGTATTTCATCCTGACGAGCTTCATAGATTTAACGTTCTTATAAAAAGATTTCAAAATTATATCTATGAAAACCTGAAAAAAGAGGATTTCGGTCCGCATATGCGCGTCGTTTTATCGACAAAGCTCGATGTCGGGCAAAATATGATAGTAATCGAAGACAGGCCGAAGGATGAGCCTAAGAATGCTGAACTGGAAGAACTTAAGAAAAAAGAGGCAAACCTGGAAAAAAAGATTGACTATCTGGAACAGCTTGACAGCCTTGTCGGACTTGAGAGTGTAAAAGAAGAAGTTACGGGCATGATTGACCTCATAAAGGTAAGAAAACTTCGTGAAGAACGCGGACTTAAGAATATCCCCATGACATATCATATGGTATTTACGGGTAATCCGGGAACGGGCAAGACAACAGTCGCCAGAATAATGGCAGGGGTATTCCGTGAATATGGCATACTCTCAAAGGGAACGCTTGTGGAAACCGACCGTTCGGGGCTGGTCGGGGAATGGATTGGCTCAACGGCTCTAAAAGTACAGAAAAAGATAGAGGAAGCGGACGGCGGCGTATTGTTTATCGATGAGGCGTATGCGCTTTCCGGTTCTTATTCAAAGCATGATTTCGGAATGGAAGCCATAGATACCCTTGTTAAGGCAATGGAGGACAAACGAACGGACTTTATAGTCATCGTGGCGGGATATACCGAGCCCATGAAGACATTTATAAAATCAAATCCGGGCCTTCGCTCCAGGTTCAACAAATATATAGAATTTCCTGACTATACGCCGGAGGAACTGACAGAAATGTTCCAAAGAATGTGCAAAGAAAACAGCTATGAGTTGAGCTCTGAGGCAGAAACCGCCCTGGAAGAACGTTTCTCAGAATTATATGCCGAGCGCAACGAGAGTTTCGGTAACGGCCGCGAAGTCCGCAATATTTTCGAGAAAGCCGTTTCAAGGCAGGCATCGAGAATCGCAAAGCTCGAATCTCCGACGGATGAGCAGATAATGATGCTGGAAAAAGATGATATAATATGACATTTCCGTAACAGATAAGCACCGTGATGCTGAAAAAGTGTCACGGTTCTTTTTTTGTTGCAACTCAAGAACAAACGTTCACACAGCAAGTCCCCTCTATAGGACTGGGCTGAGGCTTGAAAAGTGATGGGATATAACCATCAAATGAGAAATTATCAAAGGAAAAGAGTAATCCGGAAAGGAATTAAAAAGAAAAATAAAGCCATGTAACTTACGACATTATTCATATATATATTGAATATAGGAGAGGATAATAATATAAAGAGGGTACAGACCTTTCGGGACGGAGGGATATTATGTGGTTTGAGGATCGAGATGTAAAAAGTGATAGTGACAGAAGGTTTGATTTTGACGGAGACGGAAAACTTAATTCCAGAGAACAGTTTTATAAAGATGATTATGAAGATGATTATTTGGAGTTTTTCGCAAAAAAAGAATCTTATGATGATTATTTGGAGTATTCCCACAAAAAAGATTCTTACGATGACAGATATGATTCTGATGATGAAGATGATGACAGATATTCATGGCATTATTATAGTTATAAAAAAGAAAGTGATTATGTGGAATATTCAGAAAGTGATGGCTGCAAAAAAGCACCTTATGGAGCGTATTATGACAAGTTAAGGATGTTGCGATATGATGGAAAGAGAATTAATAAAAGAATTAATGCAGATGGTGACGAAGTTTATACGGATTTATGTGGAAAGGAAATTGTAAATTTAACCAAGGAAAAAGCAAAAGAAAGAGAAAAAGAAGCAATTAAAAATGGCGAAAAGTATTATTTAAGACAAATCTATAAAAAAGGTCTTTATGGACCAATCGGAGTAAAGGATATTCAGGGAAACAGATATTGTGAAGTCTCATATGACGAAGCAAAACCAACAAATGAGGATGTGTTCGTTATAAGGGATTTGAAATATAAGAATGAACACTATACTTACAGAGGTTCATTCTATATGGGTGCAAGTTTATCTAATCAATACAAAATAATTGCACCGACAGATTACACGAAGAAGAGAGATTTAAAACGTTACGGGGAACAAATTGAAGAGTTTTACAAATTGCTTTACATATTATTTGATTATAAATGCGATAAGGATTTCAAGTGGAAAGTCGGTTTAAGAAAATCCGAAGGAGAGCATTATTTGGGTGAAACTGAAGTTACTGATGAAGTTCAAAGAATAATGGATATGTGGACGGAATAATTACGAATTCACCCGCATGGAATTTTATTATTATGGCCGATATATAAATTGATGGGCGGCAGAATGACACTTTTTTAAGGGAATGGTATCCGGAAAAGAAAAAAAGAAGATAATATTTAAAACGCGGCGAGCAGCAGTTTTTGAAAGTTGACATACGGATTTATTACGGATATTCATTTGTAAGAGAAATCACCAATTACGGCGGCGATAACGATTTGTTATATGTAAAAGAATTATAATATAACATAAAAAAGGAAAATCGAGGGTGTTTATGCACTCTCGATTTTTTATGATAAAATTATTTTAGGTTTTTAAGCAGGTGTTTTATGAAAAGAATCAGAATAAACATTTCATATATAATCGGAGTACTTCTTCTTTGTCTGATTGCTTTCGAAGTTTTCAGAATGATTAGAACAATTGACAGTGTAGGGGATTTTATTTATTACATTCCGGAGACTATCTGCTATATCGGCGGAGTTATTTTCGTGCTTGGAAATATCCTCGGAATACTTCCCGTGGGAAGTTACAGAAAAGAACTTTTCGAAGGACTGTGCGGGTATTTAAAGGAAAACGGCGAGAAGCCCCTTGCTTCCTACAGTATTAACGAAGAATATATGGAAAAATTAAGAAAAGATATAAGAGATGAAGAGGTTCTAAATCTTATAGCGAAAGATGTTGTTTCATACTGCGGCGTTAATATCGGAAATCTAAATATTTGCAATCAAAGCAATCTCATCGAAGCTGCAGGAACATATAATTCCGACACGGATGAAATCCGCATTAGCGTTCCCAATACTAGAACCATAGACGAAGTTTTGGCCGTGCTCATTCATGAGTGCATGCATTACATCCTGAAAGAAAAAGAACTCTGGCTTGAGGATGAGAGAGATAACGAATTCCTAACCGACCTTGCATGTCTCTTTTACGGGTTTACCGATCAGATAAATAAAGGCTATATTATGGTTGGATACCTTAAAAGAAATGAGATAAGATATATACGAAAACTGTTAAGAAGGTTTGATGAAAAGGGATGAAAGCATAAACAGGCATGTAAATATTTATATAACAGATTTCTTTAAAGTCTTTGGAAAATTTCGAATATGTAGCACAAGTCGAAAAAATAATAATAATCGCCAGGCATGGCGGTTATTTTTATTTGTTATTCTCTAATTGGAACTATATATGGTAATATAAAAAGAAAGTAACAAAGTAAAAAATGGGATTTTGAAGTATTTGACTATTTAGAAAAATCGCAATATTCCTAAATAGATTAACTTACAGGATAATGGACGATGGGGAGGAGACAGAGTTTTAAAAGCTCTGTCTTTTTTTTGAAATAATACATTGACGAATATCTATGTATATGGTATTATCAATACATAGACGAACATCTATATAAGGAGGAGATTATGGCCAAATTAGACGAAGTGCTGATATGTAAGGCTCTTGGAGATCCCAACAGAATGGAAATAGTTAAGATGCTTTCTGATCAGGAGAAGTGCGGATGTAAGCTTCTTGAAAAGTTCGATATTACACAGCCGACTCTTTCTCATCACATGAAGATACTGGTAGATTCGGGACTGGTTAACGACAGAAA
>JAILRA010000035.1 GCA_024698715.1 Lachnospiraceae bacterium
CAGCTCGTAGCGGAATCGAACCGCTGATTCTGCCGTGAGAGGGCAGCGTCTTAACCGCTTGACCAACGAGCCTTAATTAAAAACTGCAAAAATTATTTTATTATAACCTTTCAAAAAAAGCAAGTATTTTTTATTTTTCAAAAAAACTTGCTTTTATAACTTTGAAAGTGTGAGATTTTTATGCTTCTGTGTTTTTTCTTGAACTTCTTCTGTCGTGATTCTTATAATATTTTTCTTTATCTTTGTACATTAAAGTATCAATGCTGTTAAGCAGATCGGAAACATCGCCGCTTTTGAAGTCATATAATTCGGCGCCGATGGCTGCGGAGAGCTTGTATGGTTTTCCCGATTCTGAATTGTATTCGTCAAAAGATTTGATTATGGCTTCTTTATATGAATTCAGTTCTTCCTTAGTGGATGATTTTAAAAGTATTATAAACTCATCGCCTGCAAATCTGACTATTGTTCCGTTTGAAGAAATAACTTTTCGAAGTATCGAGGCTACATTTTTTAACGCCAAATCACCTTCTTCGTGAGAGTAGAGGTCATTGATGCTCTTGAAACCGTTCATATCGAGCATCATGGCACCTATGTTTCCTTTGCTTTTGGTCTTTAACCCCTTTTTTATTTCGTCAAGAAAATATCTGTTATATACACCCGTGAGTTTGTCGAGAAAGATATTCTCATTTTGAAGACATATGACTATACTGCAAACGGCAAGGCCGAAACTGAGCCATATAACGGAAACGCCGTACATTGAACCCTGAATGAGCATTCCGATTATGATAGGGATGATGAATTGCCATGCTGGGAAGAATTTAAGCATTTTTCCTTTCATCCTGGCGATAAAGAATACGATTAGGCCGTAAAATATCATTCCCGCTTCAATACCGATGTATAACCAGAAAAGTTTCATTCTGATATAAATATTATTTTCGTTTATCTCAAAGATGATGGGGAAGTAGATATTGATAAAAAGCATGACAATTTCGATAATACAGAGAACTTTTATCACATTGGTCTCTATCGGGGAAAGCTTTTTGTTGATGTGCGATGTGATCAAAGTGGCATAGCAGGGACCGACCACTATGTTAAGCAAAAAGAGAATGCTGTTTATGATATAAAGGAAAATATGATTGGCTGCACCCGGGATTCCGTCAAAAATGAAAGTGAGAGGTTCGATTATGCATCCTGCTATAACGGAAATGATCATTAAAAGAACCCATTTGCTTTCATTAGATTTGACGCGGGCCATCCATCCTTTACTTAAAAGAAGAACACCCATCAAAAGAATACCAAAAAGATTGGTAATTACTACAGATGTTAAATTTATGCCTGATACGGAGTTTGTCCAAGTCATAATGTTCCCTCATACACTAAAAAAATTATAATCTTTCAGATTAATACAGTCAATTTTCAATTTGGGAACGGTTTGGGATTTTTGACTTTGAAACTCCTGTTTGATATACTTTCTGAAAGAGATAAACCAATAATAAATAATCAAAGAGTTTATTGTGAAAAAGATTGAAAAACATATAATTTCAGCTGTTACACCCGAGTCAATCGCCGAAGAGATCGGACTTGAACCGGGTGATGAGCTTTTAAAAATTAATAATGAAGAAATAAAAGATATTCTTGACTATATGTTTCTGGTTCAGGACGAAGAGATCGTTCTTACCATCAGAACGAAGCAGGGTGAGATCTGTGATGTAGAGATAGAAAAAGAAGCCGATGAAGATCTGGGGATCGTATTTGAAAACGATTTTATGGATAATTATCATTCATGCAGGAATAAATGCATTTTCTGCTTTATAGATCAGCTTCCGCCCGGAATGAGGGATACTCTGTATTTTAAGGATGATGATGACAGACTTTCATTCCTTCAGGGAAATTACGTGACGCTGACGAATATGGATGAGGATGAACTCGACCGAATAATCAGATATCGTCTTGAACCCATAAATATATCTTTTCAGACTATGAATCCCGAACTTCGCTGCAAAATGTTAAACAACAGATTTGCGGGTGAGGCTTTAAAAAAAGCAAAAAAGCTTTATGAAGCCGGAATAATAATGAACGGTCAGATAGTTCTTTGCAAAGGCTTTAATGACGGGGAAGAACTTGAATTTTCCCTGTCGGAACTATATAAATACCTGCCTGTTTTGGAGAGTGTTTCCATTGTTCCGGTCGGACTTTCGAAACACAGGGACGGGCTTACCAAACTTGAACCTTTCGATAAGGAAGACGCAAAAAAGCTTATTTCGACCGTGAAAAAATGGCAGGATAAAGCTTATGAGGAATTCGGAATACATTTCGTACATGCTTCGGATGAATGGTATCTTCTGGCTGAGGAAGAGATGCCGGATGCGGATACTTATGACGGATATCTGCAGCTTGCAAACGGTGTCGGAATGATCACGAGCGAAAAGGAAGATTTTTATCTCGCATATACTGATCTGATCGAAAACTATAAGACCGATCCCGATCACAAAGAAGTCAAAATAACCTGCGCGACCGGGAAACTTGCATATGAACTTGTCTGCGAGATGTCGAAAAGAATGGAAGAAGCTCTTCCGAATCTCACAATAGAAACCGTTATGATCAGAAATGATTTTTTCGGTGAAATGATAACCGTAACGGGACTTATAACGGCAACGGATCTTATGGAACAGCTGAAAGGAAGAGAACTCGGAGATTCGCTCTGCATACACGAATGCATGCTCCGCTCGGGGGAAGAAGTGTTCCTTGATGATTATACCGTGAGCGATGTTATGTCAACTTTACAAGTCAATGTCGATATTGTAAAATCAAACGGAGGTTTTTTCGACAAAATACTTGAAATATATGAGCGAGAATAACGGATTGAAGAGAAACTTCAGAAAGAAAGAATAATGAGTAAAGCAAAAAGAAGACCGATAGTGGCTGTTGTAGGCAGACCCAATGTCGGTAAATCCACATTGTTTAATTGTCTTGCAGGAGAGAGGATCTCGATAGTAAAAGATACTCCCGGCGTAACAAGAGACAGAATATATACGGATGTAACATGGCTTGATACATGTTTTACATTGATAGATACCGGCGGAATCGAGCCGGATTCAAAGGATATTATCTTATCACAGATGAGGGAACAGGCCCAGATAGCGATTGACACGGCAGATGTCATTATTTTTTTGGTTGATGTCAAACAGGGACTTGTAGATGCCGATCTTAATGTGGCAAATATGCTCAGGAAGAGCAAGAAGCCCGTTGTTCTGGTTGTAAATAAGGTTGACTCTTTTGAAAAATACGGAAATGATATCTATGAATTCTATAATCTCGGAATCGGAGAACCTTTTCCCATCAGCAGCGTGAACAGACTCGGACTCGGCGAAATGCTCGACGAGGTTATTTCTCATTTCGACGATAATCTTTATACCGAAGAAGATGATGAAAGGCCTAAAGTTGCCATCGTCGGAAAGCCCAATGTAGGTAAGTCTTCGATCATAAACAAACTGATAGGCGAAAACAGAGTCATCGTATCGGATATTGCCGGTACCACGAGAGATGCCGTTGATACTCAGGTCAAATACAACGGAAAAGAGTATATCCTTATTGATACGGCGGGGCTCAGAAAAAAGAATAAGATCAACGACGAACTTGAACATTTCATGATCGTTCGTACCGTAGCTGCGGTGGAAAGATGCGATGTCTGTGTGCTTGTTATCGATGCGACCGAAGGTATCACGTCTCAGGATGCCAAGATCGCGGGCATTGCTCATGAACGCGGAAAAGCAATGATCATTGCGGTCAATAAATGGGATGCCATTGAAAAGGATAATAAAACAACCAATGAATTTACCAAAGAAATAAGGACTGTTCTTGCTTACATGCCTTATGCCGAGATCCTTTTCGTATCCGCTGAGACAGGTCAGAGACTTCCAAAGCTTTTTGAGACGATTGATGCGGTTATGGAAAATCACGCAATGAGGGTTCAGACCGGTGTTCTGAATGAGATCATGGTTGAGGCGGTAGCAATGCAGCAGCCTCCGACCGATAAAGGCAAGAGACTGAAACTCTTTTACATCACACAGGTTGCGGTTAAACCTCCGACATTCGTTATCTTCGTAAACGATAAGGAACTTATGCATTTTTCGTATACGAGATATATTGAAAACAAGATAAGAGATACTTTCGGTTTCAGAGGAACGCCGCTCAAGTTCATTATAAGAGAGCGAAAAGAAGATTAATATTTTCATAAAATAAGTAAAAACGAAAGGGAAATACAGGAATGACGAAAATTGCTGTACTTGGTGCGGGAAGCTGGGGAATAGCCCTTGCCAAACTTCTTTATAACAATAAGAACGAGGTAACGGTATGGTCCGCACTTGAAGATGAAATAAAGATGCTCAACGAAAAGAGAGAGCATGTTGATAAACTACCTGGTGTAAAACTGCCGGATGAAATGATCTTCACATCGGATCTGAAAAGTGCGGTTGAAGGCAAAGAGGTTATAATCCTTGCGGTTCCCTCGCCTTTTGTAAAATCCACATCCGCTGCTTTAAAACAGTATTACAAAGAAGGTCAGATCATTGTTAACGTGGCAAAGGGGATCGAGTCCGATACTCTTATGACACTTTCGGAAGTTATCGAAAGGGAAGTTCCCAATGCAACCGTAGCGGTTCTTTCGGGTCCTTCACATGCGGAAGAAGTAGGAAGAGGAATACCGACGACCATTGTTGTGGCAACCAAGAAAAAAGAGACCGCGATGTTCCTTCAGAACCTTTTCATGAGCGAAGTATTCAGAGTATATACTTCTCCCGACGTAAAGGGTGTTGAGATAGGTGCGGCGCTTAAAAATATCATCGCACTTGCCGCAGGTATCGCAGACGGACTCGGATACGGAGACAATACCAAAGCGGCGCTTATCACGAGAGGAATGGCTGAGATTTCAAGACTCGGGAAAGCGATGGGCGGAAGACCTGAAACATTTTACGGGCTTTCGGGCATCGGCGATCTGATAGTTACATGCGCAAGTATGCATTCAAGAAACCGTCGTGCAGGTATGCTTCTGGCTGAGGGTAAAACTCTGGAAGAAGCACAGGCTGAAGTAAAAATGGTAATCGAAGGTGCCAACTGCGCTAAAGCTGCCAAGGCTCTGGCAGAAAAATACGGTGTTTCGATGCCTATCGTCGAAGAGGTCAATAAGATCCTCTTTGAAAACAAATCGGCCAGAGATGTTGTAAACGAACTTATGATCCGTGATGCAAGAATAGAGATCAAGGCTGACGAATGGAAGTAAACAGATCTGATCTGTTTTGTCAAATAAATAAGGGTTACGACAAATAGGAGGTTAATTATGGGAAAGGTATACGAAAAACTTGAAAAATGTCTGGAATGCGTGAGAAAGCAGACTGATTTTGTTCCTAAAGTAGCTATAGTTTTAGGATCGGGACTTGGCAATTATGCGGATAACATCAAAGTGGAATGTGAGATAGAGTATTCTTCGATAGAAGGATTCCCCGTATCCACCGTACCCGGACATGCAGGCAAATTCATCTTCGGTTATGTGGATGAAGTTCCTGTTGTATGTATGAAGGGCAGAGTACATTATTATGAAGGATATGATATTTCTGATGTCGTACTGCCTATACGATTAATGGGACTGCTCGGAGCAAAGGTTCTTTTCCTTACAAATGCGTCCGGCGGTATCAATAAAGATTTTAAAGCCGGCGATTTTATGATGATAACGGATCATATAGCCGCACTTTTCCCCAATCCTCTCATAGGACCGAATGTGGATGAACTCGGAACCAGATTTCCCGATATGAGTCATGTTTACGACGAGGATCTGCAGGATATAATCAGACAGAGTGCGAAAGAACTTGACATAGATTTAAAAGAAGGCGTTTATGTTCAGCTGACGGGACCTTCGTTCGAGTCTCCCGCAGATGTTAAAATGCTTGGAATCCTCGGTGCGGATGCCGTCGGAATGAGTACCGTATGTGAGGCTATCGTGGCAAATCATATGGGTCTTAAGATCTGCGGAATCTCCTGTGTATGCAATCTTGCCGCAGGAATTTCGCCCAGACCTCTGACTCATGATGAAGTTCAGCAGGCAGGAAAAGAGGCTGCACCGAAATTCGAAAAACTTGTAACGCTTGCAGTTAAAAGGATGCAGAATATTTAATGGATGTATTGATCATTATCGTATTTATAATTGCGGCGCTTTTTGCCGCCGTAATTATAAATATGATCTCCAACAGAAGAAAGATCAAAAGATTCGAACTTAAGCTTCGTAAAAATTTCGGGAAAATCTCCAGAATCGAATATAATCCCGAAAAGTCTTCTTCTTACAGGGGTCTTTTTATAAGACTTTTTAACGATTCCGACTTTTTCGTTGATGACATCACATGGAACGATGCCGAAGGAGAGACGCTTTATACTTCGATCAACAAATGCTATTCATCGTGCGGCGATGAATTTCTTTATTATTCTTTAAGACATATCAATCCCGACATTTCAAAAGAAGAAAAAGATCTGTATGTTTCCCAGACTGATGAACTAATTAAAAACGAAGATCTTCGCGTTAATCTTCAGTTAAAATTCGCAATGCTCGGAAAAACAGGCAAATATTCGGTTTTTGATTATATTAATTTCCTTTCCGATGTAAAAAGGATACCGCTTATATTCTTTTTTGCAATATGGGCAGTTTATGCTCTTATTATTGCTTCTTTCTTTTTTGACGTAACCCTCGGGGTATGTCTTTTGATCATCTGGATGATAGTCTGTGTTTTCATTTATCTTTATAATCACAAAAAAGTGGAAGAGTATCAGACTTCTTTTGAATATATTGTCAGAACTCTCGTTACGGCCGAAAAGGTCGCCGGCATGAAAGTTCCGTTTTATGAGAAAGAAAACAAAAGACTTATCGAACTGAGAAAAGAAATGAGGAGTGTAAAGACTTCATATCTTTCGTTTATCAAGCAGTCAAACAGAACGGGTATCGCGGATATGATGAGCGGAATAAGTGCTTTGTTCAACTGCTTCTTTATGATCGATCTGTTTTTCTTTCATCTGATGTTAAAAAATGTTACGGATAAAGATGATATATACGAAGAAATATTCCGTATCCTGGGAAAGATGGAAAGCCAGATAAGCATTGCCAATCTTAAAGCATCCTTCGAAAATACATGCGTTCCGGAGTTTTCGGATAAAAAGATCATAAGCGGCAAGGATATGATCCATCCGCTTGTTAAGAATTGTGTTCCGAATTCTTTTGAGGAAGAGCGCGGGATGCTTATTACGGGATCGAATGCCTCGGGTAAATCCACATTTTTAAGAAGCGTTCTGGTCAATTCCATTCTGTCAGAAACTGTATTTGTAGCCTGTGCGAAAGAATTTACCATAAAGCCTTCCGAACTGTATTCGTCAATGTCTCTTAAGGATTCGCTTGAATCCGGAGAGAGTTATTATATGGCGGAGATCAATTCGATAAAAAGGATCATGGATGCAAAAGACAGCGGAAGGCAGATAATATGTTTCCTCGATGAAGTATTGAGAGGAACCAATACGGTTGACAGGGTCGCCGCCGCAAGTGAGATATTAAGGTATCTGACAGGAGAAAATGTCATTACTTTTGCGGCAACTCATGACATTGAACTTACATATCTTATCGAAGATGTATATGACAATTATTTCTTCAGAGAGGAAATGGTAAAAGAGGAAGAAAAAGAAGATATATATTTTTCATATCTTATAAACAAGGGAAGAAGCGAGACAAGAAACGCGCTTTTGCTGCTTAAGATAAAAGGTTATCCGAAGGAAGTGTTCGAAAATGCGCAGACGCTCTCAAACGGATTTTTGAAAACGGGGAAATGGCAGTATGATGAAGGTTAAGATATATTCCGACGGGGCATGCAAGGGAAATCCGAACGGACCCGGAGGTTACGGGACGCTGATGCAGTATGTCGACAAAGAGAACAAACTGCATGAAAAAGAATTCTGTGCGGGCTACAGATCCACGACGAACAACAGAATGGAACTTATGGGAGTCATCGTCGGGCTGGAAGCCTTAAAAACCAAATGTGATGTCGAGATAGTTTCGGATTCGAAATACGTATGCGATGCTTTTAACCAGAAATGGATCTACGCATGGATGAAGAATTCGTGGGTTAAGTCCAATAAAGAACCGGTTAAGAACCGCAAACTCTGGGAAAGGCTTCTTAAGGCAATGGACGGTCATATCGTGAAGTTTACATGGATAAAGGGACATGCGGGACATCGTGAAAACGAAAGATGCGACTATCTGGCGTCAAGCAGTGCAAAAGGAAGTGAACTTCTTGACGATGACGGCTTGTCAATGTTATGATTAAGGTTGTTGGAGGCGGATAATATGACTGAATTAAGTTCATTTGTTTCAATGTTTCTTTCATACCTGATGGTGTTCGGAATTTTTGTACTTGTTATAGTTAATGCCGTTGCCATTGGAGTCTTGCTGAGGAAAACCGTAGACAAAAGCAAGAAAAAGAAGAGCAATGCTGAAGAATGATATAATAAATTAATTTAACATATATAAAGTGGGGGAATAATATCTCCCACTTATGTTTTGTAAGTAACGGATTAATCCGATTTATTGGAGGCTTATATGATAAAAGTTCAGAATTTATCAAAAATATACGGCGATCACATTGCTGTGGATGATATTTCTTTTGAAGTAAAAGAAGGTCATATTTACGGCTTTCTCGGACCTAACGGTGCCGGAAAATCCACAACGATGAATATCATTACCGGATATCTTGCACCCACTTCGGGAACCGTTGAAGTTAACGGTTATGTAATGGGAAAGGATACTCTCAAGGCAAAGAAGAGTATCGGATATCTTCCTGAGATACCGCCTTTATATGTGGATATGAATGTAAAAGAATATCTTACATTTGTTGCCAAGATAAAAGGGGTACCTAAAAACGAAAGAGAAGCTGAGATCGAGAAAGTCATGAGTGCTACTGACATAACCGATATGTCCAAAAGGCTTATCAAGCATCTTTCCAAAGGTTATAAGCAGAGAGTGGGAATAGCACAGGCAATCCTCGGCGATCCCGAGATAGTAATTCTCGATGAACCGACCGTAGGACTTGATCCCGAGCAGATCATTGAGATAAGAACCCTTATTAAATCGCTTAAGGGTGATCATACGGTTATTCTTTCATCACATATTCTTTCCGAGATCAGTGCCACATGCGATGAAGTGCTTGTTATAGCAAACGGTCGTATGGTAGCCTGCGATACTACTGAAAATCTTTTAAAGAACGGCAAGTCAGTTAAAACCCTCAATCTCAATATTAAGGGTGAAAAAGACAAGATAGAAAAGGTTCTTTCCAATATCGAAGAACTTGACGAAGTTGAATTCGTTGAAGACAAGGGGGAAAGCTGTCTGTTCAAAGTATCATGCGATCCTTCAAAAGACGTAAGGGAAGTTATTTCGTTTGCTCTTTCGGATGCAAGACTTCTTATTCTTGAAATGAGCGAAGAAACTTCATCTCTTGAAGATATTTATCTTACACTTGTCAAGGAAGCTGACGAACAGTATGAGGCTGAGATGCAGGCAATCCGTGACGGTGTTGACCTTGATGAAGTTTTTGACGAAGACAAAACGGATGAAGAGTCAGAAGACGGAACAGATGAGAAATCGGATGATGATGCTTCGTCAGATACCGAAGAAGAGGGATCGGAAAACGATTCCAAGGAGGATGAGAAATAATGTCTGCCATATTTTTAAAAGAAATAAGATCATATTTTAAATCACTTTTCGGCTGGATCTTTCTGGCTGTATTTACGTTTTTTGCGGGAGAGTATTTTGTTGCGAACAATATCCAGTACGGTTCACCCTACATCAGGGATTCACTCAGCCCTCTGGTGATCGTGCTTGTATTTATACTTCCTTTGCTTACAATGAGGATCATAGCAGATGAAAAGAGACAGAAGACGGATCAGTTCCTTATAACTGCACCCATTTCTCTTGTTAAAGTAATCCTCGGCAAGTTTTTTGCTCTTTGCGCTATCATGCTTGCAGCTACATTATTTATGGCGGCAGGAGCGGGCATCATGGCGATTTACGGAAAGATTCCTCTGCTTGAGACTGTTTTTGCACTTCTCGGATTTTTCCTTTTCGGATGTGAGTGTATAGCGATCGGTATGTTCTTATCGAGTATTACCGAGCATCAGTTCCTTGCCGCAATATTTACATATGCTGTATATTTCTTCTCAATGCTCGTGCCTTCATTCTGTTCATATATTTTCGGAGCCGACAAGGCTGTCTGCAAAGTACTGAACGTGTTTGACTTTTTCACTCCTTTTGAAGGTATGCTTTCGGGAGTTGTTAATCTTAAGGATGTTCTTTATTTCATATCCGTGATCGCGATCTTCTTGATCCTTTCATACAAGGTATTTGCCAAGAATTCCGTTCAGTTTTCGGCAATGAGCAAGAACAGATTCTTTGTAAGTTCACTGTTACCCTTTGTGATCATCGCGGCAATCGTAGGAGCGAATATAGGATGTCATTACATTCCGGCAAAATTTACCGAATTCGATATTACCAAGAACGGCCTGTACACGATAACCGATGATACAAAGCAGGTTCTTGATTCTCTTAACGAAGATATTACGATTTATGTTATTTCTTCAAAGGAAGAGGCTGATGATGCCGTTAAACATTATGTGGACGCATACAGCAGCCGCAGCAGTCATATTAAAGTAGAATACAGATCTCCCGCGGATTATCCCGGATTTGTTTCAAAATACACTGATTCAGCTCTTTCATACAGCTCCATGATCGTGGAAAAGGGAAATGATTACAGGGTCATCGAATACAACGATATGTTTGAGTATACCTATGATTACAGTACTTTTGCACAGAGTGTGACCGGACTGGATGTCGAAGGACAGATGACCGCTTCGATCAATTCGCTTATGAACGGCGAAAACAATGTTAAGGTTTATTATCTTACCGGACATGATGAGTTTGATCTTCCTTCATACCTTACCGAAACCCTGAAGAAGAGCGGATACGGATTTAACGAATTGCTGTTAATGGGCAAGGAGATACCCGAAGACTGCGATATCCTCTTTATTAACGGTCCGATGTCGGATCTCAGCGAAGCCGAAGTAGAAAAGATCATCGAATATGTCGATAACGGCGGCAAGCTTATCATGACAAATTCCATAGAACTTTATAAATGTACCAATTACGATTCACTTCTTAAGCATTACGGAGTTGATGTTACAGAGGGTACCGTGGTTGAAAGAGATTACAGATACATGTTCGCGGCTGATATGCCTTCGGCAATCCTTACTTTTGCAGAGGAAACTTCACCTTATGTTGCCGGAACGAACAAGGTTAACCTTCTTTACAGATCCAGAGGACTCAAATACGATCCCGAAAATCCTGTTGTCGGAGTCGGTATTGACGATATTTTCGTTTCAAGTTCGATGTCATATGCTACAGTACTCGGCGAGGCTGAAAATATTGAATATTCCGATGGCGACGAAACAGGACCTTTTTCACTCGGTTTGGATATAACCATTTACAATGAAGAGACCGGCACGACAGGTGAGATTATTGCGATTTCTTCGGGAATCTTCCTGAAAGACGAGATCGATTCGATAGTATCTCACGGAAACTCCGATCTTGTTATCGATGCATGCAAGAGCATGGCAGACAATTCGCTTATCGTAACGATCCCTGCAAAACAGATGACATACGAATTTATCAGTGTGAGTGCTGCAATGGTATTCGTTTATGTGGCTCTTTTCTGTGCCGTAGTACCTTTGATACTTATTGTTACAGGTATCGTTATCCTTATTGTCAGAAGAAGAAAGTAATTATAAAATGATCAGTCTCTGGGAAGTTGAAATCAAAAAAGAATATACGGTTGAAAGAATTCTTCTTGAAAACAACATTTCCAGAAGACTGGAAGCACTTGGCATAAATGAAGGCACACCGATCGTCGCGCTTACCAGAAAAAGATCCGGAGCGATGATCGTTAAGATCCGCGGTACCAGACTGGCTCTCGGCAGACATATTACTTCCAACATCGAAGTAAAGGAGGTAATTGCGGTATGAGAGAGCATGCGAACGGATTTCATGTTGCATTCGTAGGGAATCCCAATTGCGGAAAGACCACGCTTTTTAATGCGATCACCGGTTCAAAACTCAAAGTGGCAAACTGGCCCGGAGTTACCGTCGAGAAAAAAGAGGGTACGGTCGAATTCGAAAACGAAAAACTGATCCTTATCGACACACCCGGTATTTACTCGCTTTCAACATATACTATCGAAGAAAAAGTTACCAGAAACTGTGTTTTGGATGATGATATCGAAGTTATCGTAAATGTAGTCGATGCATCCAATCTCGAAAGAAATCTTTATCTGACGCTCCAGCTTCTTGAACTCGGAAAGCCCATTGTTATGGCTTTAAATATGATGGATGTCATAGAAGAGAGAGGTATGGAGATAGATCTTCACAGACTTCCCGAAATGCTCTGCGATATTCCCATAGTTCCTGTTTCGGCCATCAAAAAAAGAGGCCTTGATATTCTGTTGCATGCCATAATTCATCATAAGGAAGCCGTAACACTCGGACAGGTTTTTTCATATTCGGAAGAACTCGAAGACAAGATTTCAAAACTTGAAGTTATCATGGCTGCAAAATATCCCAATCATTCTTCGGCAAGATGGCATTCCATCAAACTTCTTGAAGATGATGAGGAAGTAAGCGAAGAGCATCCCGTGGATGTATCGAGAATAGTAGACAGAAGTTATTCCAGACAGATAATTCAGGCAAAATACGGTTATGTTGAAGAAGTGATCAGAGAATGCCTCTTTAACAAATCAAGCAAGGAAGCCAGAACGGACAAAATAGATGCTGTTCTTACGCATCCGTTATTTGGCGTTCCGTGTTTCCTGATCATCATGGCGCTTGTATTTCTTCTGACTTTTACGCTGGGAGACTGGATCAAAGGTTTTCTGGAGATCTTCCTTGAATGGTTTCAGGGTGTTGTGGGAAATCTTTTAACATTTTTAAATGCGGCAGAGTGGCTTAAAGGACTGATAGTCGACGGGATCATTGCCGGCGTTGGCGGTATCCTGACATTCCTTCCCAATATTATAATTCTTTTTATAGCACTTGCTATCCTTGAAGATTCGGGATATATGTCGAGAGTTGCATATGTCATGGACGGAATAATGAGCAAACTCGGACTTTCGGGTAAAGCATTCCTTCCGATGGTGCTCGGCTTCGGATGTACCGTTCCCGCCGTAATGGCTACGAGAGCACTCGAGACTCCGAAAGACAGAAGAAGAACGATGCTTGTGACACCTTTTATGTCATGCTCGGCCAGACTTCCGATATATGTTCTTTTTTCAGGTCTGTTCTTTGGAAAATTTGCGGCACTTGTCAGTTTTTCGATGTATGTACTCGGAATTCTGATCGCTCTTTTAACAGCTTTCATAACCAATCTGTTAGACAGGGAAAAAGGAAAGAACAATCTTCTCATAGAACTTCCGGAGTATAAAAGGCCCAATCTCAGATCCATAAGAGTGTATGTATGGAATAAGGTTAAGGATTATCTTACCAAAGCCGGAACTACCATATTTATAGCATCTATAGTTGTCTGGTTTGCACTGAATATCGGACCTAAAGGATTTGTAAATGAACCTGTTGAATCCTTTGCGGCGTATCTGGCCAGATTCATAGCTCCGGTATTGAAACCCTGCGGACTCAATATGTGGGAAGTTGTCGTAGCTCTGTTTGCGGGTGTATCCGCGAAGGAAGTGGTTGTGACAAGCTTTACGGTTCTTTTCTCGGATGCGGTGAACAACATGAGCCTTCTTGAGAGCATTCAGGCGGTTTATCCTTCTTTTGGCGGGGCAAACGCTTTGTCGCTCATGGTATTCTGCCTGCTTTATACACCCTGTCTGGCGACGATAGCTACCATAAAAAAAGAGAGCGAGTCATTGAAATTTACGATATTTGCCATGATCTTTCAGGTGGCGACTGCTTTTGCGTTCAGTGCTCTTGTCTATAATATTGCGAGATTGTATATATAAAACGAGTTTTATGTGCATAATGCCAAAAGAGTTTTTGGCGGAAAAATAATCTTGAAATATGTTGTTTTTTCAAGTAAAATAGTAATGCTGAATAAATTTTGACAATATTTTATCAAATTATTGTCAATAGAATAAAATAAATCTAGGAGGATTTAAAAATGGCAGTAAAAGTTGCAATTAATGGTTTTGGCCGTATCGGTCGTCTTGCATTCAGACAGATGTTTGGTGCAGAAGGATATGAAATTGTTGCTATCAACGATTTAACAAAGCCTTCAATGCTTGCTCATCTTCTTAAGTATGACACAGCTCAGGG
>JAILRA010000082.1 GCA_024698715.1 Lachnospiraceae bacterium
TTTTTTCTTTCTCAAAATATTTCATTTTAAGATTGGTCTTATAAAAATCTTTGGCAGTACATCCGGCTCTTCCGCCACCGGCACAGGCGCAGGCACATGCACAGGCGCAGGCACATGAAGAGTGAGCGCATGAAGAATGTCCGCCACCGCCACGGGATGATGATTTTGCCTGAGTTTTCATATATGTTGAGAATGAAGTACGATGCGGTACTACTACACTGGCAACATGTACATAGGTATTGGGAGACGAAGAAATCTTATATGTTCCGTCATCCTTGTGCTTAAGGATCTCATCCTTGCTTTCCGAGAACTTCTTGGGAATCTTGGTTTCCTCGATCTTGGTTTTGGACTTGATCATGTTGGTGCCGCAATATGCGCAGGCTTCAACTCCTTCCTGTCTGGGTGCGCCGCAGTTGGGACAGTTGGTCTGATACTCGATAACCGTACGAACGATTTTTTTCGAGGTTCCCTTGAATCCTGAACTTGTCATCCAGGATAAGAGATCCGACAAAAACTTTATAAAAAACACAAAAGCGAAAAATAAGATAATGACCGCAGTAAATATGCTACATCCCAATAACATATTTATGTCGTCATCTGAACTGCTGCCGGAGCTTGTTGCGATCTCCTTGCTCTGATCAAATGAAAATGCATCATTGGGATATGTGATCTGAACCGGATATTTTGCTCCCTTGTTAAGAGGAGTTTCCCAAACAAAATACTCACCATCCTGAACATATGCGGGAGTAGCCTCGATTACTTTGTCCGCATTCCATCGAATTGTAAGGTTATCCACATTGATTGAATCAAACCATCCGGGAGTAAACTGATATACGGTCTCACCCTCTTTTAAGAGATTCATCTGATATGTGTAATCCTGTACAAGTTCAAATTCTATGGGAACAATTTCATCTTTATAATAATCCCTGTCCAAAGTGATCTTTAATCCCGAACCGTTGCTCGAAGTATATGTCATACTCTTAATACAGTCTGACAAAGGATTATACTCCACATAATGATTGTTCGGAATTCCTATAACAACCCATGAAAGTGGCCCTTCACTGCTTGAATCAAGTACCTTCCAGTCAATATGATAAATCATATGAAGGGTTGCATCTTCATTGACATCCACCGTGATCTCGTAATTAACGATCTCATCCAGATCTTTGGCATAACTTCTGATGGGAAGCATGATCCCGATCGCCAGAATGATCGTAAAGGAAATTACAATTTTATATATAAAAGATAATAAACGGATATTTTTCTTATTCATTTTCTTTGACCTCCTTTTCGGATCCTTCCTTTGCGGAGGTAACTTTATCGGATGAGCCGCCGGTTTTTCTCAACGGACATTTCCCTTCCATTTTCGCGCTGTATTCGCGTCTTTTTACGCATTCTTCCTTCGTCCAGATACTGCTCCAGTCTTCATTGAGGAAGTCACCCAGACAATCGTCGGATAACCAGCTTTGACAGGGAACGACTTTTCCGGAAGGAGTGATCGCCATATTTGAAAGACATGCACCGCAGGTAGGGGGATTAAGTCCGAGTTTGTCGCAAAACTCATTTTCAACCCATCCCGGAGAGGTAAAGCTTATTTCCATTCCGTTCTTTGCACAGTATTCCGTTGCTGCAGAAAGAATATCTTCTATTTCTTTTTGGCTAAGTTGCAGTTTTTCCGAAGACTCTTTTTCGGCATTTCCGGTCGTTATAAGTCCCGAACATGTCACATACAAAACACCGAGAGAATGCAGGAATTCCAAAGTCTTTACATAGTCTTTGTTAAGCGTGCAAAGCGGTGTATTGATACTTACGCTGATGCCGGCCTTTAATGCATTTTTGATACCCGATACAGTTTCGGAGTATTTTTTCGCACCGACAAGCGTGTTGTGAATATTCTCATCGTCGGAATAAAATGTGATCTGCATGCTGTCGAGAGAAACCTCTTTGAGCTTTTCGCAGAATTCTTCGCTCAAGAGGATTCCGTTTGTATTAAGTCTGGTAACAAACCATTTTGCATGATCTATGAGTTCAAGAAGGTCCGAACGCATGGTGGGTTCTCCGCCCGTAAAAGTAAGCTGGGGAATACCGATCTTCTGACATTTGTCGATGATCTGCTTCCAGCTTTCCGTGGAAAGTTCTTCTTCAACCGCATTTTTCTGACCTGCAGCATAGCAGTGAACGCAGCACTGATTGCAGTTCCACTTTCCTTCCTTTTCCATTGCGCTGACCATAAGGTCCATACGGTGAGGTGCGCTCATATACTGAGCATATTCACCGATGCTCATATATCCGATGTCTTCTTCGACCTCTTCGCGGTATGCCACCTGCTTAAAGGTATTCATTATACGGAAAAGATCCTTTTTGAGGATCGATTTCGGAACCATGGGATAGATCTTCCCCGTATTTTTACAGGTGTTTTTCAAAATGGTCTTAAAGTCTTCCTCTGTGATCTCGCGACCGTTGTATTCATTTACCTGCTCTATGAATTCGGTGAGAAGAATGCTCCATGAAGTATTAACCGGAATAATGTCCTGCCCGTTGATAATGGCAACACTCGGTCCGATAAGATCATCTTCGATCTTAGGCGGGATAAGGTGAATACGTACCACACCCGGGCCTTCCGGATTTAACGTAGTATGATGAACTTCGTTAAAATGATTTCTAGCATATTCAAGTTCTTTTTTGGTGTTTTTCATTTTTTCCCCTGTTATAAAAATCTATTTCCAAAAGACACGTAAAATTGATTTTCCCCTGTCTTTTGTAAGTATACACATACATTCGAATTGTATCAAAAATCGGATT
>JAILRA010000011.1 GCA_024698715.1 Lachnospiraceae bacterium
ATACTTTTATCCTTTGCAAACGCTGCTAACAGCAGATTAATGTACTTTTAACGTTTGCAGTCCTTTATCAAATACTCTTTATAAAAAATCAACTTCCGACAGCTATTATACCATCAGAAGTTGATTCTCTCAAATATCTAAATTTTTTTTGAAATAATATGCAAAGCAGCTCCGCCCGCTGTGCTGTTGTTCATTCCATTGGAATAAGACCACATCGGATACCACGGGTACTTTTGGCTTGTATCCTCTTTTACTGAGCCTATCATATCAGGATAACCGCCGGCACCATATGCTCTTTAAAACCAAAAAGGATACCCCTGATTAGTTAAACCATGAAAAACAATTTCATCTATTACTGGCATATTGTCATCTTGTGAATAACTGTATTCTTCGTATTCAAAAATCATTTCATTTTGCAACGTATCATCTTCATCGTAGCTTTGTTGTTTTAATAACATTCCTTTGGAATCGTACTCCAAAATACTGTATCCGGTAAAATCTTCTATATCATTAATTACTTCATAGTAATCTATTTTTTCTTTTTTATTTGAATCAGAATAATGACTTTCACTTCTCCCTAATAAATTCCATTTTCCGTCATAAAAGGCTTGTATTTTCGTTTCGATAATTCTGCCTTCAGAATTATATTCATGCTGCATTATTAAAGCATCTGTTTCGGAATCAATATCATAAAAGACAGCTTCTTTTATTAATCTGCCTTCTGAATCATATGAAAATGAATGAATTTCATAATTTACTGTAACTCCATCTATTGCTACTCCATTTTGAGGAATTTTTACTTCAATCAGCTGATTTTTATCATTATATGTATATTCTTCAGTCGTATCTGCAGTTCCACCCACATAATGCACTGTTTTCTTAATGGGTAAACCTTTTGAATTTATCTCATACTGATATTTTGCCCTAAGTGAACCGTCACTCTTATTAAACTCTTCAATTAATTCCGGGAATTGTTTTGAAGCATTACCATAGGAATAAACCTCATTTCTTTCTTCCCATCTGGTTCCCGATGCATAACCTACATCAGGGCCCCATGTTTCCCAATCAATAAGAATCCCTAATTCAACGTTCTTAACACGATATCCTGTATTTATTACGGGAGTATTATTCTGATTATTATTGGTATTGGTATTGTTGTTGTTATTGTTGTTATTGTTATTGTTGTTATTGTTGTTATTATTATTCTGGTTATTATTGTTCTGGTTGTTATTATTGTTGGTATTATTATTGTTATTGTTATTATTCTGATTATTGTTGTTGTTCGGATTATTGTTGGGATTCTGGTTCTGGTTATTGTTTCCGGCTACATCAGTAGCGGTATATGAACCCTTAACGATATTGTATCTTGCACAGATGTCTCCGAATTCTTTGGAGTTGGCAAATCCGGCGAATACTTCATCCCTGGTCATTGTGCCTGTATTAAGGGCATTAAGCCAGAGGCTCTTTCCTTCAGCATCCGATGCTCTTCCCATGAATGCTTTGTAAAGGTTTTCAACATACTCATCGTTGCTTAAATTTTTACTTACATATTCATCGCTCTTAATAAAGTTCTTGGCGCACTCTACACCTGTAAGTTCTTTGTTTAAAAGTTTGCTAACCCAGAGGATATGGCCGTCCATATCACCTCTTCTGCCTAAGCATGTCTGATACATTCTCTCTACAAAAAGGTTAACATCATTTATCTGAAATATATCGTATTTGGCATCATAGAATCCGGCTGTAATTCCGTAGTTTTGGCAGATACCATAGAACTCTGTCGAATTGGCAAAGCCTGCGAAAATTTCTTCTCTGCTCTTTCCTGATTCAAGTAAACCTACCCAGAGGTTATAACCGTCTTCATCGGGTTCTCTGTCCAAAAACAGTGTATATAAATCTTTTACGAATGCTCTGTTATCCTTATTCTTTGCAACATATTCATCACTGAACATGAAACCGTATGCGATATATACTCCGACACTCTTGCCGTTTAAGAGCATATCCTTCCATGCAGCAAAGCCTGCAGGATCAGATCCTCTGTCGAGTGTTACCGTATAGCAGCGCTCTACAAAACCGTCTACTCCGCCTGCGGCCTTTGCTTTAAGAGTCGGAAAGCTGATCGCTGATAAAACCATCAGTAATGACATTACTACGCTCAAAAGTCTTACTGTCTTTTTTGAGTTTCTCATTAAAAAATTCCTCCATTACACTGAATACGAAATCATACATAGTATATTATAAACAAAACAGGGCAAAATATAAACATTCAAGGCAAAAAACACCACAGAAACCTTTCTTTCTGTGGTGTGAATCCGTATTAGTTTAATACATTGAAACCGTATGAAGTTAAAAGATTTCTGAACTCTTCGGATTTACCGAATCCCTGCTCGATAACCTGTCTTCTTGTAAGCTCGTTACTGTTTAATTTTCCGAGCCAGAGATTATATCCTTCGGTATCGGGTTCTCTGTTAAAGAATGCCTTGTAGCAGTCGGTCAAGAATTCCTCGTTAGTTGTGTTATAACCCAAGTATTCGTCCGATAAGAAAAACCCGTTGCTGATAACCTTGGGTGCATCATAAGGATTTCCCCAGGGATCTTTGCTTGTTATGATAATATTGGTCCAGTTCTCAACACCTTCTTCATCACCGGGACGTCCGAGAATAGCAACATAAAGTCTTTCAACAAAAAGTTCAACTTTTGCTCTGTCGGCATTTGAAGAATCCACTCTTAAGATATCGGGTTCTCCGGAATTGCCTGCAGGTGCGTTGTTGCTCTGGTTATTGTTCTGAGTGCTCTGGTTGTTATTCGGGTTACTTGCCGGTTTATTGTTTGACTGGCCGGTAACACTCATCACACCGGGATTGATACCATATCTGGCACAAAGATTCCTAAACTCGATCGAGTTAACAAATCCTGCGATGACGTATTCTCTGCTCGCGCCGTTATTCATTTCGTTCATCCAGAGGTTATATCCGGCATCATCGGGATCTCTGTCAAAGAAAGCTTTGTACATGATCCGTAAGAACTGATCATCATTATGATTCTTTGCGATAAATTCATCGCTTAATGCAAAGCCTGCAGCAACATCCGCTCCCGCCCTTTCTCTCATTAAAAGCGAATTGGTCCAGTCATTGATTCCTTTTTCGTCTCCGTCTCTTCCGAGAACTACTTTATAGAATCTCTCAACAAATGCTCTTACTTCGGAAGTATCCGCCTGAGGTGCGGGTGCAGGTCCCGATTCGGGAACATTGTATCTTCCCGGGAATCCGTTCACTTCATAGAAATTATCAAGCATTGTCTGGATATCGGAACGTGTAGCTCTTGCCAGAGGATAGATCCTCTGAGTTTCCTTTGTGGGGCCGCCGGAACCTTCGATAATATGCTGCGTAGCACACCAGCATATTGCCTCCCAGTGCTCATAATCAATATCAAAATAATCTATATAATCA
>JAILRA010000017.1 GCA_024698715.1 Lachnospiraceae bacterium
TTCGAAGTACTTGAAGGGCTTGCCATCAAGTTCTACAAGAGCCTTTCTGATAACGGGCTTGTCTTCACCGTTACGTCTCTCCATGTTCATCATCTTTGTGATAGGCATACCACCTGCAACCCATTCTTCAGCGGGCTTAGAAATATTGGAAACCTTTGAAAGGTATCCTGTGTAGCCATACTGGATAAGCATGAATGCGTTGTAACCAAGTGAGTAACAGTAATCTGCATCGAAGTTTGAAGGGAATGCACATCTTCCTTCGTATCCGAAGAAGTGATGCTGTGCACCGAATTTACCCTTGTATGTGCCTGCTGCTTTTCTCTTTGCAAGTTCATTCTTAACCATTTCGGAGAAGAGCTTTTCGGACTCGATAAGAGAAACCTGTACGTTTCCGTGAGGATCTCTTTCAAGGAAGAGCTGCTGCTGAACGAACTGAGGAAGAATATCAAATACCTTGAAAGCTTCAGCTGAAAGGCCTGCTTTGATGAAGTCATATTTTGCATTCCAATCGGGAAGAGCATTGAACTCTTCTGTCTTGCTTCCTGCAAGAAGTTCGTTGATTTCTTTAATAAGTGCACTGAATTCGGGAACGAACTCTACGATACCTTCGGGAATGATTGCAACACCGAAGTTGTTACCGTTGTTTCCTCTCTTTTCAACTGCATCTGCGATATAATTTGTAATCTGTGCAAGAGACATCTTCTTTGCAGCTACTTCTTCACCGATAAGGCAGATGTTGGGCTGTGTTTCAAGAGCACACTCAAGTGCAACATGAGAAGCACTTCTTCCCATAACCTTGATGAAATGCCAATACTTCTTTGCAGAGTTTGCATCTCTTTCAATATTACCGATAAGTTCGGAATATGTCTTTGTAGCTGTATCAAAACCGAATGATGCTTCGATATCTTCGTTCTTTAAGTCACCGTCGATTGTCTTGGGACATCCGATAACCTGAACACCTGTGTTGTTTGCAGCCATGTACTCTGCAAGAGTAGCTGCATTGGTGTTGGAGTCATCACCGCCGATGATAACGATAGCTGTAAGGCCGTTTTTCTTTGCATTTTCAGCAACGATTGCGAACTGCTCTTTTGTTTCAAGTTTTGTTCTTCCGGAACCGATAATATCGAATCCGCCTGTGTTTCTGTAAGCATCGATAAATGCATCATCAAATGTTACATAATCATCCTTAAGCAATCCGTCGGGGCCGCCCTTGAATCCGAGAAGAACATTGTCCTTGTTTGTAGCCTTTAATGCATCGTAAAGACCGCTGATGACATTGTGTCCTCCGGGTGCCTGTCCGCCTGAAAGGATAACACCTACAACCTGCTTTTTGGAAGCTGATGTGTTCTGGCCTTTCTCAAAAATAACTTCAGGCTTTCCGTATGTGTTGGGGAAAAGAGCCTTAATCTTATCCTGATCTGCAACGGATGCAGTTGCTTCACCTTCCTTAACGCAGATTTCTGCGATACCGTTTCTGAGCATTCCGGGAAGCTTAGGTGAATACTCATATCTTGCTTTTTGAAGTGGTGAAAGATTCATGACTTTACTCCTTTATTTAATAATTTCTTTTTTTACAAATTTATTTCTTAATGAAAGAAAAGATTGCGCTGACTACACCGCCGATTAATGCAGCAACTCCACCGAGGAACATAAGTATGTTGGCAATGGGCTTCTGATTCTGAACCATAACATAAGGTGTAATCATCTCGGCAATTTCATCCTCCTTGTAACCTGCATCTTCAAGATATTCTTCAAGGAACTGTTTTTCATTTGTTTTCATCTTTCTTAAATAACCGTCGAAAGAAATTGTTCCTCTTTCACCGAGCTGATCGTATTCCATATCCCACCAAGCCCAGGAATCGTCAACCAATTTATCATATGCGGCATAATCCTTTGAACCTACCTGAACTCCCATAAAGTGAGTCATATAAATAAGTCCGTCCGAACCCTCTCTTAAATCGGGAACAGTATAAAGGCAGCTGACGCTTTTTCCTCCGTCTTCGGTTGTCTCTTCAAAAGGCTCCAATACAAAATCAAGTTCTGCCATTACTCTCTGACCGCCTTTTAATTTGGTCCAGTCACAGTCATCCGCATAAATGTACTTGGGAGGCAAAACAGAAGCAACTAAACCTCTTCCTCCAAAAAATCCCAAAAGAAGGCCTATCACAAGAAGGCTGATTGTCAATCTGAATGATCTCATTGTTTTCCCTACTTTCTATAAAGAATAATTGTTTAACACGCAATTAAAACTTTATCATAGATTTTTGGAGAATACAATTACAAAATAATAAGGATATGATAAAATCCGCACCTTTATTCAAGGTGCGGATTTATCGAGGAGATAATCAAAAATCGGAATTAGAGTAATTTATCCTTCTATTGAAATATATTTCTTTTCTTCGGGAAGCTTTTCGACATCCTTGGGAACATCAAGTGTAAGTACACCGTTCTCAAATTTAGCCTTGATGTCTTCTTCCTTAAGATCTTTGCCCACATAGAATGTTCTCTGGCAGGAACCGTAATATCTTTCTTTTCTGATGTATCCGTTATCATCTTTTTCTTCATCGTTCTGCTCGTTGGTAGCACTGATGATAAGATAACCGTCTTTAAGTTCGGCATTGACATCTTCCTTCTTATATCCGGGAAGCTCAATTGAAAGCTCGTATTCTTTCTCGGTTTCTTTTATATCTGTTTTCATAACGCCGGGAACGTTCATGCGGTTTTTAGGTCTTCTTCCGTTTGCCTGATTAAAATCTGTAAACAAATCGTCAAATAATGAATCATTAAAAAGTGCTGGCATATACATAAGTCATTCCTCCTTTTATTAGCTGCCTCTCTTTCGAAAGGCTTTTGTTTTCTTTTGATGACTCAGTTATATCACTCTTGTTAGCACTCGTCAATACCGGTTGCTAACAATTCACATTTTTTTCACATTTTTTTCATATAAGGATTCTTTTATATTTCTAAATGCCCTGTTTAGCGCATTTTCGAAATAAAAAAGACCGTCGGTTGATTGACGATCTTTACAAAAAGTGCGGATAACAGGACTTGAACCTGCACGGTCTCCCACCAGAACCTAAATCTGGCGCGTCTGCCAATTCCGCCATATCCGCCTGTGTGCAAACTTACCGTTTTGCACATCTTGAATTTTATAAAACCGGGAATGTTTTGTCAACGAAACTATCTTCTTCCCTATTCGTTATCCGGTATGTTTAGTATGGTCTTCTTATATACATTGCCAAAGAATATTAATGTCATTATAAGCGATACAAATTCGGCAATCGGAAATGCGAACCATACCATATCGACGTTTCCTGTAAGCGACAGCAAAAATGCAGCGGGCAAAAGTGCGAGAAGCTGTCTTGCAACAGATACCCACATGGAATACATTCCGTGGTTTAATGCCTGGAATGCGGTTCCAAGGATAATGCATACGGCCGCTATCGGGAAATGAATACCGATAATTCTGAAAGCTGTTGCCCCGAGACGAAGCATTTCTTCCGTCGGCGAAAATATCATCAAAAGAAGATTGGGTGCAAATTCGAATGCAAGCACTCCCAAAAGCATTAAAGCTTCAGAATATATAATGCCGAGTTTTATTGCCTTAAGAAGTCTTTTTCTCTTGCCTGCGCCGAAGTTGTATCCGACGATGGGAACTATACTTCCGTTAAGTCCGAACACCGGCATAAAGAAGAAACTCTGAATCTTGTAATATGCACCGAATACGGTATCCGCAGTATCGGAAAATCCCAAAAGAATATGATTTAATCCGGCATTCATTACCGAACCTATCGACATCATAATAATCGAAGGAAGTCCGATGGAATAAATATTTCCTATTATCTTAATATCCGGTTTGATATTTTTTAATTTAAGCGTAATTTCCTTATTCCTCGTAATGTTTAAAATGATTCCCAAAACTGCCGCAAGAAGCTGACCGAAAACAGTGGCAATCGCAGCACCTCTTACACCAAGCTTTGGCATTCCGAGAAGTCCGAAGATAAGTATCGGATCGAGAATGATATTGGTAATGGCACCGACACCCTGAGTAATCATTGAATAGAAAGTCTTGCCTGTGGACTGTAAAAGTCTCTCGAATATAATCTGCATATAAAGAGCAATCGAAAGCATGCAGTTAATTGTAAGATACTGAATTCCGAAATCCTTTATCTGTATTGTGTCTGTGTTTTGAATCGCAAAATAGGGTTTTACCAAAAACAGTCCGAACAAAAAGAACATAACCGCACTAACGATTGAAAGAAATACACCGTTCATTGCAATCCTGTCGGCGCGTTCATTGTCTTTTTCACCGAGTGCTCTGGATACAAGCGCATTCACACCGGTAGCCATACCCATCCCGAAAGACATTACAAGCATCTGAATCGGGAAACAAAGATTAAGAGCCGTAAGCGCATCCTGATGAATACGGGAAACATAGATGGAATCCACGATATTATAAAGAGCCTGTACCAACATCGATGCCATCATGGGAAGCGACATATTTATTAAAAGTTTGTTCATGGGCATAACGCCCATTTTATTTTCTTTAACGTTCTCCATATTACCCTTTCCCTAACTGAAGCAGGAATAAAAAAATCCGTATCTGCTTATTCGTAGATACGAATCTTCCTTAGTGAGCCATCGGGGACTCGAACCCCGGACAACTTGATTAAAAGTCAAGTGCTCTACCACCTGAGCTAATGGCCCATATTATTTTTAAAGCTGGACTAGCTGGATTCGAACCAGCGAATGCAGGAGTCAAAGTCCTGTGCCTTACCGCTTGGCGATAGCCCAGTATAAGGTGGGTAATGGGACTCGAACCCACGGCCTCCAGAGCCACAATCTGGCGCGCTAGCCAACTGCGCCATACCCACCAAGTTTGACTCGTCCGCTTTGACGAAACGTGCTCGAAGGGATTCGAACCCCCGACCCACGGCTTAGAAGGCCGTTGCTCTATCCAGCTGAGCTACGAACACTCGCATCTTTTCAGTGACGTTTGATATTATATACCATCATACTTTAGAATGTCAATAAATAATTTTATTTACTGCGCATCTATTTCTGCTATATAATTCGATGCCTTATTTCCGAGTTCCGAATCCGGTGAAATATTTATTACCATATTGAAATAATATTTTGCATTATCGTAATCTTTATTGGCCATATAAGTGCATGCAAGATAATAAAGAGCATCCACATTTTCCGAATTGTATTCTATGGCTTTTTTGAAATTCTCAAGTGCTGTTACATAGTCTTCCTGTCTGAAAGCATTATAACCGTTTTCGTAATAGGAATCCGCAACGCTCTCCCCGATGGAAGTCTTGAGGATATTGTATACTTCCAGAAACTCTTCTTCTTTTATTTTGTCAGAACCGTTTTCATCCACTTTGTCGAGATACTGAGCAACCAGATTCTTGTCCGCGGTCTCTCCCTTGGAATATTCTTTAACTGCCAAAAGAAGATACTTGTATCCTTCAAAAGCACCGTTCGTACCCTCATATGTATTAAGCTGATCTTTAAGTGCTTCATACTGCGTAGTAAGGCTGTCGATCCTCTGTGTAAGAGTATCTATCGTGGTATTTTTCAGATTGATCTCTTCATATGCATCGGAAAGTTCCTTGTTCTCATCCGACTTCTGCATATTGACTCTTATGGGACCGAGTACAAACCAGCCTACAAGAAGACCTATCACAAGTCCTATAAGAATATTGAGGAAAAGACTTAAAAATGTATTTTCCTTCCTGTTATTGGGCTGAATGATGATATCGTTTCCGTTCTGAATGGTAACGGCAGCTTCTTTTTCTTTTCCTTTATGCTTTTTGGAATCGGTATTAAGGTTTTCCTCCGCCATTCTTAAATACAGAGCGGCGGTGATATTGCCCCTGTCGATCCTTCTGACCTGAATGAGTTCTTTCTTGGCACCCGAATAATCTTCCTCTTTCATAAGGACAAGAGCCAGAAGAAGATGTGCATTGATAAGCCTGGGGTTATTGTTAACAACCCTTCTTAACGTGATCTTGGCAACATCCACATTACCCTGTTTGCACTGATTCAGACCCTGATTGTATTTCTTTATGGATGAATTGATATTATCAAGCAGGACCGCATTGGTTCTTAAAGTATCGATATAATCGCTTGCGATGTTCTTATCCTTCTGATAGTGAGCCGAAAGTACCCATTCAGCCATTGCATTGACGGTTTCACCCATCTCAAAATAGACCAGTCCCAAAAGGTTTCTGGCCTGCGTGTTTCTTTTATATAATTTAAGGCTCTGACGCAAATCCTCCACAGCACCCGTCAAATCACGAATCTGTGCTTTTTCAAGTCCGCGGTTGTAATAGCGATTCGACATATACAAGATCTTTTTGTATTTGCTGACATCGGCACCGCACGAAGTACAATAAGACTTTTCCGACAAAGCCATTCCGCAACTGTAACAAAATAACATTTACAATGCCTCTATTCTTCCGCTTCGGAAACTGTTCTTACAATAAAATCCACCATATCGGTCAGATCGTGACCGTTAACTACATCTTCAACATCATCAACTTCGGGTGAAGGATGAAATTTTTTGAGTTCTGTTTCAAAATCTATCATTTTCAGTACCTCTCAGTCAAATAATTCATCACAAAGAGTTATAATATCCTAATTCTTTTCCGTTGTAAAATATGCGATCGCTTCGCCTGCAAGATAAAGCGATCCGACTATATAAGTGTCGCATCCGAACCCTTCTGCTTTTCTGACAGCATCGGGTAACGAATCGCTTAACAAAAATCCGTCTTCTTTCAGGCATTCAGCCATTACCTTTGGTTCCACGGCTCTCGAAGAATCAATCTTTGTCAGGATGATCGTCTCGAAAAGATTCGATCCCGTGATCATTTCCAGCATCTTTTCATAATTCTTATCCGCGCACGCCCCGAAGATCAGCACTTTTTTTCCGGTGCGAACCGATACGCTTTCCAGAAATTTAGGAATCGAATTTTCGTTATGTGCTCCGTCAACAAAAAAGCCGGGAGCGATCTCATCGAATCTGCCCTTGAAATTCCCCTGTACCAAAGCCTCTGTTGCAGTATTATCATCGTATTCGTCTTTAAGGAAAACTTTGGCAGCCACTAATGCCAGCGAAGAATTGATCCGCTGATATACGGCACCCGTCGGAAGCCATACGGACAAATCGCGCACAAAATCTATATTATCATAATTAATATTCAGAGAAAATGCAATGTGTTTTTTGTCATACTTAACATTCTTTATGTTTTTTTCGCATAACAAAAACGTTTCGCAATTCTTTTCTGCAGCTGTTTTTTCTATGATCTCATTAACGGCTGCACCGTTATCCCAGAACACCAGAGGAACGTTTTTCTTAATGATCCCCGCTTTCTGAACGGCTATCTCTTCTATTGTATTTCCCAGCTGTTCAATATGATCTTTACCGATTGAGCAGATAACGCATACCGAAGGGGAAGAAAAAATATTGGTGGCATCCAGCATTCCGCCGAGTCCCGTTTCAAGCACTATCACGTCGGCTTTTTTTATACTCATCCATTCCATGAACATAAGGAACAGAAATTCAAAAAAGCTCGGATGCATGGTTATTTTTTCTTCATCGTCAAACAACTCGCATGTTGCTCTGACTTTGTTGAAAACGAGTATGAATTCCTCGTCCGTGATCATTTCCCCGCTAAACACAAAACGTTCTTTTACGGATACCAGATGCGGAGAAGTGAAAAGGCCGGTTCTTTTACCGTGTGCCTCAAGTATACGGGAAATGTAAAAGCAGGTGCTTCCTTTTCCGTTCGTTCCCGCAACATGTATTTTGGGAATATCTTTTGCCGGAGCTCCGAGAATTTCATAAAACTTCAATGTGTCCGATAAAAGGGTCTTCTTTTTAAACTTCGGAATATTCAAAAGATATTCTTCGCATTCCTTTATTGATTCCATCAGTTAACTATGATAACGCTTCCTTCGATCACTCCGTTATTGCCTCTGTAGATCATGAACTTGGTACTGTTCTGAATAAGCATTCTCGAAGCATCTACCGCGATCACCGCTCCTTTGTAAACATGTTCTTCCACACGAATCTCGGCATATCTCGCTTCCTCGATGATCTTTCCGATGATCTCGGCTTCACGCGAATTGTCTTTTAACTGAGCGGAAAACTCATTCTTTTGCGCATTAAGTTCATTCAGTTCATCCAGATCTTCTTTGGTTATCGCCTTCGCTTTCTTTTTGGCCAGAATATGATTCATTTTCCCGAGAATGGTTTTTAACTGTTCCCTAAGATACAGATCTTTTTTCATTATGTCCTGATTTTTCAGGTATTCCTTGGTTTCCAGTCCGACATGAGCCACGGTTTTAACTTCGACATCGTTACCGAGATTAACGCATCTTATTCCTTTTCTGCCGTGTGCATATCCTCCGATAAGTGTTCCTCTTCTGCCTGTAAGGATCACTTTGCCGTCTGCGAACACTTCGGAATTCAAGATCGTATTGGCATTGATATCGCCTTTAGCCTTTACCGTAGCATGTTCGATAAAATCAGCATAAACACTGCCGTTACATACTATCTTGGCTTTACCCGAGCCCTGTATTCCTCTTTTTAAGATAATGTCTCCGCCCGCGTAAATTTCAGCTGCTTCCACTACACCGGAAATGGTTACGGAACGCGTGCTTCTTATGATCGCGCCGCTTTCGACGTTTCCGCCTATTTCGATATCACCGTTAAATTCCACTTTGGAATTAAGCTGATTGACATCACCGCTTATCTGGTGCACGTTCTTTATCTGTATTTCATATACATCCCTGAAATCCAGTTTTCCGTCGGTTTCCGAATAATACGTATTGGTATCTTCGTCAAATCTGAATCCTTTTCCCTTTAATTTGGGAAGTTCCGCCGTTTTAGCCGGTTCTATAAGAGTTCCGTCCACGAGGTATCCTCTCACACCGCTTACGGCAGGATGATATGTACATATTTTTTCATCTTTTGTCACGCCGATAAAGAGATTGACCGAATTGTAATCAACCGAACCGTCTTCCCTGATCTTGGGATTTCGCCGGTTTATTTCGTTTTTATCTATAAAGTACTCGTAATATCCGTTTCTGCCCTGAGTACATTCCTTGTACATGGCAACCTTAATGCTTCTTTCATAGATACCCTTTTTTATCATGGCCATGATATTGGACATGATATACCCGGCCCTTACTCCGTTTTGTTCGAGAATACTGAGAACTTCTTCTTTCGTATAATTCTCTCCCTCTTCGGGACGAGCCAGATAAAGCCAGCCTTCATGAAGATCCTTCGTGACACGGACAACAGTCTGACTGTATTTTCCGTCAGACTGTTCGTTTTCGGAATCATCAATTCCGCTCAGCAGTTTTTCAATTTCTTCTATTGATGCATTCAGATCAAAAAGATCGACATCAATATCTTTGATTTCTTCAGCCATGATCCGTTCTCTTAAATATCGCTGTTAAACCTTTTTTATAAACTTGCGAGTCTCTCCTGAACCTGCTCCATCATCTGAGTATACTTGGCAAGTTTTTCCTTCTCTTCGTTTATCTTGCTTTCGGGAGCTTTGGATATGAACTTTTCATTTGAAAGCATACCGTTAACTCTCTTAAGCTCGCCTTCGAGTCTTTCTTTTTCTTTCAAAAGTCTCTCTTTTTCTTTTTCGATATCAACAAGTTCGGCAAAAGGAATGTAGATGTTTGCATTGGCGATAACTACCGATACGGCATCATCCGCAATACCTGACTTGTCATTCTGTACTATTACTTCGGAAGCATATGCCAAGGGCTCGAAGAATACTTTGCCGTTTTCGAAGATGTTTCTCATGTTCTCGTTTTCCGATACAACGTAAACCTGAGCTTTTCTTGAAGGAGGAACATTCATTCCCGTACGAACGTTTCTTATACCTCTGACTGCTTCTTTTAATATCTCGATATCGTTTTCTTCTTTAGCGAAAACTCTTTCTTCCTTAAATACGGGCCATGAAGATATCATGATGGATTCTTCCTCGCTCTGAAGGTTGCAGAAGATCTCTTCGGTAACGAAAGGCATGTATGGATGAAGAAGCTTCAATGCATCGATAAGAACTGTCTTTAATGTCCAGAGAGCTGCATTTCTGCTCTCGGCATTGTCTTTGGCCCAGAGTCTGGGTTTAACCATCTCGATATACCAGTCGCAGAATTCATCCCAGATGAAATCATAAACTTTCTGAACCGCGATACCGAGTTCGTAGTTTTCCATGTTGTCGGTAACTTCTTTGATAACTCCGTTAAGTTTGGAAATGATCCACTTATCAACGGGTTCCAAAGCGGAAGCATCGGGAGCCTTAACTTCCTCGTCACCCATGTTCATCATAATGAAACGTGAAGCGTTCCAGATCTTGTTGGCGAAGTTTCTGTTAGCCTCAACTCTTTCATAGTAAAAACGCATATCGTTTCCGGGTGCGTTACCTGTAATAAGCGTAAGTCTTAACGCATCAGCACCGTACTGGTCGATGATCTCCAAAGGATCGATACCGTTTCCTAAGGATTTACTCATCTTACGGCCCTGTGAATCTCTTACAAGTCCGTGGAAAAGAACCGTCTTGAAAGGCTTCTCTCCCATCTGCTCATATCCTGAGAAGATCATTCTGATAACCCAGAAGAAGATGATATCGTAACCTGTTACAAGCACATCCGTAGGATAGAAATATTCAAGGTCTTTTGTCTTCTCGGGCCATCCGAGTGTCGAGAAAGGCCAGAGTGCAGATGAGAACCATGTATCAAGCGTATCGGGATCCTGTGTAAGATGCGTACATCCGCACTTGGGGCACTTATCGGGTGCCGTAGCCGATACGATGATCTCGCCGCATTCGTCACAGTAGTAAGCGGGGATTCTGTGGCCCCACCAGAGCTGTCTTGAAATACACCAGTCTTTGATGTTATCCGTCCAGTTGAAATATGTCTTTTCCATACGTTCGGGAACAAGCTTGATCTCGCCGGTCTTTACAGCCTTAACCGCGGGCTTGATAAGCTCATCCATCTTAACGAACCACTGCTGTTTTACAAGGGGTTCTACCGTTGTATGACATCTGTCGTGTGTACCTACGTTATGTGAATAATCTTCGATCCTTACAAGAAGTCCGAGTGCATCAAGATCTTTAACGATGGCTTCTCTTGCAGCATATCTGTCCATGCCTACATACTTGCCGCCGTTTTCGTTGATCGTTGCATCGTCGTTCATGATATTGATAACTTCAAGGTTATGTCTCTGACCTACCATGAAGTCGTTAGGGTCGTGAGCGGGTGTAATCTTAACAACACCTGTTCCGAATTCCATATCTACGTATGAATCTTCTACGATGGGGATAGCCTTATCAATGAGAGGAAGCCATACGCTCTTTCCTCTTAAGTGATGATATCTTTCATCATCGGGATTGATGGCAACAGCGGTATCGCCGAGCATTGTCTCGGGACGAGTTGTTGCGAATTCAAGGAATTCGGTTGTCGAAGGCTTGCCGTTCTCATCTACCAGAGGATATTTGATATGCCAGAAATGGCCTGCCTGCTCTTCGTATTCAACCTCTGCATCAGAGATCGATGTATTACAAACAGGACACCAGTTGATGATCCTGGCACCCTTGTAGATCCATCCTTTTTCATGCATCTTGCAGAAAACTTCGGTTACGGCCTTGTTGCAGCCTTCGTCCATGGTGAAACGTTCTCTGTCCCAGTCACATGAAGAACCGAGTTTCTTAAGCTGTGAAATGATCCTTCCGCCGTATTCTTTTTTCCACTCCCATGCTCTTTCAAGGAATTTCTCACGACCGAGATCGTGCTTGTCAATGCCCTGCTCTTTGAGAGTATTGATGATTCTTACTTCGGTAGCAATGGATGCGTGGTCCGTACCGGGCTGCCAGAGAGCATTATATCCCTGCATTCTCTTGAATCTGATAAGGATATCCTGCATTGTATTGTCAAGGGCATGTCCCATGTGCAGCTGTCCCGTGATATTGGGTGGCGGAATAACTATCGTAAAAGGTTTCTTTGTTTCGTCTACTTCGGCATGAAAATATTTCTTCTCAAGCCATTTTTCATATAATCTGTCTTCTATGCCCTTGGGGTCATAGGTTTTGGCAAGTTCCTTGCTCATTGTTAAAACTCCTTAAATATATATTTATATTAATCTCTACGCATTATCCGTAGTATTATATCACATTACATCAAAAAAGAGAATACGAATTAGTCTGCCAGAGTTCCGTCTTTATAAGCGGTCAGAAGTTCATCGAGTTCTTCGACTTCATCCAAAAGTCTCTTTCCGTTATCCGTGTCACGCACGTACATTCTCTTCTCAAAAGTCTCTACAGTCAGCGTATCCGAAACAATGTCCGTCTCAAGAGCAATCGCCTTGGCTTTGGATTCGAATTTTTCGTGCTGTACGAGCCAGCTTCCGTGCGAATCTATGGCAAGCGTATATCCAGCCATTCCGGTCTTGTCATGATAGGCTTTTGAAAATCCGCCGTCTATCATCAGAACCTTTCCGCCGGCTTTGATCGGCGTCTGACCGTTCTTTATCTCAATGGGCACATGTCCGTTTATGATCTTTGAATACTTCGCCGTGGCACCGAATTCTTTTAAGATCGCTTCCGCCGTTTTTTCGTCATCTTCAATGAATCTGTAATAAGGGTCCTTCTCTTCTTTGTGAGTTTCCTTATCTTCAATAAAGAGTCTTTCGAAAGTAGTCATTTTGCTTCTTCCGTAAAGAGGCGAATGCGGTCCGCACCAGAGATACCAGAGTATGTCTCCGCCCTTTTCCCTGTCTTTCGAACCTATCGGTGCATAGAATCCTTTCCTTGCGTATTTGTCCAATAATTCGTACATGCTCTTTCCGTAAGTGTCTGTATTGCAGATCTTCGAATGTGCAAAAGAACCGTCCTCATTCAAAAGAACACATCCGTGAAAGATAAGATTCCCGTTGTAAACTCTGTAAAGAGCACCTTTCTTGTAAAGGAATTTGATATGCTTTCTGAGTTTCTCGGAATTCATGAATGCTTTCACGAGCTGTTTAACTATCATGTCTTCTTCGGGAGTTAAGATATACGGATCTTCCGGATTTACCGTAGGGAAATCGCAGTGATTCAGTGCATATTCCATATCTCCGATCCTGACGGTCTTGTTCTTATAATCGATCTTGTCGAGCAAAAGCTGTCCGTCCATTTCGAAATCGGGATTTCTTTTTATCACTTCCCCTTCGAGTTTAAACTGGATGACGGTTATCGCCTCATACATCTTGCTTTCGATTTCCGACGCGTTCAAAAATTCACCGCTGCTCGTTTCCTTTAATCTGAATTTCGAACAGTCGCTGTATTTGTATGTTTCCATTGCATATGTTGCGAGCGGCAGAAGATTGATGCCGTATCCGTCTTCAATTATCGAAAGATTTCCGTATCTGGCGGACATTCTTATAACATTGGCGATACATGCGGGATGGCCCGATGCGGCTCCCATCCATACAACATCGTGATTGCCCCATACCAGATCCACGGAATGATAATTCATCAGTGTATCCATGATCTTATGAGGTCCCGGTCCCCTGTCGTAAATATCTCCCACTATATGAAGATGGTCAACCACCATTCTCTGAATCAGCTCGGAAATCGCAATGATGATATTGTCCGCTTCCTCGACTCTGACTATTGTATCGATGATGCTTTGATAATATAAAGCCTTATCGTCTATTTCCTCTTTTTCGGTAATAAGTTCTTCTATTACGTATCTGTATTCGTCAGGGATCGCCTTACGCACTTTGGATCGTGTATATTTGCTTGTGACGCATTTTAAGACATCGACAAGATCCATGATAGTTTCTTTATACCACTCATTTGTATTGATCCCCTCGGCTTTTATAAGTTCAAGTTTTTCCTTGGGATAATAGATAAGGGTTGTGAGTCTTTTCTTATACTCGATATCCTTGGTATCTTTAAGCACCATATCTATCTTTCTCTTGACCGTTCCGGAACCGTTCTTCAAAACATGTTCGAACTGTTCGTATTCTCCGTGAACGTCGGTCAGAAAATGTTCCGTTCCTTTCGGAAGGGAAAGTATCGCTTCGAGGTTTATGATCTCCGTTGCGGCTTTTTCGTATGTGGGATACTGCTTTGAAAGCATTCTTAAATATTTTTTATCCGTCATTTTTTGCTCCGTTTTTTCTGTTTTGTAACCATACCGAATATTTCATTACATGCTTTATTTATAATAACCTTTTTGTTGCAATAAAAAAAGGTGCCCGGCACCTTTTTTGCTTTAATGTTTTACACTTTCAAAAGTTTTAATGCTTCATCCAGCGGCATGGGTTTTCCCCAGACATATCCCTGAATGTAATCGCATCCTATGGTTTTTAAAGTATCCAGCTGCTCGTCGCTTTCCACACCCTCGGAAATGACTTCAAGATTAAGAATATGACCTATGGAAATTATCAGAGCCACATAGTTTTTGGTCGACTCGTTGTTATTCATTACATCGATAAACGATTTATCGATCTTAAGCATACTGGCAGGGAATTTATGAAGATAACTCAGGGATGAGTATCCTGTTCCGAAATCATCGATAGCCACCTGCATACCGAGTTCCTTCAGTTCCTCAATCCTCTTTAGAGCCTTCTCATCAGACTCTATCATTATGGATTCGGTGATCTCAATTTTTATTTTTTTCGGATCTGCACCGCTAAGATCAAGAAGATTTTTGATCTCTTCAATAAAATCATTTTTCATCAGATGCAAAACCGAAATATTGCTGCTGATACTTATATCGGCTTTTCCGTCGGTATTTGAATCCACGATGAATTTTGCCGCTTTTCTAAGTATGACATTATCCACTCTGTCTATAAGTCCGGATTTTTCCGCAATTGGAATAAACTCCATCGGAGAAATAAAATTGCCGTTCTCATCCTTTATCCTTGCAAGAGCTTCGAATCCGATAAGCTTATGCGACATATCGTACTGAGGCTGAAGATAGGCTATAATCTCGTCACTGTCAAGCGCGGCACGGATCCTTCTCTCTATTGCCATGTAACGTTCGGTCTTTGAAAGTTCGGGTGTGAAATGAAGAACATTATTCGCGTCGCCGTTTCTTTTTACTTCATGAAGCGCAGCATCGGCACATGAGAAAAGTGAGCCCGAATCAGACGCATCCTTTGGATATTCCGCTATTCCGAAACATGCAGTCATAAAGAAATCACAGTTATTGATAAGGATTTTCCGTCCGAGTTCTTCTTCGTATTTCTTTATCGTTTCCAGTATTTCTTCTTCGTTTTCGTATGCCCTGATTATAAAAGAATACTCGTCACTGCCGAGACGTGCAGGAAAATCATAAGTTCCGGTTTCCCCCGAATCAGCCAGGATTCGCCATCTGTTGGCTATCTCTATGAGCATCTCGTCACCGGCTTTATGTCCTAAAGTGTCGTTTATGGATCTGAAATTATTAAGATTCACCGAAACCAGAGCAAATTTGATCTTTTTCTTTATCAGGCTGTTCATAAGTTCCGTACATGCATATCTGTTCGGTAATCCGGTAAGCGTGTCGGTAACCGCAACTTCACGTATTTTTTCCTGATATTTCAATATTCTTCTGTTGTTGAAAAAGATGATGCAGATACCGAGGATCGAAACTACATTGGTAAACAGTCCCGGGAAAACGGTCGCACTGTGTCGGATAAAGAACGAAAAGAACAGCATCGGAAACTGTGCGAACAAAAGGAACACGGAAGTAAAGAATCCGAGTCTTCTGAAAAGCACTACAAGAAAGATAACACATATATTCGATAAGGACGAGTAAACACCCGTGAAGATATAAGCGGGTATGGGATTTCCGAAAACCGAGATGATCTCTTCGGATCGTGATGATTTGTTAACGTATACAATGCAAAGAACATACACAAAAAGAATCAGAAAGTAGATACCCTTCGGGACCTTTTTACTCGCAGAAATCCCCTTCAGAATATCGACTATTTTTCTTTTTTTACCGAACTTTTTATCTTCTCTCATGTTTGTTCCTTGCGAAATCCTTTTCATCAATCATAAACATATAAAGATAATATCGGCAAAAAACGCAGTTTTATTAATATCAAAATAGTTTTTTACCCCTATACTTTTTCACTCAGACTTTTCTCCATTATCATTTAAAGAAAATCCGATCCCACTTCTTTTCATTAGAAGTTAAACATAATCCCGCATATTTTCGGAAAAACTCAAGAGCACAAAAAAGAGACAGTACTACTGCCTCTTTAAATGTTTTCATCTATATGATTTGATATTTCAATGAACTACAGAACGATCTTACAGAAATTCTTCTTGCCTTTTCTTACGATGAAATCACCTGCTGACAGTTCTTCCTTTGTGTAAGCTTTCTTGACATCAGTGATCTTTTCATCGTTAACTGTCGCACCGCCCTGTTCAATGGTTCTTCTTCCTTCTGAACGTGTGGGAACGAGTTTTGCTGCAACAAGAATTCCGATCAGGTCTATCGAACCGTCTCTGAAGTCTTCATCGTTAAGCTTGCATGCAGGCATATTCTCTAAGTTGCCGCCGCCTGCAAAGAGTGCCTTGGATGCTTCTTTTGCCTTGGATGCTTCTTCCTCTCCGTGAACCATCTTTGTAAGCTCGTATGCAAGGATCTCTTTTGCTTCGTTAAGCTGTGCACCTTCCCATGAATCCATCTTGTCTATCTCTTCAAGAGGAAGGAAAGTAAGCATTCTGATACATTTAAGTACATCGGAATCGGCTACGTTTCTCCAGTACTGGAAGAACTCATAAGGTGATGTCTTCTCGGGATCAAGCCATACAGCACCCTTTTCGGTCTTACCCATCTTCTTGCCTTCTGAGTTAAGAAGAAGCTGGATGGTCATTGCATATGCATCTTTGCCGAGTTTTCTTCTGATAAGCTCAGTACCGCCGAGCATATTGGACCACTGATCGTCACCGCCGAACTGCATATTGCATCCGTATTTCTGGAAGAGCATGTAGAAATCGTAGCTCTGCATTATCATGTAGTTGAATTCAAGGAAAGTAAGTCCTTTCTCCATTCTCTGCTTGTAGCACTCTGCACGAAGCATGTTGTTTACCGAGAAACATGCACCTACTTCTCTTAACAGTTCAATGTAGTTAAGATCAAGAAGCCAGTCGGCATTGTTGACCATGATCGCTTTGCCTTCGGAAAAATCGATGAACTTGCTCATCTGTTTCTTAAAGCATTCGCAGTTATGATCGATATCTTCCTTGGTGAGCATCTTTCTCATATCGCTCTTTCCGGAAGGGTCACCGATATGACCTGTACCTCCGCCGATAAGAGCGATGGGCTTGTTGCCCGCCATCTGTAATCTCTTCATAAGGCAGAGCGCCATGAAATGACCTACATGAAGGCTGTCTGCGGTAGGATCGAATCCGATGTAGAACACGGCTTTTCCGTTATTTACCAATTCTCTGATTTCTTCTTCATCCGTTAACTGAGCGAGAAGTCCTCTCGCCTTTAATTCCTCAAATATTTCCATTTTTATTCTCCTGTTTCAGTACACTGATAGTTATTTTTTTCAAAAAGCAGATTCTTCAGATCTTCCACCGTTTCGGCATAATAAGTTGCACCTGCATCGATCAGTTCTTCTTTGCTCTTTGCAAATCCGTAGCCTACTCCTATGGAATCGAGTCCGAAATGTTTTGCCCCGATGATATCGTAATGCCTGTCGCCTATCATTACCACTTCTTTAAGACCGTCTTCATCAAGTGACAGTTCTTTAAGGGCTTCTTCGATGACATCCTCTTTTGATGCCTTAAGTCCGGCCATATCGGCACCGGATATGATGTCAAAATACTCGTACATCTCGAATTTTTTAAGAATATCTATTACAAATTCGGTAGGTTTGCTGGAAGCGATGACAGATACTCTGTTATCCTCTTTCAGTTCCTTTAAAAGTTCGGGAATTCCGTCATACGGTCTGTTCTCGAATTTACCGACATCCGAATATCGTTCTCTGTATATTCTTACCGCTTCTTTTGCGGTATCTTCGTCCATCCCGCAAAAATTCATGAAAGATTCAAGCAGCGGGGGGCCTATAAATTTTTTTCTTGTTTCAAACGGAATATCTTCGAATCCTAAATTAATTAAGGCATAACTAACCGACTTAGTTATGCCTTCTTGTGAATCCGTTAATGTACCGTCCAAATCGAAAAACAGGTATTTGTACATTACCTTAATTCCTCTATAATCTTCTGGTATACTTTATTGGGATGAGGTAGTTCAACCGATTTGAACAACTGAACGTATGCGAGCAGGATCATGTGAGCGTCAACTGTGGCAATCCTGACTTCATGACTCTTGGCATACTGTTTGCAATAGTCCTCTATCGTAAGTGTAATATATCTTACTCTCTTATTGATTCTTTCGTCATCCACCTGTAACAGATTGGCAATTTCATCAACAGCCAGTTTATCAAAGAAATATGCAAGACTTGTAAGTGCGTGAACCGGATTGAGTTCATAAATATAATCAACCGCTATAAGCGCCGTCTCCGATTCGTTATAAAGCTTCTCGCCGTAAAGAACATCTTTGTTGGTTCTGGGATTATCGTATTTTCCCTTTCCTTCCGTAACAAGAAGGTCCATATAATTCTTGCCGAGCCAGTTATCGAGTTCATGATAAACTATTTCGTTATACCATGAGATAACGTTTTCCACTCTGTCAAGTCTTCCGAACTGCATATAAAGATCTTTGTAGATCTTTATGATCATTTTTTCTGCTTCTTCAGGATCAGCTATAACCATGGAAACATGGAAATAGACATCATCCGCGGTCATAACAAATATTTTTTCGAAAGCCTCCGTTTCACCTTTAAGAAATTTCTTAACCTGAACGGATAATTCATACGTGTAAATCATTCCGATCCCTCCCGTTTTTCAAACCTTCCGAGTTTATTTTAAAAAATTTCGAAAAAAATTGCAATACCTACATATGCATACGCATTTTTTTGACATGAATGAATACATACGGGGCTTTCGATTATTTGTCAAAGGCAGATTTAACTGTAACTGATACCTTTATGGATATCCTGAAGGCTCTTAACACCGATCTGGCCCTGTTCCTTCAAAGCCTTGATTCCCGCTGCGGAAGCCTTTGCAGCTGCCATTGTGGTGATGTAAGGCACTCTGTGCTTGATCGCATTCTTTCTGATATAGGAATCATCGAAGATCTTGTCTTTTCCTGCAGGTGTATTGATGATAAGCTGGATCTCCTTATTGGTTATCGCATCAACAATATTAGGTCTTCCTTCCTGCATCTTCTTGATCTTGGTTGCGGGAATTCCGAGTGATTCGATAAGGTCGTATGTTGTTCCCGTAGCAAGGATCTTGAATCCGCATTCATGGAATGCTTTTGCAACTTCGGGAAGTTCCTTCTTGTCGTTCTTGTTAACCGATATAAGAACCGTTCCTTCAAGAGGAAGAGGATTCTTGGTAGCTTCCTGTGCCTTATAATATGCTTCACCGAAATCAGGAGCGATTCCGAGAACCTCACCTGTGGATCTCATTTCAGGTCCGAGAAGAGGGTCAACTTCCTGGAACATATTGAACGGGAATACCGCTTCTTTTACTCCGTAGTAATCGTAGTGGCTGTCCTTAAGTGCGGGTACGGGTGAAGGCTTTCCGGTGATTTCGGAAGTAACGATCTCCGTAGCAAGTTTAACCATGTTGATACCGCAGACCTTGGAAACAAGGGGAACAGTTCTCGATGCTCTGGGGTTGGCTTCGATAACGTATACCACTCCGTCTTCTATAGCATACTGCATGTTCATAAGACCGCGCACGTTCATTTCAACTGCGATCTTCTTTGTGTAATCTTTAATGGTAGCAAGATTCTCGGGTGAGATATGTATGGAAGGAAGGATACATGCGGAGTCACCTGAGTGAATACCCGCAAGTTCGATATGCTCCATAACAGCGGGAACAAATGCATGCTCACCATCCGAAATGGCATCTGCTTCGCATTCCATAGCATTCTTTAAGAATCTGTCGATAAGGATGGGTCTGTCAGGCGTAACACCTACAGCTGCTGCCATATAATCTCTTAAGCTTTCTCTGTCGTATACGACTTCCATTCCGCGGCCGCCCAAAACGAAGGAAGGACGAACCATTACGGGATAACCGATCTTCTCTGCAATTTCAATCGCATCATCGATCGTAACAGCCATTCCTGCCTCGGGCATGGGAATGTTTAATTTCTTCATCATGGCTCTGAAGAGATCTCTGTCTTCAGCCATATCGATAACTTCGGGCGGTGTTCCGAGAATCTTCACGCCGTTTGCCTGAAGTGAATCTGCAAGGTTAAGAGGAGTCTGTCCGCCGAACTGTGCGATAACGCCGACGGGTTTTTCCTTCTCGTAAATGCTCAGTACATCTTCGAGTGTAAGAGGCTCGAAATAGAGCTTGTCGGATGTGTCATAGTCCGTTGATACGGTCTCGGGGTTACAGTTAACGATGATGGTTTCGAATCCGAGTTCACGAAGTGCGAATGCCGCATGTACGCAGCAGTAGTCGAATTCGATACCCTGACCGATCCTGTTGGGACCGCCGCCTAAGATCATTACCTTGGGCTTATCCGTATTGATAGTGCTCTTATCGGGAGCATTGTATGTCGAATAATAGTATGCGCTGTTTTCGGTTCCGGATACATGAACGCCTTCCCATGCTTCGGTTACGCCGATCGCTTTTCTTGCGTTTCTGATATCATCTTCCTTAACGCCTAAGATCTGGCTTAAGTACTTATCCGAGAAACCGTCTTTCTTAGCCTGCTTCAAGCTCTTCTCATCGGGAACGGAACCCTTCATGCGAAGAAGTGCTTCTTCTTCCTCAACGAGTTCTTTCATCTGTTCGATGAAGTAATGTTTGATCTTTGTGAGTTCGAAAAGTTCGTCTACTGTAGCGCCTTTTCTCAAAGCTTCATACATGATGAACTGTCTTTCGGATGTGGGGATCACAAGTCTTGCAAGAAGTTCCTGCTTTGTAAGCTCATTGAAATCCTTTGCGAATCCGAGGCCGTAACGTCCGGTTTCGAGGGATCTGATTGCTTTCTGGAAAGCTTCTTTATAAGTCTTACCGATACTCATTACTTCGCCTACCGCTCTCATCTGAGTACCGAGTTTGTCTTCAACACCTTTGAATTTTTCAAATGCCCAGCGTGCGAACTTGATAACAACATAATCGCCGTCGGGATAATATCTGTCGAGCGTTCCGTACTTGCCGCAGGGGATCTCATCAAGGGTAAGTCCCGAAGCAAGCATTGCCGAAACAAGCGCGATGGGGAAGCCTGTAGCTTTGGAAGCAAGAGCCGAAGAACGTGAGGTTCTGGGGTTGATCTCAATAACTACTATTCTTCCGCTTACGGGATCGTGTGCGAACTGAACGTTACATCCGCCGATAACTTCGATGGAATCAACGATCCTGTATGCCTGTTCCTGAAGTGTTTTCTGAATGTCTTCCGAAATCGTGAGCATGGGAGCCGAGCAGAATGAATCACCTGTATGAACGCCGACGGGGTCGATGTTTTCGATAAAGCATACCGTGATCATGTTGCCCTTTGCATCTCTTACAACCTCGAGTTCAAGTTCTTCCCATCCGAGAATGGATTCTTCAACAAGAACCTGTCCTACGAGTGAAGCCTGAAGACCTCTGGCCATAACGGTTTTGAACTCTTCAACATTATATACGAGTCCGCCGCCTGCACCGCCCATTGTGTATGCGGGACGAAGTACTACGGGGAATCCGATCTCTTTTGCGATCTCAAGGCCTTCCTCTACGGAATATGCAACCTGAGAACGTGCCATTTCTATACCGAGGGCATTCATCGTATTCTTGAATTCGATCCTGTCCTCACCTTTTTCGATGGCATCTACCTGAACGCCTATAACCTTAACATTGTATTTTTCGAGTATTCCTGCTTCGGAAAGTTCGGAGCAGAGATTAAGTCCCGACTGTCCTCCGAGGTTGGGAAGAAGAGCATCGGGGCGTTCTTTTTCGATTATCTGCGTAACTCTCTCAAGATTGAGCGGCTCAATATATGTTACGTCTGCCGTTGTAGGGTCCGTCATGATCGTAGCCGGGTTTGAGTTTACCAGAACGATCTCATAACCGAGTTTTTTCAATGCCTTGCAGGCCTGAGTACCCGAATAGTCAAATTCACATGCCTGACCGATGATGATCGGACCGGAACCGATGATCAGTACTTTGTGAATGTCTTCTCTCTTTGCCATAAAAATCCTCCTTAATATATATCGATATATCCTTTATTCCACTCCGTCAAAGCAGTATGTACAAACATCACACTTAGGCAGACCTATTGCATCGATCATGTCGTCGAGTCTGTTGAATTTAAGGGAAGTAAAATGCATTATCTCGCAGATCTTGTCTTCCATTTTTTTGTATTTTTCACTTTCCGGATCCGTATACTCTTTTAACACCTCTTCAGTAACGTTTCCGTCTTCAAGTTCATATATCACTCTTCTGGCGATCAGATCCATTTCCGAATTCGATCTTGAGAAGTTAAGATACTTGCATCCGTACATGATGGGAGGACATGCAGGTCTTACATGCACTTCCTTCGCACCTGCCTGGAACAGGAAATCGGTTGTTTCGCGAAGCTGCGTACCGCGGACGATGGAATCGTCTATCATGAGCATCGACTTATCTTTGATGAGCGGTTCAACCGGGATAAGTTTCATCTTTGCGATCAGGTTTCTCTGACTCTGCTTAACAGGCATGAAACTTCTGGGCCATGTAGGTGTATATTTAATGAAAGGTCTTGAGAAAGGTGCACCGGATTTATTAGCATATCCTATCGCATGGGCGGTTCCGGAATCGGGAACACCTGCTACAAGATCAACTTTGGCATCATCTCTGGCAGCCATGTTGGCACCGTTTTTGTATCTCATCTCTTCAACGTTGATCCCTTCATAACATGAAGTGGGATATCCGTAGTAAACCCATAAGAAAGAACAAACCTTTTTCTCTTTCTCGGGAGCTTTTTTAACTTCAAGTTTGTCAGGTGTTATGTAAACTATCTCGCCCGGTCCCAGATCCTTGATATCCTTATATCCTAAATGAAGAAAAGCAAAGTTTTCAAAAGAAGCACACTGTGCGTCCTGTTTTCTTCCTATATGGATCGGGGTTCTTCCGTATCTGTCTCTCGAAGCGTATATTCCGTCGGGAGTCATCAGAAGAACCGACATCGATCCTTCCACACACTCCTGGACAAAAGTTAAGCCCTCCACGATGGAATTTTTCTGATTAATTATAGCGGCAACCAGTTCGGTCTGGTTAATGCTTCCGCCACTCATCTCGAGAAAATGTGACATTCCGTCATGAAAGAGCTTGTTTACCAATTCATCCGTATTATTGATCTTTCCAACTGTCGTAACAGAAAAAGTACCAAGATGTGAACGTACGATCAAAGGCTGGGGTTCGTTATCGGAAATACATCCGATCCCGAGCGTTCCTTCCATCTCTTCAAAATCCCGTTCAAACTTGGTCCTGAATGGAGAATTCTCTATATTATGTATGGCGCGGTCAAATCCTTTGTTCTCGGAGTAAAGACACATACCGCCTCTTCTGGTACCTAAATGAGAATGATAATCCACACCGAAAAACAAATCGAAAATACAATTTGATTTAGATGTTACACCAAAAAATCCGCCCATATTTTTACCTCTTTATCTTAATATCCCGAAAGATTATACTTATTTTTTCTCGTCAATGTCAATTGTTTTTTTCAACAAAAACACAAGATATTTCGTTGACCGAAACGGACTATTCACCGACTCCCGAAAGTATGTTCAGATTGCGGATATTGCCGTCGTTTACATAATCATTTACCGAATAAGCATGCTTTTCCAGATCGCCGCAAATGGCACTTGTTATGCCCTGACTCATTAACTCTTCAATGACTGCTGTCGCTATGAGTTCGATGCGGTCATATTTCTCGTTTACATAAGATATGTCATTTGATTCGGTAATGAGAAATTCAAGAGGAAGAGCGAGTTCGGAGAGGATATCCAGATTCTTCAAACCTCTTAACTGCCATTTGTAATAAGGCATATATTCGTTATTCAGAAGATATATCGCAGCTACGGCATGCTTTACATATTCGTAAATGCACATCCCCGCTCCGGAGAGTTCCTTGTGTTCCACCATCCTCCTGTAATTGTACTGACCGGACTGACTCATAAGTAGCAGATGTCCCGCGAGACGCTTAAGCCTTATGTCTTTGGGCATCATCGCAAGTTTTTCCCTTATCGCGGTGAACTTCCCGTCTCCGTCATAGAATATCTCTCCCTTTGTGACTTCGCAGAGATACTGTGTCGGGATGCGAAGCCAGGTGTATGCATCCAGTTCTCCGTCCCTGCTTCCGATCTTTTCCATAAGGAAATCCTCAAGCCTTATCACTCCGTGTCTGGCCCCGCCGACGGGATTTATCTTCTGTCTTTTAAATCCTTCGAATTCTTCGGGAAGTTTCGCATAGGCTCTCTCAAGCTGAAATGCCGTCTTCCTGTCCATGACTTTTTCGTCAGGGATGAAAATGCAGAAACCGGGTTCAAAATCATGATCCCTGCTGACCTCATCATCGAATCCCAGAACTTCCGACCCGCTGCCGACAAGTCCTGCAGAAATAAAAGGAAGACAGTCCTTAAAACCGTCTTCCAGCATTTTCTTTCCGTATGTTTCGTAATATTTTCTTGAAAGATCCAACCCTTTCATTATTCTTTTCTTTCCTTCCGTTATACAAAACAAATATATTTTCCCAACGCATCTCATAAAAGAGTGATCCGCCGGACTGCCCTTTTAATATGAATGCAGGATATCCTTTAATTCAGAGCTTCTGATGAATTGACCAAAGTAGTCATAAGCGGGTATGCACTTATCCAGGATGAATTTGTAATATGCGTTTTTCTCATTATCCGGATCGGTGAGACATTCATAAGCTTTATCGAGCAGTTCGTCCGTACGGGATTCAGATGCCTCGTTCCCGTCACGCTTAACATAAAGATCAGCCAGATTAAGATATGTGACAGCACATTCAATTCTGCCGTTTGGCATCCGGCTCATTATCTTAAGTGCCTTGTCATATTTCTCAATGGCCTCGTCATATCTTTCAAGCTCACAGAGAGTCGATGCGTAGTTATTATACAAGCCTCCGAGTCTGTCATCGTTCGGATCGAGACTCTCCTCGTAAATTTTCTTCGCCTTTTCGTAACACTCGGCACTTTGGATGCATTTTCCAGAAGACCTGAACACGGTTCCCGCATTCAAAACAGCCGTGGCGCCGGTAACGGTATCTGAATAACCGTACTTCTCAACTTTACCGAGTGCGGATTCCGCATAGGAAAGAGCTTCATCCATCCTGCCGTTCTTTCTCATAAATCCCATCAGTTCGCCGAGCACGGTCAGTTCGCCGGCTTCGTCCTTATTGACCTCGGCTTCCGAAAGCCAGTATTTCAGATGTCTTTCCGCACCGTTTAAATCATTGTCTTCCAGATAAGCATCCAGTTTTTCAATGACTCTGTCAACGGGAATACGTTCTTTGGGATTCATGCAGAGTGCGCAACGCGGTTCTTCGTAGTCTTCTCGGTTGATCATGTTCTTGCATCCTTTCTCTGCGTTTGTGTTTTATTATTCTTCGTCTTCTCTCGCACCTGCAACAAAAGCTACTGCCAAGATCACAGATGCTATAGCAGCAACGATCGCTACTATTACGGGTATTCCGATAATACCGAACAATATGATTATCATACTCATTCTTCTTCCTCCAGTTTTGCTCTGATTTTCTTGATGATTCCGTTTACTTCCATATCCGAATCCATCGGAATGACAAGGCATTTTCTGCCGTCTATCATACGTATTTCAACAAGCGACGACGCTTCGGGTTTAACCGAGATCTTCACGTTCTCGCCCTTCATTTCCAGTCTGCCTTTTTCTTTTATCCTGTCGGCGTGTAAAAATCCGTCCTCACCTATCTCTTTTTTGAATTTTTCCTCGACGATGGGGAGATGCTCTTCTTTGATCCCCGAATGTCTGAAAAGATCCACCGCGGATCTGCTGTCAATAGTGGGTTCATCCGAAAAGACTTTATTCTCGAGCATTTCGCTGATATTGTCCTGAACATTTCTCATCACTTCGAAAGTATCGTATTCGGGAACTTCGTTGATAACATCTTCTATGACATTTTTGAACATCCTGTTTTCAACGACACTGGTCATTTCCTCTTCGCATCCGAGGATATCGGAAATGATCTCGGGGCGGATCATCAAAGGATCCTTGCAGTAATAAAGAAGTGAATTGACGTCGCTACTCCTGTCGTTAAAGGCCGGGAACAAAAATCCGACATCAGGCATCTCAACCACCCAGTCGCGTACTCTTGCGGCAAAGACATTTTCCTCTTCGTGATATGAAAGAGCCGCTTTTGCAAGGCTTACGGGACAGATGCACGAATAAACGTATCTGAACACTTCTTCCGACTCGCCCTGTGAGATACCGTCAGTGCCTTCCCTGACAACATCATATGCATCATAAAGAGTCACTACCAGATAATTGCCGAGCGTCGAATACGATTCGATTATCTTTTCGTAAAGACTGTCGAGTACGGACGAATCATTCAGTTCACTGTCACGCAGTTTCAAAAGAAATTTCTGTGCATCCGAACCTTCCATGCTTCTTTTGAAAGAAAGGTTCAGAAGATTCCTGTTCAAGACACCGCTCAGTCCTTTTTTAAGAATCTCGATATATTTATGTCTGTCGCTTTCATCCAGATTTGTAAGATATGTGTTCATTCTGCTCTGGATGCGTTTTTCGGACCCGATAATATAACAGGCTTCGATCTTAAACGATGCATCGTCACAGAATTTCAGTCTTTTTTTGAGTTCAAGTATTTCGCTGTTGATCATTTCTTTCCCCATTGATTTTATTCCACTGCTAATCTTAACATACTATAAATATCATAACAAGTGTATACCATAACCTTTTTTATGGCATTTGTTTGTTGTTTTATATGCGTTTTTAGTGTAAAATTTATTTACATGGGAGGTGACAAAATGTTAGCTGTACTTGTTCCTTTATTTGATGAAAATATGGCGGTAAAATCATACTCGCTCGTTGCGCGCAAGAAAAACATTTTTTTTAATCCGCTTTTATCCACTACGGGAATAAATGACTCGATCGGACAGATAGACGGTCTCGAAATAATAGACAATGTGGGAATGAAAACCCTCTCGAGCGACAAAGAGATCTTCGTTTCGGTTAACAGCATTTCCATTTTTACCGAGATCAGCGAAAGATGCCGTGCTCCGCATGACCGTATCGTTCTTTTGATGGATAATACCCTTTTGCCTGAGCCGATTTATGTAAACCGAATTAAAGACCTGAAGACCGAAGGATACAAATTCGCGATCTGCAAACTCAAAGTTTCGGATTTCGAACATTACCGTCCGGTTTTGGGTCTCATAGATTATATTTTCCTTGATTACACAAAGATCGATATTTCGAAGGCTAAGGTTTATTTTTCGAAATGCTATCCCAATATCAAACTCATCGCCGAAAACATACAGACGATGGACGCATTCGAAATGCTTAAATCGCACGGCGGATATCAGTTCTACGAAGGACCTTTTTACCGTATTCCGATCACCAAGGGCGAGACCGAAGTCGCACCTTTGAAGATCAACTACATAAGCCTTCTTAACATTGTTAACGATCCGGATTTCGATCTTACAAAAGCAGCTGATGTCATCTCGCGGGATACCGCGCTTGTTATCTCACTTCTGGAGATCGTTAACAGAATGAGTCGTAATTCAAAGATCACTTCCATCCGTCACGCTACGGCAATGCTCGGACAGAAAGAACTGAAAAAATGGATCACGACCGCGGTTGCAAAAGAACTTTGCTTTGACAAGCCCAATGAGATCACGAGGCTCTCTCTTTTAAGAGCCAAATTCTCGGAAAACCTGGCACCCACATTCAACCTTACGATGAAATCCGAAGAACTCTTCCTTATGGGACTTTTCTCGGTGCTTGACATCATTCTTTCCAAGCCCATGAGCGAAGCACTCCAGCTGGTAAGTGTGTCAAAAGAGATCTCGGATGCTCTTTTGGAGCAAAAAGGTGATTTTTACAAAGTACTCTATTTCGTAAAAATGTATGAAGCCGGTGATTTCAACGAGCTTAACCGTCTCGAGATCGTCGACAAGACCGATATGAGCGGAATCTATGACGCATATAAAGAATCCCTCAAATGGTACAGGGATCTTTTCTGCTGATATAAGAAAAGGATTTACAGGATGAAAAGATTTAAACTTATGACGCTTTCCCTTGCGTTTCTTTTATTTTCGACAGCATGTATGGGAAACACATCTTCCGTTTTCGATAATACGGGTGCGGACACCGATCCTTTGAAAACAGCCGTTGAAACCTCTGCAGAAGATCCGGAAAATACCGATAACGGTTCGGATACCAATACCGAAGATACGCAGAACGATCCGTCCGAACAGGCGGACATCGGAACCGATGCTTCGGAAATTTCATCTTCCGACGGAGGCGCAAGCGGATATTTTAACAGTACCGACATTAACGGCAATCCTGTTTCACAGAAGATCTTCACCAACGCTAAACTTAATTTCGTCAATGTCTGGGGAACGTTTTGCGGACCATGCATTTCCGAAATGCCCGATCTAGCGGAATTGTCCGGAGAATATTCTTCCGATGAAGTTCAGTTCATCGGAATCATCTGCGATGTCTACTATGTCGATGATGCAGGCGAAGCCAAAAAGATCATAAAGAAGACCGGTGCGGATTATACTCATATCATCTGCAACGAGGATATGTTCGACTGGGGCGTCGACGATATGGAATATGTTCCCACTACTCTGCTCATAGATTCAGAGGGCAATATCCTGGATTCATTCGTGGGTTCAAGATCCAAAGCGGAATGGAAATCGATCATCGATTCCGAGTTAAAGAACTGAGTATTCCGATCACGGACGGATAGCTGAGAAAATCATCAATGCTGAAACCGGCTGCCGGATCCAATCATCCGATCAATAAAAAATAATTCAGAATCGAGTAGGAGGGAAAATTTAAATAAATTTTCCCGACCTCTCACACCACCGTGCGTACCGTTCGGTACACGGCGGTTCAATCAACTTAACAAGTAACACACCTTTCGGTGTAGTAATCTAACATTGAGACTAAACCAAATGAGGTTAGTCTCTTTGTGCTTATAGCTTTCTGTACCCAGCCATTGTGGGCGAGTCTTGCATATCTGTCACCGCAATAAGCGATTTTAAATGCAGCCCATCGAGGTACATCCAGCTTCATAAGGTTCTTTGCTCTGTTTCGTGGGGTTTTCCAGTGTTTCCAAATGCACATGCGAAGTCTAAGCCTGATGTTCTCGTCAAACCTCGTGCATAGAGTTTTCATACTACCTATCTTAAAGTAGTTAATCCATCCTCTTATGAGTTGATTGAGTTTCTTCACCTTGTAGTCATTGCTGACGCCCCAACTACAGCATGTGAGTTCTTTCATTCTCTTCTTAAACTTCGCTACTGATTTTGCATGTGGTTTTGCCTTAAACTGGTGTGCTCTTGAATCAAAGTAGAATCCGAATCCAAGGTATTTAAGTCCTTGTGGTTTATCGACTTTACTCTTGGTCATGTTGACCTTGAGACCCAGTTTCTCCTCAATGAATCGAGAGATATTTCTCATGACTCTGTTAGCAGACATTTCACTTCCGACCATGATTATACAGTCGTCTGCGTATCTTACAAAGTTAAGCCCTCGCTTATCCATCTC
>JAILRA010000080.1 GCA_024698715.1 Lachnospiraceae bacterium
CAGACGAAGAGGAGTTCTTTTCATAGACGGATGGTCTGAAGAGACTACTTTCAAATATAAGAATTCGGATACCATAGGTTATTACCTCCTGGATGAGACCGGCAAAGTGCTCTTGAAAGCCGGAACATATTCGTTAAAGTATTCGTTTGATGACAATAAGGAAGCGGTACTTGGCATATATGACGGAGAGAAAAAATCCGAGTTTGAACTTAAGGAAAACGAAGGTGTAATTCGATTCGAAATTAAACCTAGAAAGGCATCGGAATCAGAGAATGATGCCCAAAAATCTGCTGACCAAAATACAGTTGAGAATGCCGACAGATTAAACTGCAGATATGTAACAATTTCGGCACAATCAGAAGGCAGTAGTTTACATAACTATGGATTTGCGATAAGAATAGAAAGTTAAATTAAGATTTAATTATTTGCAAGAATCGCGCAAATACATATTTTCATGATGATAGGACATGGAGAACACCAATGAGATTCATTCAGATGCATCAAACTCTGGCAAGACATGATGCAATAGGCAATGATATAGAAATTATCCAAAAATTACTCTCCGAAAAACACGACAGTCTTGTTTATGCCGAGAAAAATTTCAACAAAAATGTCGAGTGCCTGGACGAAGAAAAATTGGATGAATATTTACGGGATGAAAACACGATTGTGATTTATCATCACAGTTTATTCTGGAAAGAAGGCTTTGCCAAAATCAAAGATGCCAAAGCCAGAATTATTTTCAGATATCACAACATTACACCCGAGAAGTTTTTGGAACCGTATAATGATGTTAGCTGCCAGCAGTGCATGAGGGGCAGGGAACAGACAATAGAATTTATAAAAGCAAGACCTGAGGCGAACTGGTTTTGCGATTCGACTTTTAATTCATTTGATCTTTTGGGAGTGCCCAAAGAAAAAATCAGTATATGTGCTCCTTTTAACAAGATAGAGGAATGGGGAAAAGTTGCCCCCAATGAAGAGATATTAAAGGAACTCATTGAAGACAAATGCATCAATCTTTTGTTTGTCGGAAGAGTGGTTCCAAACAAAGGATATCTTATGCTCCTTGATATCTTAAGGTTTTATGTGGCTTGCTACGGAAGCAATGTGAAATTAAGAATCATAGGTAAATTCTTCGACGATCTGGCTGATTACAACGAGATAGTCAAGGGAAGAATAGAAGAATACGGTCTTTCGGACAATATTGAGTTTATCGGAGAAGTCACGGACAGTACGCTTGTGACTTATTATCTTGGAAGCGACATAATGCTTGTCTGCAGTGAACACGAGGGATTCTGCGTTCCCGTTGTCGAAGCGCAGTTCTTCGGACTGCCTGTAGTGGCGCTCGCCGAATGTGCCGTACCTGAAACAATCGGAAGCAATCAGGTGCTTCTTGGCAGGGATATACGCGAATATGTTGCGGCAATCAAAGTAATTACGCAGAATGACGAATACAGGAAGTATCTTGAACAAAGCGGCAGGAAGAATTATCTTGAGAGATTCAGTTACGAAAAGATAAAAGAGTGCTTTATTAAAGAATTGTCTCGCATGGGAGTAGATTTATGAGAATAGCCATTGCAACGGTTCAGGTTCCTTTTGTAACGGGAGGAGCCGAAATCCATAGCGATTTATTAAAAAATGAACTTATAAAAAGAGGCCACAAGGTTGAAGTTGTGACCATACCTTTTAAGTGGTATCCAACAGAGCAGCTCGTCAATTCCATGTTGATGGGCAGAATGATGGATCTTTCCGAATCTGACGGGCAAAAAATCGACAGGGTCATTGCTCTTAAATTCCCTGCGTTTTACTGCAAACATCCCAACAAGGTGCTTTGGCTTCTTCATCAGCACCGCCAGGCATATGACCTTTGGGATACGCCTTACGGCAATCTTCAAAATCAGCCAAACGGAACGGTAATACGTGACATGATCAGGGATTGCGACAACAAATACCTTCCTGAGGCAAGAAAAATATTTACCAATGCAAAGACGACGGCAAACCGTCTTAAGGAATACAACAATATCGAGGCTACGGCACTTTACCATCCGCCTGTCAACTATGAAAAGCTTCATCTTGAGGATTATAAAGATTACGTATTCTATCCGAGCCGTATTGATGCAATTAAACGACAAAGACTCTTGGTTGAAGCCGCGAAGTATTTTAAGACAGATGCAAAAGTCATTATTGCCGGCTCAGGCAACAAGGATGAAATCGATTATATAAATACATTTATTAAAGATAACAACCTTGAGAACAAGGTTACCATGGCAGGATTTATATCCGAAGAAGAAAAGATTAATTACTATGCCAATTGCCTTGCGGTTTATTTTGGAGCTTACAACGAAGATTACGGATATATCACTCTTGAAGGCTTTTTCTCCGAAAAACCGGTTATTGTTCATAAAGATGCCGGAGGACCTCTTGAATTCGTAGAGGACAACGCAAACGGATATGTGATTGATTCTGATGCCAAGAAACTTGCCGAAAAGATTGATTATCTTTATGAACACAAAGACGAAGCGAAGAGAATGGGTGCAAACGGAAAACAATCCCTTAAGGACAAACATATGGATTGGGATTACGTTATAGATCAGCTTTTATCCTGAGAAGGAGAAAACAATGGACAAACCAACAATGTTATATGCCAGTCCGTTTCCTCCTAAAAAGAGCGGAATATCCGATTACTCGGTTCAACTGGTAAAAGCATTAAGCGAACATTTTGATATTACCTTATATACAGACAATTATTTC
>JAILRA010000097.1 GCA_024698715.1 Lachnospiraceae bacterium
CTGTCGGACCAGTTTGAAATCAATAAGGCTATACTCGAGGAAGAAGAGGAAATAACACTTATAGTCGGATCAAGTAACGACCGTGAAGTAGCGATTGAGAAGGATGCACAGTTTATTCTGGGTGCATTCCCTATGAGTGAGAGATTGATTTTTAACCGTACATATGCCGGTTATCGCGGCAGTTTGACATTTACGGAAGATATCTACGATAATAACTGATTTTTAAACTCGTCTTAAAATACCACTTTACGAAGGGCTGCATCAATGCGGCCTTCTTTGTATGCAGACTGGATAGAACGGAAAATGAAATGAAAGAAATAACATATGATGAACTTAAAAGTATGCCCAAAGATTCTTATAAACTGATAGATATAAGGGATGAGGGTCTTACCGCGTACGGAATGATTCCCGGGGCTGTAAATATTATCGCTTTGGAATTGGAAAACAGCAATGAATTAAAGTTGACTCCAAGAGATAAAAAATTAGTTTTTTATTGTGAGATCGGTCGAAGATCAAAAGAAATCGATGATACGCTTGAATATTTGAAAGAATGGGACTGTTACAGCCTTTCCGAGGGCTATATGGGCTTTATAAGAGCCGGTATTAAGAGTGAGGACGACAGGGAAGCAAAAAGAAAACGTGCAGAAGAGAGTATTCAAAAAAAGTTTCATAAAAAACTTTTTTCACCATTTGCGAAAGCGTGCAAATCATATAAACTAATTGAAGAGGGAGACCGTATAGCGGTGTGCATATCGGGAGGTAAGGACTCCATGCTTATGGCGAAGCTTTTTCAAGAGATCAAGCGCCACAGACAGGTTGAGTTTGAGCTGACATTTCTTGTCATGGACCCGGGGTACAACAGCGAAAACAGGGCGTTGATAGAAAGTAATGCCCAAGCACTCGGAATTCCGATCACCATATTTGAAAGCACGATATTCGATACGGTGGATACGGTGGACAAAAGCCCTTGTTATCTTTGTGCCAGAATGAGGCGCGGTTATCTTTACAGTAAGGCAAAGGAACTCGGCTGCAACAAAATCGCACTTGGACACCATTACGATGATGTAATCGAGACGATTTTGATGGGTATGATACATGGAGCACAGATTCAGACAATGATGCCCAAACTGCACAGTACGAATTTCGAGGGAATGGAACTCATAAGACCGTTATATTTGGTCAGAGAAGCTGATATATGCGCATGGAGGGATTACAATGATTTACATTTTCTTCAGTGTGCATGCCATTTTACCGATACCTGTACCACATGCCATGAGGACGGCACGACTTCCAGTAAACGTCTTGAAACAAAGAAACTCATCGCAGAACTTAAAAAGACTAATCCCTTTATCGAGTCGAATATTTTCAGAAGCGTCGAAAACGTCAATCTGGATACGGTAATAGAATACAAGAAAGACGGCGTCAGACACAATTTCCTTGATGAGTATTGATGAGGATATTTAATGAATACTGTTACAAAACAACAGGCTGGACAATTTATTCTTGCTAAGCAGGGCCTGATCGGACCTTATCGTTTTGTCGGAAAAGGCGGAGCATTTGAATATGTCCGTCAGGCAGGATGCATTCAATATGATCCAGTAGATGTCTGTGGAAAAAATGCGGAATTGACATTGCAATCCAGGGTAAAAGGCTTCAAAAAAGAAATGCTTCGGGATTTGTTATATAATGACAGACTTCTGGTTGATTATGCCGATAAAGAACTCTCTATATGGCCGACTGAAGATTGGCCTTATTTTTCATCTTACAGGGAGCGAAGCAGAAAACTCGGTGAGACCTTTAACGGACTGGAAGATCTGAAAGAAAAGGCGATTGCATATATCGATAATAATGGCCCCGTATGCAGTGACTCGCTTCCGATTGAAGGAGAGATTTTCTGGCATTCTTCAATGCACTGGAGCGGAAACTGGGATAAACCGTCCCCTGCAGCCAGATCCGTTTTGGAACAACTGTATACCGACGGGGAACTGATAATACATCATAAACAAGGCAGCAGAAAATACTATGATCTTACAAGAAAGTATATTTCTTCAGCTGTTCTAAGCACTCCAAATCCGTGCATGGACGAAGAAAGCTTCATTTCCTGGCGTGTATATCGTCGAATAGGAGCAGTCGGCCTTTTGTGGGATAAAAACAGTACAGCATTTCTCGGTATCAATTTAAATGCGGAAAAACGTAAAGAAAATTTGAAAAAACTTGAGGATGACGGAAAGATTTCACAGGTGATGGTGGAAGGAATTAAGAGTCCGTTTTTCTATCACCTGGAAGATGAATATATAATGCGGGATATAATTAACGGAGATTCGGATTTAAAACCGAGGATGTCCTTTATAGCTCCTCTTGATCCGCTAATGTGGGATAAATCGCTTGTTTATGCTTTGTGGGATTTTAGGTATGCATGGGAAATATATACTCCTGTCGCAAAGCGAAAATACGGTTATTATACATTACCGATTTTATTCGGCAACAGATTTGTGGGGCGTATTGAAATGGTAGCTGACCACAAAGAACAAATCTTACATGTTAAAAACGTATGGTGGGAATCCGATATCAAATTGACAAAACAATTGGAAACGGCATTAGATAAAACGCTCAATACATTTTGTCGTTTTAATGATTGCAAAGAAGTTATCCGAGGTTAAGAAATAATAAAGGTGGTAAACAATGAACAGTGTCAGAAGAGCAACGCAAAAAGATATTCCGGAAATTCTGGAATTATTAATCCAGGTGGATATGGTTCACCACAACGGGCGTCCCGATATATTTAAGGGACCGACTACGAAATACAACGGGGAACAGCTTGCAAAGATCATTGAAGATGACAAAACTCCGGTATTTGTCTGCGTAAACGATGATGACAAAGTACTCGGACACGCATTTTGCATTCATAAACAGGAATTAAACGACAATGTCCTGACGGATATCAAAACCCTTTATATAGACGATATCTGTGTGGATGAAAAGGCCCGCGGAAAACATGTCGGAAAGACTCTTTACGATGCAGTCGTCGAATATGCGAAAAAAGAAGGATTTTATAACATAACGCTGAATGTCTGGAGCTGCAACCCGGGAGCAATGAAATTCTACGAGGCTATGGGACTTGTGCCTCAAAAAGTCGGAATGGAACAAATTTTGTAAAAAAATACTATAAATTCGAAAAAAAGTTGTTATAATAGCAACATAGCAAAAATCGGGTTTTAAAGAAAAAACAAACCGTTTTGCCAAATTTATAAAGAAAGAGCGGTGTGAAAAGATGAGAACAAAGATCAAAGAACTTTTCAGAAACACAAACGAATACGCATCAAAGGAAGTCACGGTATGTGCATGGGTAAGAACCAATCGTGCACAGGCTCAGTTCGGTTTCCTCAATATT
>JAILRA010000005.1 GCA_024698715.1 Lachnospiraceae bacterium
TAAACTGAGTGTGAAAGAGTATGAAGACCCCTTCAAGGGGTAGCAAAGTAATACAACTGCCCTTTCAAGGGCAGCGACGAGTCAAAGGCAGTTTGGCTTGAACAAAGAGAAAGCCAGCGTCTTTAGGCGCTGGCCGGTATCACCCCCTTATAGGGGCGAGCAAACCACCCGTTTGACGGGTGGTCATGATTATCTGGTTAATAAATATTATTCTTCTGTAACTTCTTTGAAGTCAACGGGAGTTTCAGCATTTGCGGAACTTTCGTTTTCGCTGCCATGTTTCATGGCATTATTGGCTGCAGAATATGCAACTCCGCCCAAAGCTCCGGTCAGGAGTGTCTTGATATCGATTCCCAGTCCCTGTGTAAGTCCTTCGGAAATCTGTGTTGTGGAATTTACGATATCGGAAACCATCTTTGCGGAATTTCCTTCGCCGTACATGGTGATCTTGTCCACACTTGACAAAGGTTTTGCAACGTTCTCGGCAATCTGAGGAAGTACTGCGAAGTACATTTCGAGGATTGAAGCTTCCTTCATCTTTGCCTGTGCAAGTGCTTTCTTTTCAATACCTTCGGCTTCTGCGATAGCTTTCGCTCTGATAGCTTCAGCTTCTGCAAGACCTTTAACCTTAATAGCTTCAGCTTCCTGCTCTGCTGCATACTTAGCTGCATCAGCCTGAGCACGCATAGCTTCTGCTTCCTGTTTCTTTCTGTAAAGTTCAACGTCAGCCATCTGCTGTGCTTCGTATTTATCGGCATCAGCTTTCTTTCTGATAGTAGCAGCAAGTTCCTGTTCCTTAACGGATGCTTCTTTCTGCTTCAATTCAATCTCTCTGTCCTGCTTAGCGATATCCGCGTTAGCAGAAGCAACTTCGATCGATTTACGCTGTTCCTCTTCCTGAATACGATATGCTGCGTCAGCTTCAGCCTTCTTAATGTCGGCTTCTCTCTTGAGTTCTGCCTGTTTGATAGCTAACTGGTTCTGTCTCTCAGCAATATCCGTATCAGCTGCTACCTGAGCTTCGTTAGCAAGCTGTTTAGCCTTAGCCTGTTCGATAGCAACGTCTTTTTCAGCCTGAGCTCTTGCAATTGAAGCGCTCTTCTGGATCTGTGACATGTTGTCCTGACCAAGGGCATTGATGAGGTCGTTCTTATCTTCAATTCTCTGGATGTTACATGAAATGATCTCGATACCGAGGTTGTTCATGTCGCTCTGAGCTTTGGTCTGAACTTCATCACCGAATTTTTTACGGTCATTACAAAGTTCCTTAAGTGAAACGGTACCGATGATCTCACGCATGTTACCCTGAAGAGAATCGGTAAGTGCTTCGGCGATCTGTTTCTCGTTCATGTTAAGGAAGTTCTTCATCGCAAGCTTGATGCCCTTTTCATCAGTCATAACACGAACCTTTGCGATAGCATCAATATCAACACCGATGAAATCGAGTGTAGGTATGTAGCCGTTTGTCTTAATATCAATAGACATCTGTTTTACAAGCAGCATATCCTTTCTTTCAAGGAAAGGCAGCTTGATTCCGGCTCTACCGATCAATACTTTCGGCTCCTTTTTAAATCCCGAAATAATGTATGCCGTATCGGGGGGAGCTTTTACGTAGCCTGATGCAATTATTACGGCTATCAGCGCTACAATAATCAAAACAATTGCCAAAACAACACAAATTAGTGAACCAATAGTTGATGTGTTCATTTTGAATTCCTCCTTCTTAAATTGATAAAATTATATCAAAAATATTATGCTGATTCAATGCACAAACTCGTGACATTACAGGGACATAATTCATAATCGGAAGCATATTACAATTTGTATTTTTCCGACAGAAAGAAATTACATACATTAATTTCTCCGAAGGTAAAATTACAGATCGAAAATACTTAACTGATCGGATTTTGGAAGGTCTTTGATTATACCGAGCGAAACCAGTTTGTCAACTACCGAATCACCTATTTTGCATTTTTTCTTAAGGTCGGCCTGTGATGTGAATGAATTGTCTTTACAACCGTCCACGATATTCTTTGCGGCAGTATCGGCAACTCCTTCAATACTCTTTAAGGATGCCATGAGCTTTCCGTCAACTATCTGGAATTTATCTGGCTTGACTATCTTCAGATCTATCGGTGTAAATTCGAATCCGCGTACGTAAAACTCTTCAACAAGTCTCATATCATCGAGCGAATCTTCCTGAGCGTTTGTCATTTTTGGAAGGCTCTTTAAGAACTGCATCTGCTGTCTTAAATAACTCAGTCCGTTACACATTGTCTCATAGGAGAATTTGGTTGCTCTGATACTGAAATATGCCGCATAGTAAGCAAGCGGATAATAAACCTTGTAATAACCAACTCTCCAGCCCATGGTAACATAAGCTGCGGCATGCGCCTTGGGGAACATGTACTGGATCTGTTCACAGGACCATATATACCAGTCGGGAACATCATGCGCCTTCATGTCTTCTTTCCATACCGCCCATTTATCTTCTACTTTATGCTTGGCAACCTTGCCTTTACGTACATTTTCCATAATGGAAAATGCTTCGGAACTCTCCACTCCCATCTTTATGAGATATGTCATGATATCGTCACGGGTTGAAATAACACCTGTGATATCGGCTTTACCTTCATCGATGAGTCTTTCTGCATTCTTATCCCACACACCTGTACCGTGAGTAAGACCGGATATTCTGACAAGGTCGGTAAATGTCTGAGGCTTTGTCTTCAAAAGAACCTTCATTGTATTGTTGGTACCGAATTCCGGAATACCCATGCATCCGAGAACGAGTCCGTCAATATCATTCGGCTCATAACCCAGTTCGCTTGTTGTCTGGAAAATACTCATTACCCTTTTGTCATCAAGAGGAATATCGCGGCAGTTGGTTCCTGTCAAATCTTCAAGATATTTCATCATGGTCGGATCGACATGACCGAGAATATCGAGTTTCAAAAGATTGGAATCGATATCGTGATACTCGTAATGAGTCGTAATAACATCGGTATTCATATCGTTTGCAGGTTTCTGAATTGCGGTAAACTCATAAATCTCCTTTCCGTGAGGAAGAACAACGATACCGCCGGGATGCTGACCCGTTGTTTTTCTTACGCCTTCAACACCTTTTGCTATACGCGCGATCTCACAGTTTCTCTTATGTATTCCTTTGGATTCGTAAAAATCATGAACATAAGCTATACTGGTCTTATCTGCAATACCCGACATGGTTCCTGCATGGAAAGTGTGTCCCTTACCGAAAAGTACTTCCGTATATCTGTGCGCCTTGCCCTGATATTCACCGGAAAAGTTTAGATCGATATCGGGCTCTTTATCACCTGAAAATCCAAGGAAAGTCTGGAACGGGATATCGAATCCCGCCTTAATAAGTTTCTCTCCGCAAACGGGACAATCTTTATCCGGCAGGTCACACCCGGCCATACAAGCAAAACTTTTGATCAAATCGGAATCAAAATCACTGTAGTGGCAGTTCCTGCAATAGTAATGGGCATGCAAAGGATTAACTTCGGTAATTCCCGACATGGTAGCAACAAACGAAGAACCTACCGAACCTCTGGAACCTACAAGATAACCGTCCTCTTCAGATTTCAAAACAAGGTTTCTCGCGATCATGTAAAGCACTGCATAACCGTTATCGATAATACCGGTAAGTTCTGTTTCAAGGCGGTCTTCAACTTCCTTGGGAAGTTCGTCGCCATACATTTTATGAGCTGTCTCATAACAACAATTTCTTAAATTCTCTTCCGAATTCTCAAGTTCCGGCGGACATTTTTCTTTTGATGTCGGACAGATATCCTCACACATATCAGCTATAAGATTTGTATTGGTGATTACAACTTCTTCCGCTTTTATCGCTCCGAGATAATTAAATTCCTCCATCATCTCCTGAGTTGTTCTAAGATACAAAGGAGGCTGTTTTTCTTCAAGTTCTTTTTCTATCTTTGAAATATTAACTGCCTTTTCGTCATCTCTGGATTCTTCCAGATCTTCCTTCTTGACAGTTTTTTTATTGAACTTGTTCATATGGATGATCTCACGGTAGATCTCATCTTCCGGATTGATAAAATGAGAATCTCCCGTAGCACATACAGGCTTGTTAAACTGCTCTCCGAGTTTGACGATATACCTGTTTAAATCTCTTAAGTCATCATCTGTAATGATGTTTTTATGCATCGGTTTGCTTGAATACTTCATAAATTCATTGTTACCGATTGGCATAATTTCAAGATAATCATAAAATTCGACTATATGGGAAATAACCTCTTCGGATTTCTCCTCAAGTATAGCTTCGATCAATTCGCCGGCTTCGCAGGCAGAGCCGATTATCAGACCTTCCCTGTACTTCTGAAGAAGTGATCTCGGAATCTTGGGAGACTTATGGTAATAATTTATATGCGATTCCGAAACAAGCCTGTTAAGATTTATTCTTCCGGTTTCATTCTTAACCAGGATCGAAACATGGTAAGGGCGCATCTTTCTTATCGACTCGGGACTATTCTTTACGTATTCGTTAAGTTCAGTCAAAGAAAATATCTTCTTTTCAATAAGCATCTCTCTGAATTTTAAGAATATTCTCGCAGTACAGCCGGCATCGTCAACAGCCCTGTGATGATTTTCGAGTTTAACTTTCAGTTTATTGGCAATGGCATCAAGAGTGAATTTGGATGATTCTTTCATTAACGCCCTTGCAATGATCAGTGTATCCGCCCATCCGAATTCAAAAGGCAGACCGAGAGCCTTACAGTTTTCTTTTATAAACGAAACATCAAATTTTGCATTATGGGCAACAAGTATCGAGCCTTCACAGAAGTTTAAGAACTTTGGAAGAATCACATCAATATCCGGAACTACGCTTACCATTGAATCGTTAATTCCCGTTAATTTCTGAATATCAAAAGGAATCGGAACATGAGGATTAACAAAAGTCGAGAACGAATCTTTGATCGTTCCGTGAACGATTTTAACCGCACCGATCTCAATGATCTTATGCTTATAAGGTGAAATGCCGGTTGTTTCAATATCGAATACGACAAAAGAATCATCTATGGAACGGTCACCACAGCCGACTGCGGCATCAAAATCGTCGTCAACAAGATAACCTTCCATTCCGCATATGAGTTTGAAAGGCTTTTCCTTGTATTTATCGTGCATACAGTGGTCTATCTTCGGAAGCGCCTGAACGACACCGTGATCTGTCACTGCTATGGCATTCCATCCCCAGGAAGCAACCGTTTTAACAAGATCTTCTTCTTTTGAAACTCCGTCCATTTCAGAAAATCTTGTATGACAGTGCAGTTCCACTCTCTTTTTTAATGAAGTGTCCATTCTGGATGTTCTCTGAATACTGGTAGTTTCGATTCCGAGAACCCTGGATATTACGAGTTCGTTATTATCGTATTTATCAATGGTCACATTGCCTTTTAAAGCAATATCCATTCCTTTTTTGATGATATTCTTTCCCTGTTCGTAAAATTCGGGATAAAGTATCAGTTTGGCACTGATCGAATCCGTACCGTCAAAAATATCAAACAAAAGCAAATGACGTTCATTTTTAAGTTCCTTGTCTTCAAAATTGAAAACATTTCCCTTTACACAGATTCCCTCGATCTCTCCTTTTATATCACAAAGATCGATGAAAGGTCCGTCAACGGAATCGCCGAATATAACTCCGGGTTTATCAGATTTGATGAATTTTCTCTGATATCCGGACGTTTTCTGAGTATGTTCATTCGAAGATGAATTTCCGTTATTTTTCTGAAAAGAATTATTCTTTTCATTTTTTGTTTCGCTCTTTTTATTTGAAACTTTCATAGAAACATTGCTCTCGTTTTCATCGCCGAGCATTTCTTCATCTTCTTCTTTTTCTCTGGTCATATGCGCCAATGTATAATTGCGGATGATCATATCGACTTCATGATCGAATTCTTCTTTTATCTCACTTGTAGTCGAAACCTTATAATCGATCTGAATATTTCCTTCAATATTGCAGCGCTGTAAAAGAAGGATATTCATTGCTTTAAGAAGCCTGGCTGCATTGATCTCGGAAACCATTCCTTCTTCAATATATACATACATTTCGTTTTCGTTTTCGAAGATAATGTCACTTCTTAAGAGCATAGTATATAAAAGACCCGATTTCTTTTTGATCTCAAGAATAACCGTGTCCGAATATTCATCCCATAAATTCTGCAGATTATACTGTGCCGATAATGTAAAACGGGGAACAATGTCGACTCCCGAATATTCGTTAAAATACGTATCATGCAACGAATTTTCGAGTTTTTCTACTGTTTTACCCTGAATCAGGTATTTAGACTCAATAAAGATACGAACCGTCTGTGAATCTCTGCTTTTGGAAATCTTTGTAATAACACACTCCGAAACGATGTCGCGAATTTTATTATCAAGTTTGATATCGGGAAAAACTTCCAAAAACAGATTATCCATATATACTCCTAACTCCAGTTGTCAAGCTCGTACTTCAGAGCGTTCAAGAGTTCGCTCTGAGGCAGTTTTTTGACAACTTTTCCTTTCTTAATGAGCAGGCCTTCGTTAATTCCGCCTGCAATTCCAATATCCGCTTCTTTCGCTTCTCCGGGACCGTTTACAATACATCCCATAACCGCAACCTTAATATTGAGCGGATAATCCTTAACCATATCTTCGACCTTATTGGCAAGCCCGATAAGATCGATCTTTGTCCTGCCGCATGTCGGGCATGAAATAACTTCAACTCCGTCCTTTCTTAATCCGAGAGAACGCAGTATCATTTTGGCTGATTTGATCTCTTCGAGAGGATCACCCGTAAGAGAAACTCTTATGGTGTCTCCTATTCCTTCATGCAAAAGGATGCCGAGACCGACGGCTGATTTAATATTGCCGGAGTAGATCGTACCTGCTTCGGTGATACCCACATGCAAAGGATAATCAGTCTTTTCACTGATCATCTCATACGCTTCAACACACATTGGAACATTCGAAGATTTAATGCTTATGACAATATTTTCATAATTTTCATCTTCGATCATTCTGACTTTATCAAGAGCGGATTCAACCAGTCCTTTGGCAGTCACACCGTTATATTTCGATACAATATCTTTTTCGAGAGAACCGGAATTAACACCTACTCTTATAGGAATGTTTCTTTCCTTTGCAACCTTAACCACTTCGGAAAGTTTTTCCTTTCCGCCGATGTTTCCGGGATTGATCCTGATTTTATCTGCACCGTTTTCCATGGCTGCGATCGCCATTTTGTAATCAAAATGAATATCGGCCACGCAGGGAATATGAACTCTTTTCTTTATCTCGCCGAAAGCCCGGGCAGCCTCGGGATCAGGTACGGTAAGTCTTATGATCTCACATCCCGCTTTTTCGAGTGCAATGATCTGCTCAACATTCTTTTCAATGTTTTCGGTCGGATAATTGCACATGGACTGAATCAATACGGGGTTATTATTTCCTATTACAGCATCGCCGATTTTGATCTCTCTCGTTTTTCTTCTAACCATTATAAACCTCTCATATGTACGATAGTCCGTACAGATTAACATAAAAACATATATTTGTCTATTTTCGTAAATTTACACGAAATTTTTAAATAATTCTGTCTATGTTTAAGCACAATATTTTGATGATTATTATTGACAAACAGATCATATTGTAGAAAATATGGAATTTTGAACATCATCTGAAAAACTTGGTAATGTCGTTAAAGAATACAAATACCGAAACGATCAGAAGCAATACAATTCCCGCAAGATGAATATATGCTTCCGCTTTTCTCGGAACCGCTTTACCGATTACAGCCTCAATGAGCAGAAATACCAGACGTCCGCCGTCGAGTGCGGGAAGAGGCAACAGATTCATAATTCCGAGATTGACGCTCAAAAGAACGGCAATATTGACCATATTAAGGATAACGGTAAATACTCCGTACTGTTTTGTTTCGTCGATCGTTGTATCAATAACCTGCGCTACTCCGACGGGTCCGCTGAGATCATCCTTGCTCAGTTTACCGGTAAAGAGCATTTTTAACGATTTAAACGTCGCTTTCAGCCAGTATCTGACTTCAAGTGCGGAATACTTGAACATGCTTAAGTTTGAACAGGATACAAAATCCTTGGATGAGATACCGAGCATCCTCTGACCGCCTTCATTTCTCGGATTAAAAGATACACTCATTTTCTGTCCGTCTCTTAAGAATTCAACGGTATAGATCTCAGAATCGTCAACAAAAGTGATAAGTCTTATCTCGTTAAATAGGTAAACTCTCTCACCGTTAATCTTTGTGATAACATCTCCGGCCTGAATACCGGCTTCCTTTGCAGGATAACCGTCCATTACGGAATCAACCGTGGTAAGAGTTTCGCCGCAGAAGAAAACAACAAACAGACCGAGAATATATGCGAGCACGATATTAAACAAAGGACCCGCGAAAACAGTTATGATCCTCGACCATACCGACGCATCCTTGAAAGATTTATGTGTTTTGTCACTTTCAAGATCTTTTGTGAGTTTTTCTTCGTTTTCCTTCTCTTCCTCTTCGTCTTCAAGTTCATCGGGATTTTCAAAAATACAGGCACCTCCGAAAGGAAGCGCTCTTAAAGAAAACTCGGTCCCTCCTTTTTGAAAATGAATAAGTTTCGGTCCGAGTCCGACTGTAAATTCCAATACTTTAATGCCGTTGATCCTTGCCAGCAAAAAATGACCGCCCTCGTGAAAGATCACAATGGCACTGAATATCAGAATAAAAGATATGATTGTCCAGATAAAAGAAAAATCCATGTTTTTAAAATACTAATATTTCGATGAAATATATTTATATACTTCCTGTTCGGTATTAAGGATCTCATCAAGCGACGGTATCCTGCAATGATCAAAATCAAGACTTAATGCATCTTCTATGATGTCATAGATCTGGAGAAACTTAATCCTTCCTTCCTGGAAAAATCTGTTGGCCATTTCATTGGAAGCATTAAATACGGTCGTATAAATATATCCTCTTCGATATGAATCGACAGCCAGTCTGATACCTTTAAAAGTTTCATGATCAGGTTTAAGAAAATCAAGTTTCGATAAGGAAAACAGATCAACTTTACGCTCGGGCATGGTACGTCTGTTTCCTTCATACAGTGCGTACTGTATCGGAAGTTTCATATCGGGAAGTCCGAGCTGGGCAAGTATCGCATTATCCTTAAACTGAACCATGGAATGTATGATGCTCTCGGGATGAACGACCACTTCAACATCTTCGATCTTTACATCAAAAAGCCAGCGTGCTTCGATAACCTCGAGTCCTTTATTGACAAGGGAAGCGGAATCAATGGTGATCTTTTTGCCCATGGACCAGTTGGGATGCTTTAAAGCATCTTCAAGAGAAACATCCTTAAGATCGTCATATTTTCTGCCCAAAAAAGGTCCGCCGCTCGCAGTAAGAAGTATTTTGTCGATCATGCAGGGATCCTGAGCCTTTAAGCACTGATAAATGGCAGAATGTTCACTGTCAACCGGATACAAAGTAACATTGTTCTCTTTGCAGAGAGGAACTATGATATGACCTGCCGTAACAAGAGTTTCCTTATTTGCAAGAGCGATGTTTTTACCTGCTTTTACAGCTGCGATCGTAGGTCTTATACCTATCATTCCGACCATGGCGGCAACAACCATATCACATTCTTTCAATGTAGATATGAATTCAAGACCGTCCATTCCGGACAATACGGAAGTATTAACTTCAGCCGAATGTTCTTTTACCAGTTTTTCAAGTTCAAAAGCAGCATCCTTATCATAAAGAACAGCATAATCCGGATTGAATTCAATAATCTGCGAAAGCATTAAATTCACATTGGAATATGCCGCCAAAGCCAATACAGCAAAATCTTCATTTTTATCTTTTACGATCTCAAGCGTCTGCGTACCGATCGAACCTGTCGAGCCGAGAATAACAAGATTTCTTTTCATAAATCTCCGTAATAAATCATCTTATAAAAAGGAATAACATAAAATAGATCATAGGTGCCGTAAACAAAACGGAATCGAATCTGTCCAGAATTCCGCCGTGTCCGGGAATGACATTTCCGTAATCCTTAACATTATTGTTTCTTTTAACTGCCGACGCAACAAGATCGCCGCACATCGCAATAAAAGCACCGATACATCCGATGACTGCAAATATGGGCAGCTGAATGTAACTCAGATCATATACGTTAACATATACAATTCCGAATATTGTCGAAGCTATTCCGGAACCGAGTATTCCCCCTACAGCTCCTTCCCAGCTTTTCTTGGGAGAAAGATTCGGAGTCATTTTGTGCTTGCCGATCGCAGAACCGACAAAATAAGCGCATGTATCCGAAACCCATGAAGTAATAAAAATAAGCCATACAAAGAATTTGCCGTTAGGCATTTCCCTGGTGTAATAAATAAACGACATCATAAAAGATGTATAGATAAGACCGAAAATCCCTCCGGCCACCTGATTAATATGAAATTTCGGATACGAGAAAATATAAGCGCAAAGTATGCCCACAACGCCTATCATAAAGATAAGCAAAAACAGTACCGAATAGTATGTAAAAAATCCGTTGGATGCATAAAGCCAATCGACAATGTTTTTGGGGAACAACTGCATGAGCTCAAAAAACAAAAGCATCGTATAGTACAAAATGATCGTAATAAGTCCGATCACTTCTATGCCGTTTATTTTATGCCCTTCCTGTCTGACCTTGCTCGCTTTTGTATATTCAAGATAAGCAGCCGAGGATAAGATACCGAGTGCTATCGCAAGAAACGGTCCCCCGAGAAATCCGAATATAATTGTCAGGACAAGTATAACGGCTCCGCTTAGAAATCTTTTCCAAAACATAATAATCTCCCGTTACTTGGCGTTACCGTAACGCCTGTCTCTGTTATTATATTCTACAATAGCTTTGATCAATTCTTCTTTGTTGAAATCCGGCCAGTAACAGGGAGTAAAATACAATTCGCTGTATGCGATCTGCCATAACAAATAATTGGAAATTCTCTGTTCTCCGCTTGTTCTTATCATAAGATCCGGATCGGGAATATCTTTAGTGTCCAAATTATCGGATATATACTTTTCGTTTATATCTTCGGGAAGAATAATGCCTTCTTTGATCTTTACTGCCGTATCTCTCATCATTCTGACAATTTCATCCCTTGAACCGTAATTAACAGCCAGCTGGAACTGAAGGCCCGTGTTGTTTTTGGTGTCTTCTTCAAGGTCGGCGATCAGTTTCTGAATTTCTTTGGAAAGTCTGGTCCTTTCACCTATCATTCTGATCCTGACATTGTTCTTTGCTGCCTTTTTAAAACCTGCGGCAAGATGATTTTTCAAAAGAACCATAATGGCATTAACTTCATCTTCGCTTCTTTTCCAGTTTTCGGTGGAAAATGCATATGCAGTGAAGTATTTTACACCAAGTTCATCGAAAACATACATCATATCCTCAATGTTCTTGGCACCCTGAACATGACCCATGGTCCTCGGAAGTCCTTTTCCTTTTGCCCAGCGTCCGTTTCCGTCAAGTATTACAGCCACATGTGTGGGTATTTTTAAACCGTTCAATCTTTCATCCATATAATTATCCTGTCCTTTACCGGAATCTTATTATCTTTTTCCAAAAATTAAGCGTTCAATTGTAATCATTGAACGCTTATCATACTTTAATATTATATCATTAAATCAAACAATATTAAACATCGGGATATCAAATCCGAATAAGCCGAAATTATACCGTAAGAATCTCTTTGGATTTTTCTTCTATAAGCGAATCAATATCTTTGATGAATTTATCTGTCATTTTCTGAAGTTCGTCCTGCAGATCCTTGATCTCATCTTCAGAAATCTCTGTTTTAGAAAGTTTCTTAAAGGAATCGTTCCCGTCACGTCTTATGTTTCTTATGGCAACCTTTGCTTCCTCGCCTTTTTTCCTGACATCCTTAACAAGTTCCTTACGTCTTTCCTCTGTAAGTTCAGGGAAAACAAGACGGATAACGATGCCGTCGTTTGAAGGAGTGATTCCGACATCGGATGCCATGATAGCTTTTTCAATATCCTTGATCATTTTCTTTTCCCAGGGCGCAATCTGGATGATTCTTGCTTCGGGAATCGTGATATTGCCAACCTGCTGAATGGGTGTCATGGTTCCGTAATAATCCACCATAACTCTGTCAAGAACATGAGGGTTGGCTCTTCCTGCACGGATAGTCTGAAAATCGGCTTCAAGATGCTCGATCGTTTTTTTCATTTTCTCATCATAAGTTACAAGTTGTTCCTTCATAAATCCCCCTTTATGGATATTTTATTATTTTACAGTCACTTTGGTTCCGTTAAAATCTCCGTACAACGCATTGACAATGGAATTCTCCTCATTAAGACCGAATACCCAGAGTTCCATTTTATTGTCTCTTGCAAGAATCGAAGCAGTCATGTCGACAACCTGAAGATTGTTGGCGATCACTTCATCTATACCGATCTCACTGTATTTAACAGCCGCAGGATTCTTCTTGGGATCATCGGAATAAACAGCGTCAATGGATTTGGCAAGAAGAACCGCATCCGCATCGATCTCAATTGCTCTTAAGACAGTAGGAGTATCCGTTGAAAAATAAGGATGTCCGGAGCCGCCTGCGAAAAATACTATATTGCCTCTTTTGAAATATTTATTGGCTCTGTCTTTTGAAAAAAGCTTGGTAAAGGAACCGACTTCAAAAGGTGTAAGGATCTCAGTTTCAAGTCCTTCGGATCTGAAAATCTCGGAAACGTAAATACAGTTCATTACTGTAGCAAGCATTCCGATCTGATCGGCTTTCGTCCTGTCGATATTCTCGCTGGTCCTGCCTCTCCAGAAATTACCTCCGCCGATAACGATTCCGACTTCTGTTCCTCTGTCATGTATTTCCTTTACCTGACGGGCAACTTTTTTGACGGTTTCTTCATCAAATCCGAATTTTTTCTCACCGGCAAGTGCCTCACCGCTTAATTTAAGTACTATTCTCATAGATCACCTGTTCAAAAAACTATATATTGATTTATTTACTATATATTATATAACTAAATAACAATTTATTGAAGTAAAATTACAGATTTTCAAAAAATGCAGAAGGAGAAATATCCGAATATTTTTGTGAACATTTACCTTCGATGACCGCACCGTTGTTGATCTGAACACTCTTGCAGTCTATATCTCCGAGAACCTTGGCTTTTTCCTGCAGTATTACCGGTCCGTTTACATCGATCTTTCCCTTTACGGCACCTGCGATCTCCGCATCCGTTGCTTCAATATCACCGATAACATAAGAATCGTCGCTGATATAGAATCCGCTGTAAGACTTTACGTTTCCTCTGACTTTACCTGAACTGATCGAAATCACAAGACCTTCAATGTCACCTGTTACGGAACCGTTTACTATTACTTCTCCCGAAGCTTTTACGCTTCCTTCGACAGTACCTGCTATTTCAATACTGCCTTCGGTCTCAATAGGTCCTTTGATGGTAGTCCTGGAACTGATAACAGTAACATCATCATCATCAATTTCCCTGTCTGCGGATTCGAATGCATCTTCGGTATTATTTTCTTCCTTAATTGTTTTTTCTTCTTCCGGCATTTCTGTTTCTTCTTTATCGGTTTCCGGAGAATCAGTATTTACGGTTTCTTCGGAATTTATTGTAATATTGTCATCCTGAACATCATTGCTTTCCGTTTCTTCGGGTTCTTTTTCACGAAGATCGATCGTTATCACATTCTGTGAATTAAGAGCATTGGCTTCTTCAAATGTAAGATTTTCAACCTCTTCCTGCTCCGATCCGTTTACGTTTTCGTTATCTGATCCGGAAACCGCTTCTTCGTTATTAACCTCTGTTTCAATAGGAGCATTCTCATCAATTCCGTTCAGGATGTTTTGAATTTCTCTTTCAAGATTAGCGTTAGACTTCTTTTCTTTTTTGTTTTTCTTATTTTTCTCGTTATCGATCTTTGCTATATCTTCTCTTATATGTTCGCTTGAAAGTGCAAGTTCTTTTTCTGCCTTTTCGTCAGTCAGTTCATTGACCGCGAATGCAAGATCTTCTTTTAAATCATTAAAAAATCCCATAAATACCCCGATCAGTCTTTCTTTTTAATATGCTGTACAGGCTCTGTATTGGAAGTGATGGGCAAAAATACCACATTTTCTTCAGCCTGAAGACTCTGAATGATGATTTCAAGTGCTTCTATGGTAGAATGCTTGTCGTTCGCATCATGCATAAGAATAACTGCTTCATCCTTGCCTTTTATTCCGTTCAGAACATTATTGGCGATCTGTGATTTTCCCAAACCTCCGAATGTTGCATCGTTGCTTGCCACATTCCAGTCAAAGTAAACAAGGTTGTTATCACTGAGATAATCAAAGAGTTCGTTTTTGTCGCCTTTATATATCGTATTGGAACTGCCGCCGGGAAATCTGTAGAATTCAGGTCTCGTTCCTGTTTTTTCAAAAATAAAATCGGAAACGGAATTTACGTCATTTTCAAATCCGTTAAGATCCGAATACAGATCGGAATAAACATGTTTATAAGAATGAATTCCGAGTGTATGACCTTCATTGATTATCCTGTTATACTGATCATCGTATCCGTCCTGTGCAAGAACAAAAAATGTTGCCTTAACATTATATTTAAGCAGGACATCGAGAAGTTCGTTTGTATATCTGCTGGGACCGTCATCAAATGTAAGATAGATTCTCTGATAACCGGGATACTCTTCGGCATCGGGCAGCACTTTAAAAACAAAATCCTGTTCAACAAGAGACTGTGCATCATATGTAGATTTGGTTTCCGAAGCAACTACTTTTTCAACCTCGGAAATCTTAAGAATATTAAGTTCTTCCGCAAGTGATTGTATATAGGTATTTGTTTTATTTATAGACAGAAAAAGAAATACACAAAGTACATTCGGAAGTGCAACAAAAAAAGCCAATGACACCAGAATTATTCTCTTGAATCTTTTTACTCTTTTTCTTCTGTATTCATTGTATTCGTTGTTTTTGTTTTCTTCCATAAATGCCTCTTGAATACCTGAATCCCAATGGAGTTCATATGTGTGCAAGAGTAATGATACCACAGTAAACTTGCGTATTCAAACGCTAATTTTGCAAAGTTGTTTTCGGTATTTTCACGACCACAATATGTTGTTGATTTCAACTTTTTTATTTAAATTTTTTTCATCAAGCAAATTATTTTATGGAAATTTAAATATAAAAACATCCCGAATTTTTACATTCGGGATGCATTATGATTGAGTATTTTCAAAAATAGAATTTCAATATATCCATACGGATATTAAGCATTCATCTGAGCTGCAACTTCAGCTGCAAAATCTTCGTTCTTCTTTTCCATACCTTCGCCAACTTCGAAACGAACGAATTTGGAAATAACGATGTTTGCATCAACGCTCTTTAAGTATGCGGATACGCTCTGCTTTCCGTCTTCAGCTTTAACATAAACCTGATCAAGAAGGCAGATCTCTTTAAGCTGTTTGGAAATACGTCCTTCTACAAGACCTGCAAAGATCTTGTCTCCTGAGATTTCTTCCTTCTTTGAAAGTGCAAGCTGACCGAGAGCAGCCTTTCCTGCATCTGAAATAAAGTTGGGAAGATATTTGTTTGTCTTGTTCTCTTCGTAATTCTTCTTATCTTCATCACTCCAGTCAGAACCGTTAACAGCTTCATCAAGAAGTTTGTTAAGGATGGGCTTGGGTAATGTGAATGCATCGTTTAATGCACTTTCAAGAGTAATGTCTTTGATCTTTGCAAGTTCGTCTGCAGAGATGTCATCTCTTGAAATGTATGTAGGATTCATAGCCGCAACCTGCATAGCTACGTTTGTAAGAGCTTCCTTAACATTGCTGCCATTAGCACCTGTAGCAGCAACAAGAACACCGATCTTTCCGCCGCCGTGAATATATGTAGCAACTTCATCACCTGCAACTCTTTCGAATCTTCTGAAGGAAAGTTTCTCACCGATCTTGAGAGTCTTGTCTGCGAACTCTTCCTGAAGGCCGCCTGCAAGAAGATCCTGAACATCTTCTCCGTTTGCACCGCCGTTCTTACCTGAAGCAAGAGCCTTGTCTGCAACTTCCTGAACGAATGTCTGGAAAACTTCATTCTTGGCAACGAAGTCTGTTTCAGAGTTAACTTCTACTACTACTGCAACACCGTTGTCACAAGCTACTCTGGCAATACCTTCTGCTGCGATTCGGCTTGCTTTCTTTTCCATTTTAGCTGCACCTGATTTTTTGAGAATATCCAATGCTGCTTCCATATTACCATCGGCTTCTGTAAGAGCTTTCTTACAATCCATCATGCCGGCACCACTTGTTTCTCTTAATTCTTTAACCATACTAGCTGTAATAGCTGCCATTTTTATATCCTCCTAATAATCTTAATTAAATGTTTCCTGATCTTTAACGATCAATTATGCTTCTGCGTTATCAAGTTCAGCATCCGCTTCAGCTGATTCAGCTTCAACATCTGTCATGATCTCGCCCTGGTTAGCTTCGATGATAGCATCAGCCATCTTTCCAACGATAAGCTTAACCGCACGGATAGCATCATCATTACCGGGAATAACATAATCAAGATCTTCGGGATCGCAGTTTGTATCAGCAATACCGATAAGTGTAATACCGAGTGAATGAGCTTCCTGAACGCAGATTCTTTCCTTCTTGGGATCTACTACAAAGATAGCATCGGGAATTCTTGTCATTTCCTTGATACCGCCAAGGTTCTTCTCAAGCTTGTCCCATTCTTTCTGAAGTTTTGCAACTTCCTTCTTTGTAAGAACTTCGAATGTTCCGTCCTGGCTCATTTTTTCGATAGCTTTAAGTCTGTCGATTGAAGACTGGATAGTCTTGAAGTTTGTAAGCATACCTCCAAGCCATCTCTCATTAACATAGTACATACCGCAACGCTCAGCTTCGCTCTTAACAGCATCCTGAGCCTGTTTCTTTGTACCAACAAAAAGAACAGTTCCTCCTGCCTGTGCAATTTCTGAAATTGCATTGTATGCTTCGTCAACTTTTCCTACAGACTTCTGAAGATCGATAATATAAATACCGTTTCTCTCGGTATAAATATAAGGAGCCATCTTAGGGTTCCATCTTCTTGTCTGGTGTCCGAAATGCACACCTGCCTCGAGTAACTGTTTCATTGAAATAACGCTCATTTAATTTTCCTCCTTGGTTTTTCCTCCGTATGCTTCACAATCAAGGATAACCCGTCGGGCACCAATCCTCATAACCGCATACGTGTGTTTTAGCGCAACGCACAAATTATAACATAATAAAACCCCTTATTGCAAGGGGTTTCTTATCAATCATTCATCAGGCCGCAAAGATATTTGGAAATGGTTTCAAAATCCGAACCCTTCGGTATATCATATGAACCTACTCTTAAACGTTTGTCATATCCGTTGGCGCAGAGATATTTGTTAAATTCCTTATCATCATCAACCAGACCGGCCTCCATTGCAGCGGATGCCGCAGATTCCGAACTCATTCCGGATCTTATCTCAACTTTAACGGTTTCTCCGCTCGGTTTGGGAACATTATCCGAATTATCATCAGTATCCGTTGCAGATGAAGTATCGTCGTTTCCGTCTTCGGTATCATTACCGTTATCAGTTGAAGCATCTGCATCCGTATCCGAATTGTCGGCAGTATCGGTAATGCTCTGATCCGTATCGTTTCCGACTTCCGATACGTTTCCGTTATCGGTTGAAGCGTCTGATTCAGAATTAACGACAGTATCGTCAATATTATCTTCAATATCGTTTACGGAGGAATTATCTGCGGAAATTTCCTGTCCGGAAATTCCTGAACTCGAAGATAATGTGGAACTTTCAACCATTCCGAGTTCTTTCGCTCTTTTGATCACCTGTTCGTCCGAAATACTTCCGTTATTCAGTTTGGATATAATGATAAGGATCGCGGATGCACCGATGATCCCGGCACCCAGTCCTTTAAAAAAAGTTTTCAGATTCATTTTATTCACATCCCGTTTTACATTTTGGCAAGATCGATCACAAGTTTAACTTCACCGACTCCGAGTCCGAGTTCTTTTGCGATCGCAACATTACTCTTGCCTTCTTTATACAGTCTTAAGATCTCATCATTGTGATTGTTGCCGGATACAACGGATTCCGGATTTCTTTTGATCTTCTTGCCGGGTTTTTTGACCGTCTTCTCTTTTGAAGCATTGGCTGCCCTGTTTTTGTTGAATTCTTCTTCCAAAGCAGTCAGCTTGTTTTTTTCAAGTTCGATCTCATTTTCCTTATGTTCGAATTCTTCCATTAAAGCCGACCTGTTTTTTTCAAAATCGGCATTTGCGGCTTCCTTTGCAGATTCTATTGCCTTAAGTGTTTCTTTTACCTCTTTGGAAGTATTCTCAATCTTAGCCTGACTCTTTATGATCTCGTCATGCTTGTCATTCAGCATATTATAAAGGAAAACCGCTTCTTCATGATTTTTGTTGATATCGTTAAGAACGGTATCGCCGTACTCATTGACAGCCATCATTTTCTCATTGGATATTCTTTCAAGGCTGCGTTCGGCTTTTTCCATATATTCGTTAACTTCTTCTTCGAGATTGTCTTTAACGGAATCTTTGTATTTTTCCATTTCCTCTTCGATCAGTTCACGAATGTGTCTGGATTCTTTTTTCTCATCCAGTATCGTCTGTGTTTTACTTTTTTCAGGCAAAAAAATACCAAGCAGAACACAGATTATTCCAATAACCAATAAAACAATTTCAATTATTACCATGATTTAAATAAATACTCCTGAATAAAATTTGGGCATGGCTTCAGTATAAGTCTTATGTTATAAAGAACTCATCCTGATATCGCCCTTGTCTTTAAAGAATTTACAGAATCTGCAGTCTGATTTTACAGTCATCTGAAGATCGTTGATACATATCCTGGTTCCGGCATAAATTACATTCTTAACTATAACCTGCGACTTTGATTCCGTCATAAGTGTATCTTTGATCTCATCCAGTTCGTCAGTATATTCTTCCCTTGAAGTCATAAGCTTTGACGCAACTTCGGACATGTCTTTGATATTCTTTACGGTTTCGGGCGGGATCTTGACTCCTTTTGCAAGTTTTTGTTTGAATGCATCAAGAACAGGAAGGATCTGTGCAAGGTTTTTGTTAGCATTTTCGATCTCTTTATTAAGAAAATCCATTCTCTCCTTCATCTGAGGATCGATGCCGAGCTGAACGACCGTATCAGAACCCATTGCGGAACCCAGATTGTTAACTGTGATCGTATCTCTTGCCGAAACAAAACTTCCGGAGATATTTCCTTTTTTGCCGTCGACGATGACTTCGTTTTTGGCCGAAACGGTGGAATGCATTATCGTTTCGGTCTGAATATATCCGCCTGCGCTCAGTCTTGCATTTTCAACATATTTCGAGATTATGTTCCCGCCTGCGCTGATATCGCTTTTGCCCATGCCGTTTATGCCTCTGGCGATCGTTATATTACCGTCAGCATGAACCTTGGCACCTTCAACAACACCGGCGATCTCAATATTGCCTGTTGCAGATACCGAAAAATTGGAATTAACATTGCCGTTGATCTTTACCGATCCGTCATAAATGATGTCCCCCGTTGAAGCATCGACATTTTCAACCTGAAAAACATCGGATACGAATATCTTTCCTTCAACAAGCATAACATGACCCGATACTTCGGAATAAGCCATTGTATTATCTTCGTTCAATAATACATGTCTTCCGTATTTGAGCATGAGTTTCTTTACATCTCTGGGTTTGACGAAATTATTCATAACGTCAATTCCTTTTTCGCCGGGATCTTCTCTTGTCAGTTTGGCAAGAAGGTCTCCTTTTTTGATATGATTAACCGCGTTAAGATTAAAGAAATCCACACTGCCGTCTTCTTTTAAAGTCGGCTTGGCTCTCAGATCTGTATTGAAAAAATACTCAATTGAAGCATCTGTTCCGTGTCTTACTTCTTTTCCTTTTGCAAGAACAAGATCCGTACAATACTCTCTGTTTTCAATAAAAGCATTTATAGTGTCAACATCAATACCGTAAATAACTTTTGCGGACTTAAGATCATTTACTATATCTTCGCGACTGAGCAGATTGCCACCGACACTGGGCGGATAAAATCTGCATACAGCCTGCATTTTATCGGCAGATATATTGACAACGACCATCTCTCTTTCCGGATATCTTTTAACGTCATCCAGAACAATACTGCCTTTATCGGATATCTGCATGATTTTCTTGTTCAAGTCTGCCAGATCGAACTTGATCCCTTTCTTGTTCAGATATTCGGCTAGTTCGTTAACATTAAGACTGTTACCGCCGTACGTCTGCTTAAAGATATGCAGAACGGTACCCTGCGGTGTCATTTCGAGTTGAAAATAAGCGTTCATGTAACCCTCCGATTTGTTAAATCACACTTTTAATCAAACACCATGGTATATTTGCCGAGAATTCCCTTCATCTTATTCAAAGCCTTGGTATGTAACTGCGAAACGCGGCTTTCGGAAACTTCAAGAACATTACTGATCTCTTTCAGTGTGAGTTCCTCATAATAATATAAAACGACAACGCTTTTTTCCTTCTCGGTAAGTATTTCGAGAGCATCAACAAGTTTTCCTTTAAGTTCATCCTTAAGAAATGCGTTTTCGGGCGAGTCGAAATGTCTGCTCGCTCCCGCGGAATCGTTTGAGATATCCGCACCGGTCTCAAGATATTCGTTAAGAGAAACAACATTGCTGACTTTACACTGAGTCTGCCAGTCAGTCAGTTCATCTTCGCTTATACCGACTCTTTTGGCGATCTCCTCTTCGGTGGCAGGTCTTCCGAGTTCGTTTTCAAGATCCCGCATTGCTGTATCAAGCTGTCTCTGTCTTTGTCTGACGGTTCTCGGGATCCAGTCAAGTTTTCTTATCTGATCGAGGATCGCACCACGGATTCGAAGCGATGCATATGTTTCAAATTTTACATCCTTCTCTTTGTCAAATTTGTCGATAGCATCGATCAGTCCGAATATGCCGTAACTGCAAAGATCTTCATAATCCACGCTGTATCCGAGATACATGCTCAGTCTGCCGGCAACGACCTTGACCAGAGGAATATATTCAAGGATCAGCTTTTCCCTGGCCGAATCGGATTTACTCCTTCTGTAATCTTCCCATAATTTTCTTTTTGTAATTTCGTCCATTCCCTAAATACCCCGATTACTCTTCCTGTATTTCTTTCTCAAGAACCTGACCTTCTTCCCCGACAGGTTCTTCAGGTTGTTTTTTGTTCATATAGTCAACTATGATCTTCATAGCCAGTACACCGATAAAGTAAAAAACAAACAGAACAATGAACAGCACCAGCAAAGTGGTTATCAGATCCTGTTCGGTAACATATAGTGTAATGCTTGTGATGGCACCCGCAAGTAAGATAATGAAAGCCGGCAACAGTCTAATTTTCTTCATCTAAATCACCTTCTCGTCTTTTCCTACCGCTCTAATTACAAAGTCTCCGTTTTCAGGATAAAAAATGACGGTACGACCGAAATTCAGACCCGTATCTTCGGCAAGAATGGGAATGCCGCATTCAGAAAGTTTTTTCTTGGTAGCCAGTACATTCTGCTCGCCGACACGCACCATATCCGACTTATTCTGGAATGAGAACATTTGGGCTCCGCCGGCTATTTTGGCTACGAGTCTTGTTTTCGAAGCACCTTCCTTTACCAGAAGTCTGATAAGTTCATCTATGCCTGTATCTGCAAATTTATATATATTTGTATTATTCTTAATTCTGGTCGAATTGGGAAGCATGACATGCGCAAGTCCGCCGATCTTGGTAATCGGATCCCTTACCGCCACTCCGACACAGGAGCCGAGTCCCAAAGTCGTAAGACCGTCGGGAGCTTTGCATATCTTAAGGTCCGCCATTCCAACCTTTATTATTTCTGACATCTGTAATCCCTAAATCAGTTATATCCAAAACAAAAACAAATCTGTATTACATTCCTATCGAAGCAAATATCTTATCGTAACTGTCAAGATCCGGAACGAGTATAAAATATCCGTTAAGTCCCTCGGAAAAACTGTTCTCTATCAACAGGATCCTGTCTCCGATAAGGCCGAATTCAATCGCAGGAACAGAAAGGATCGCTCCGGCCATGTCTATGCATAATGCAGGAACCGAAGGATATATCGAAAGATTTGTAAGAGATGAAAGCGAATTAAGATATGAGGCCGTGATTATATTTCCGATCTCTTTTAATGCAGACTGCTCTATCTCGTTTAATTCATCTTCCGAAGAAGTCGTTCCCATCAGCATTGCGATAAGACTTTTAGCGGATTCCTTTTCAAGAAGGAACATTATGGAACCGGTAATATCACCTTCAACCATAAGATAGATCCCGGCCATGATTATCTCTTCTCCTCCGAGTATGGATCCGACATCCTTAAATTCCAGGAGTCTTACCTGCGGAACTGACATATCTACTTTTCTGTTCAACATATGTGCCAGAGCCGTCGTGGCATTACCGCATCCGATATTGCCGAGTTCTTTAAGCACATCAAAATACATGCTGTTATCTTCGTTTAAATCAATTTTAGCCATTAAATATACCTCATAAAGTCTTGTCAGCCAAAACTTCATTTATATCAAGAAGTGAGATCAGACCGGAATCTGTTTTGCCGACACCTGAAAGGAAATTCTGGATTCCGTCGGAAACATTATGATAAACTTTTTCAACATCATCCGATGAAACATTGGCAACTTCTCTTACTTCGTCAACGATAATTCCAACCGATTCGCCTTCAACCTTAAGTATGATGATCCTGAAATACTTGTTTTCCTCAATTTCATCCAGACCCATCTTAAGTCTTAAGGAAAATACGGGAATAACTTCACCTCTCAGGTTGATAACACCTTTAACATAGGAAGGCGCCTTGGGTACTCTTGTGATATGCTGCATTCTGACTATATTGTCAACATATTTGATATCAATACCGAAATACTCATCCCCAAGACGGATTTTAATATATTGAGTTACTTCTACATTAAGAGCTAATTCTTCCATTTTAAAACCCTCCTTAAATCAAAGCATTGGCATCAAGAATAAGAGCCACTTCACCGTCACCGAGAATGGTAGCTCCGGAAATCAGTTTGCAGCTTCCGGCATATTTGCCCATCGGTTTGATAACTATTTCCATCTGTCCGATCAGTTCGTCAACAACAAGTCCGGCATATCTGTCACCTTTCTTGGCGATAAGAACTATCAGATCCTGATCCTCTTTTCTGCAGTCTTCAAGATCGAGCAGTCTGTTAAGTCTTACAAGAGAAATGACATTTCCTCTGAGGTTGATGACCTCTTTGCCCTGAACCTTCTTGATATCATTCGGATTGATCGATTCAATGGTCTGGATGGCTCCGAGTGAAATAGCATATTTCTCATTGCCTACAACAACCATCAACGCCTGGATGATGGCGAGTGTAAGAGGAAGTCTTATAATGAATGTGGATCCTTCACCGAGTTTTGTTTTAACATCGATCTCGCCGCTTAATGCTTCGATCTTTGATTTAACAACATCAAGTCCGACTCCTCGACCGGATACGTCCGATACAACTTCTGCCGTTGAGAAAGAAGGCTGGAAAAGAAGGTCAATAGCTTCTTTATCAGACATAAGATCAGCCTGCTCGCGAGTGATCTTGCCTTTTTCAATAGCTTTGTTCTTGACTTTTTCGATATCAATACCGTTACCGTCGTCCCTTACTTCGATAACTACATTGTTTCCGTCCTGATAAGCGTCAAGGAAAATGGAACCGACTTCGGGTTTTCCTCTTTCCGCTCTGATCTCAGCACTTTCAAGACCGTGATCTGCGGAATTTCTGAGAAGATGCATAAGAGGATCGCCGATCTCATCAACAACGGTACGATCGAGTTCTGTATCTTCACCTGTCATGTAAAGTTCCATCTTTTTATCGAGTTTCTTGGAAAGATCTCTTATCATTCTCGGGAACTTGTTGACCGTATTCTCTATGGGAACCATTCGAACCTTCATTACGGATTCATGAAGATTTGTCGTTACGCTCTCAAGATATTCAATCTGTTCATTAAACTGTATATTGGAAGAACCTACAACACTTCCGGCAACCGAAACGAGTGAGTTCTTGGAAATGATAAGTTCGGAAACAAGATTCATTAAGGAATCGAGTTTTTCGATATCAACACGTACGGTTCTGTTAACAACGGGTTTTCCTGTCGATTTCTTTTCGGGAGCATTGCCCGAAGTACTCTTTTGAGCGGGAGCGGTATCGGTACTCTTTGCGGGAAGAGTCTGAGTTTCTTCTTTGCCGGTACCTTCCTTATCCTCTTTTGTCTCCTGAGCACTTTCTTCATTTTCAAAAGTAACTTCATCGCCGACAGCATCCTGGATCTCCGATACGAATTTAACTGCATCGATGATCTTTTCAAGAGGATGCTCTGACATGAATATCACGGAGAAATCAAATTCAAAAGATTCATCCTCGATATCCTGCGCCGAAGGGATCGATACAATGATCTCACCGAGTTCTTCAAGTGCCTTGAAAACAAGGAAAGCTCGTGCAGCCTTCAAAAGGCAGGATTCCTGGATATAAACCGTGATACCGTAAGCTTTGAATCCTTTTTTAACGCCTTCCTCGATCACCTTCTTAACGCTGTCATCAAGTTTGATATCACGCCATTTTTCCTTTAATTTATTTTCTTCAGCTTTTGCTTTTTTCTTTTTCTTTTCTTCCTTTTTCTCTTCTTTCTTTTCTTCGGTCTTGCCGCTTCCGTTCTTGGAATTAAGAATATCGTTTAATCCCTTGACCAAAGGTTCGTTGTCATTGGTACCTTCGTCCGCGGTTTCCTGAATCGTCGAAAGATATTCTTCAAGTGCATCAAGGCATTTGAAAAGAAGATCAATCATATCGGAATTGACCTTGATCGTACCGTTTCGAACTTCCGAGAAAACATTTTCCATATCATGAGTAAGAGTCTGCATTCTCTTATATCCCATTGTACCGGCCATTCCTTTGAGTGAATGAGCCGCACGGAAAATCTCATTGATGGTATCCATATTCTCTCCGTCCTGTTCAAGTTCGAGAATATGAGTATTAAGGTTTTGCAAATGTTCCTTCGTCTCGTCTATAAAAATATCCAAATATTGACTGACATCCATAATCTAACCCTCCGCTGCTTTCATTATTTCTTCACTCAGATCGCACAATTTGCAAACTTTACATTCAAGCTTGCTTTTAAGGATACTTCCCGGCATTCCGTAAACCACACTGGATTTTTCATCCTGAACAAATATCCTTATCTTCTTTCCGGTATTTAAATACTCAATACCTTCCCGTCCGTCGCTTCCCATTCCGGTAAGGACAACACAAATAATCTCTTCAAAGTTACTGTTTATAAGACTTTCATATGTATAATTGGCACAGGGTTTCACACCCATTCTTTCCTTTTCGTCGCTGTGTACAAATCTGTGACCGTTTTTGAAAGGAACGATCTTCAGATGCGACCCTGCTTTGGCAATATACACATGATTGTTTTCAAGTATTTGATTATCTTCGGTCTCACTTACGGGTATCTTTGATGCAAGATCCAGTCTTTCCGCAAGAACCCTGGTAAAACCTGCCGGCATATGCTGGACTATCACTACAGGACATCCTATTCCGTCTTCCAGAAAAGGAACAATTTCCTGTAATGCTTTCGGTCCTCCTGTCGAACACGCTATCACAACTATTTTTTTCAATATCGTATCCCCGAATACATTTATTCACTACTTTGCTATTATAGCATATAACAAATAACTCATGTATGCATAATCACTTCACGTTTGTAGAATTTTATGTAAATCTTTTGTATATTTTTCAGTATATGAAATATATTTTAAAAATATTTTACGTTTTCCTGTGAATAAAAAAGCCTCTTTAACGTATTTAACGATAAAGAGGCAGTTTATTTCTGAATATTTTACAGAGAAAAAGATCTTAGGTTTCTCTTTTCCTTTTCTTTCTTTCTTCTTCGAATATATAACGGATGATCATTTCTCTCTCTCCGTTCAGAATATCCACAAACTGGCATCTGTATTCGAATTTTGCATCCTTGGAAGCATTTTCCAGAGGTTTGATGGCAAGCACCTTGGCAACATGTTTAAAATGCTTTCCGTTCGTAAGTGCATACTCGGTATAGATAAGATCGTTCACTTCGCATTCTTCTTTGGAAACAAATCTTAATCCGCCGCCGGAAATATCCACTATCTGGGAATCGATCATCGGAAGTTCATCAAAGAGAACACTCTTTTTTGTATCAAGCGCAATGCGTTCGGCATTTGTAAGAAGCCTGTATTCCAAAGGAAGCATGCATGAATATCTGTAATACTCTCTTCGCTGATACTTCTGAAGATTCGAAATAAGTTCGATCTCAAGCAGATAAAGATTGCCGTTCTTATAACGATTGACAACGCGGATCAGACATTGAAAAAGACCTTTTGTCGTAAAGAAATGAATATCGTATTCACCGTTTACGGGCAAAAGAACAAGTTTGGTCTGTTCCATGGGCATAAGAATTTCGAGTCTGTCTTCATCAATAACGTCAACTACCTTTGAATCAAATTTCTTTCTCTGGTAACTTCCGTCTTCCTGAAGCACACGGTCAATGGCTTCCAGTTCGATTTTAGAGCCCGGAGCAATATATTTACTTAACAGTAATCCGGTATCTTTTTCTTTCATACAGATTTTTTAGCCGCGACAATATGTGAAAAGAAAGCAGCCATTCCCCTATTTTTTGTATTTTTATTGATTTCTCTATTCATAAGTATATTCGCAATGGTCTCATATGCGCAAGCAGATTTTGATTTGGGAGTCTGTATCGAAACAGGCATCTGCTGCATTACTGCTTTTTGCAATGCATCGTCCTGAGGGATGCTTCCCAAAAAGCAGATCGGAAGTTTGAGATATCTTGAAACAACCGTATTGAGCTTGTTGAACAAAGCCTTGCCTTCGTTCTCATTTGATACTCTGTTTGCGATCACTTTAATGCTGGTACTTTCGGAAGAAAATCTTTCATGATGTGATAAAGCTTTAAGCAGTGAATATGAATCTGTGATCGAAGTGGGTTCGGGAGTCGTAACAACAAGTATTTCCCCGCTTGCAACAAGAAATTCCAAAACCGCATCAGAAATTCCGGCACCCGTATCAACAATGATGATATCGGCCATCGCATCAAGCTGGGCAAGATTCTGAATAATGTAAGTCAGATATTCGCGACTGAGATTGGACATTCCGGCAATACCGGAACCGCCTGATATAAATCCGATCTCAGAAGGTCCCCAGGTAATAATGTCTTCCATCTTCATGCCTTTGTAAATAAGGTCAAAAAGATTGTGTTTCGGAACCGCACCGAACATGATCTCAATATTTGCCAGACCGAAATCCGCATCGAGTATGATAACTCTCTGACCCATTTTCTTAAACTGAACAGCGAGGTTTATTGCGGTATTGGATTTGCCCACACCGCCCTTACCGCTGGTTACGGTAATAACTCTCGCAAGAGGTCTTGTCTGACTGGCCTTTATTATATTTCTTAATCCGGAAGCCTGATCCATCTTTATCTCCGTAAAATGCAAAGTATCAAACTACTGATAACCCTGCCGAATTAACTGAAAATTCAAAACAAAAAAATAAGCAAAATCATTGACCGCCAAGCAGTTTCTTGACAATCTGCTGAGGTTTGAAAGTATCTATATCTTCGGGTACGTTCTGCCCGTATGTAACATAACTTAAAGGAGCGTTCGTATGTAGTCTTAAATTAAATATCGTTCCGAAAGAATAAGTCTCGTCAAGTTTGGTAAATATAAGTCTGTAATCCGATATTTCTTTATAACTGTCCGCAATGTGAATAAGATCCTTCATCTTTGTGGAAGCAGCCAGAACAAGATAGACTTCCGTTTCGGTCTTTTCCTTGGAATAATCAATGAACTTCTTCATATCTGCTTTAAGTTCCTGATTCTTGTGCGAATGTCCGACCGTATCAACAAGTATGTAATCATAATCCGCAAAAGTTTCCAGTCCGTCCTCGAAATCATCAAGAGTATAAATGATCCTGAACGGAACATTCATGATATTCGCGTAGGAATGCAGCTGTTCCGCAGCGGCGATCCTGTATGTATCCGAAGTAAATAATGTCACCTTGTTGCCTTCAACGAAAAGTTTGGATGCGATCTTTGCAATCGTAGTCGTTTTTCCTACGCCCGTAGTACCTACGAAAAATATAACCTTCGGATTTTTGGTCGCCGGCTCTATGGTCTTCGGTTCCCCGAATCTTAAAATAAGTCTCTGATATATATGGGAAAGAACCGTATCCATGGGAGTATTGTTTTTAAGTCTTGATTTGGCCTCTTCAACGATCTCTTCCACATAATCCTCGTCAACCTCATTGTCTATAAGTGTCTGGAAGATAAGTTCATAAACGGCTTCAATCTCTGTTTCGGGAGGAACTTCGTTATTATCCTTCCTGGATTTCTTCTTTCCGTATTTGGAACCTATATTGTTAAGACCGTCATAACTGTCTTTGGTGTCATCGGATACTTTATTGTCGTTATCCGGACCATCGGCATTTTTAACTTCTTCGGCCGAATCTTTGTAAACGGAAGCAAACCCTTCTTTCTGAGCAGCTGTGTTGGTGCTTGAAACCGCAGTGTTTGTTGACGTTACGGTGTTTTCATCAACAACCATATTGAAACCGGAAGGTTTGAACAGATTTCTGTCATCATTGCCGTTTATCGCGATGGGCTTTATAAGTGTATCGTAATCGGTCTCGCTTTCTTCTTCGAGTGCAACGGTAACTTCAACAAAAGGAGCTTTGAAAAGCTTCTTTATCCCCTTTTGTTTTACTGTCTTAACATTGAGCGAAACACAAGATTCCCCGAGTTCCGCTTTCGCAAGATTCATTGCTTCTTCTTCGGTTTTTGCCTGATATTTTTTAATTATCATTATGCGCTTACCATTCCTACTGACTGCAATTCAACATTGCTTTCTATCTCATTATACGAAATTACAATCAAATCCGCAAAATAATCTTCACTTAATTTCTTAAAATACATTCTTACTATGGGAGAAGTGAGTAAGATCGGCGCTTTTCCGAGCTGCTCGAGTTTTCCGATCTCAGTCTCCACATTGTTCATTATCTTTTTGACCTTTTCGGGATCCATTGCAATATAAGATCCGTTCTCGGTCTGCTTGATGCTGTTCATCATTTCCTGTTCAAGTTTTGGATCGAGCGTAACTACGCTCGTTGTCTCATTGGCCATAAAATACTTGCCGGAAATGGCACGCTTAAGAGACTGCCTTACATATTCCGTCAGTATATCGGTATCCCTTGTGGTCTGGGCATGATCCGCCAGAGATTCGAATATCGTCAGAAGGTCTCTTATGGAAACGCCCTCTTTCAGCAGATTCTGAAGAACTTTCTGTATATCGCCGAGACTGAGAAGTTTCGGTGTAAGTTCGTCGATAAGTGCAGGGTTGGTCTCTTTGAGATTATCAACAAGTTTCGATACATCCTGTCTCGTAAGAAGTTCGGAAATATAATGTCTGATTATTTCCGTAAGATGTGTCGCGATGATCGAAGGAGGATCGACTACGGTATATCCGGCAGCCTCTGCCCTTTCTCTCTGTCCTTCCGTAATCCATAAAGCGGGAAGATGGAAAGAAGGTTCAAACGTAGGAATACCTGTCACTTCTTCGGTAACATATCCCGGATTCATGGCCATATAGTGGTCAAACAGGATCTCACCTTCGGATACCTGAATTCCTTTTATTTTAATAATATACTGATTCGGATTAAGCTGTATATTATCCCTGAGTCTTATGATCGGAACAACCGTACCGAGTTCAAGAGCTATCTGGCGTCTTATCATTACAACACGGTCAAGCAGATCTCCGCCCTGATTGACATCCGCAAGAGGTATGATACCGTATCCGAATTCGAGTTCGATGGGATCGACCTGTAAAAGCGAATTGACATTCTCCGGCTGCCTTGTTTCCTGTGCAGCCACTTCTTCGCTGTCGACTTCTTTCTCAACACCTTTAACATCAAGATTATTGGACATGATCCTTCCGCCGACTATAAAAAGAATACCGAACGGAACGAAAATGTAAAAAGGAAGAGGCGTCACGATGCCGAGTCCCGTGATTATGGCTCCGACATAATACATGACTTTAGGCACACCGAAAAGCTGCTTTAATATGGCAGGACCAAAATCAGCCTCTTTGGAACCTTTAGTAACAAGAATACCTGTTGAAAGCGAAATGAGAAGTGAAGGGATCTGTGATACCAGACCGTCACCGATAGTCAGAATAACATATTTGTTCAAAGCTTCGTTAAAATCCATGCCCTGCATAAGAACGCCCATCGCAATACCGCCGACAACATTGACGCCGGTTATGATGATACCTGCAGTCGCATCTCCTTTAACGTATTTTACGGCACCATCCATGGAACCGAAGAAACTTGCTTCAAGCTGGATCTTCTCTCTTCGGTTTTTAGCTTCCTCATCTGTTATGGCACCCGTATTCAGATCGGCATCAATGGCCATCTGTTTACCAGGCATGGCATCGAGTGTAAATCTTGCGGTTACTTCGGCAACTCTTTCGGAACCTTTGTTGATAACAACAAACTGAATGATGATAAGAATTATAAATATTACGACACCTACTATCAGATTGCCGGAGCCTACGAACGAACCGAATGTCTGAACAACCTGACCGGGGTTACCGGTAGTAAGGATAAGTCTCGTCGACGAAACGTTAAGTGCTATTCTGAAGATCGTAGTGAACAAAAGAATGGTCGGATAGAAAGACATATCCAGTACTTCCTTTGCAAACATCGTTGAAAAAAGGATAACAAAACCGGTGGCAATGTTAACGGCAAGCAAAACGTCCAAAAGCACATTGGGTATGGGAACTATCAGCATTACAAATGCAGCAAGAACATATACAGCTACCGCAATGTCGGCTCTTTTCACTTTGCTTACCTCCTTTCGTAATATTCTATGTAAATAAAGATCCGATCATCAGATCTTACCCTGCACTTTATAAACATATACAAGGATATCTGCAACTGCCTTATACAATTCGGGCGGAATGGTCTGCCCAAGATCAACATTGTAATAAAGCATTCTTGCCAAAGGTTTGTTCTCAACGATCTCAACCTTGTTCTCTTTGGCTATTTCCTTAATTTTGGCAGCAACATAATCAGCACCCTTGGCTATAAGAACCGGAGCATCGTCAACGTCTCCGTCATATTTTATGGCTACCGCAAAATGTGTCGGGTTTGTAATGACTACATCGGCCTTCGGAACATCCTGCATCATACGACGCCTTGAAGCCTGCATCATTCTCTGCTTGATCTGACCTTTGATCTGAGGATCACCTTCGGATTGTTTGTATTCATCCTTGATCTCCTGCTTGGTCATCTTCATGTCTTCCTTGAATTTCCATTTCTGGAAAATGTAATCGGCAAAAGAAAGGATAAGATAAAAACCGGCGATCTTGATCCCAAGGTCGAGAATTATATTACCCATCAGGGAAATGCCCTGTTCCACCGGCATGTCAAGCAAAGTAAGGATCGCAGACCATTTATCTTTCAGAGTCGAATACGCAATGTAACCTATGATAAATATCTTAAAAATGGATTTGAGCAGTTCAAACAGGGTCTGAACCGAAAAAATCCTTTTAACACCGTTTATCGGATTGAATTTTGAAAACTTCGGCTTTAATGGTTTTGCCGTAGGCTGCCATTTAACCTGTAAGACCTCAGTCACAACGGCCACAAGAACGGCTACAAGCAGGAAAGGTGCAAGATAAAGTATAAATCTTATAATAACTTCCCTGAAAAGCGTTACGAAATACCATACCGAATCACCGGAAGCCATTTGCGAAGAAAGTGAAGGGATTCTTGAATATATCGAAGAAAATAAAGCAAGGAACTGTCCTCCGAGAGTTCCTACCCATATTTTCAGCAAAATAAACATTGCCAGCAAAGAGAAGCCCAAAGCAATTTCCTTACTCTTGGCTACCTGACCTTCTTTTCTGGCATCTTCCAGTTTCTTGGGTGTGGCTTCTTCGGTTTTCTCTCCGCCGGGGCCTTCTTTGGCGAAAAGCTGAAGATCATAATCCAGCATCCATCATGCCCTCCACAAAAGAAACAATTCCTTTTTGCATTGCCTTAAAAACCAGATCGGATAATTTTGGCAATAATCCGACCGTTATAAAAAGTACTCCGAGTCCGGTAAAAACCTTAAGCTGGATACCGACTGCAAACATATTCATCTGAGGAGCAACTTTAGCCAAAATACCGAGTATGGCATTTAAAAGCATGATCGTGCAATAAACAGGCAGACATATCTGCAATCCGACAAGCATATACTGTGCCAGAAACCTGATGAGCGCCTGAACAAGCATATCCCAGTTAAATACGGCTTTTGTAACCGGTATCAAAGTAAAAGTCTCGGCCAGAGCCGAAACAAAATATCTGTACATACCGCTTAAGATCATCAGCATAAGAAACATATACTGATAATATACACCGGATATGGTCGCATCCTGTCTGGTGGCCGGATCGAGCTGATTGGCCATCGCAAATCCCATTTCCATATCAACCACACGGCCGGCAAAAAGCACGATCGTCTGACAGATATAGGCAGAAAGTCCGATCAGTAGTCCTACCGCCGCTTCCTTTAAAACCAGTATCGCTATGGATATCAGAGTGCCTCCGGAAACATATACATGCGGCATTGTCACATAATAAATTATGACAGACAAAAAAAATGAGAACCCGATCTTGACACGCGACGGTACACTGGGCATCGAGAAAAAAGGTGCTACAAATACAAAGCACGATATTCTCGTCAATATCAAGATAAAATATTCCATTTCCTCAATGGAAAACGAATAATCGATCATAACATACTATTTGATATAAAGCGGAATATCATTCCACAATGCAGTCATAAAAGAAACCATATTGTTGATCATCCAGTGGCCGAGGATCATGATCGTGAGAAATATCCCGAGTATTTTGGGAACAAAAGTAAGGGTCTGTTCCTGAATACTTGTTACGGTCTGAAAAACGGATACGACAAGACCTATGATCAGCGAAACAAGCAATGCCGGCGCCGAAGTTATGATGATCGTATACAATGTATCCCTAGCTATGTTAATTACGCTGTCAACAGTCATGGCATCCTCCTGTTTTGTATATGCATTACTCTATAATCCAAGAATCGGATTTTATTGATCGATCAACGATTTCAAAAATCAATTCACGCTAATAGAACGATTTAACCAAATTTACTATTACCAGATTCCATCCGTCAGCCAGAACGAAAAGCAGGATCTTAAACGGCATGGAGATCGTAGTGGGCGGAAGCATCATCATACCCATACTCATAAGTATGGATGAAACTACCATATCTATAACGATAAACGGAATATAGATCAAAAATCCGATGATAAACGAAGTTCGAAGTTCCGATAACACAAAAGAAGGAATCAGAACTGTCGTGGGAACCGCTTCGGGATCGGACCCGTCCCACTCAAGATTGGCTATATCCATAAATGTCGCAACATCTCTGGCCTGAGTCTGACCGTACATGAATTCACGCAAAGGTACCATTCCGACCTCAAGTGCTTCTTTTGCGGTAAGTTCACCTGCATCAAAAGGCTTGATCGCCTCTTCGTTGATCCTCGTAAAAACAGGAGCCATAATGAACAAAGTCAGAAAGATAGCCAGACCGATAAGAACCTGATTGGGAGGTGCAGTCTGTGTACCGATCGCTGTACGGGTAAAATGAAGAACAATGATGATCCTCGTAAAGCTGGTAAGCATTATCAGCATTGCGGGAATAAATGATATAAATGTCAGAATGAGCAGAATTCTGAGCGAACCGTTAAGTTCGCCGTTTCCCGATTCGAAGCTAACACTGAAAGTCGAATTGGGTTTATCGGAATTTACTTCACTTTCGATCGATGAAGTAATGGAGTCAGTCAGATCATCGACATTATCCAATCCCGATGCTTTAACTTTTATGGGTGTTAAATACAACAATATGCCTGCCGATATAAGCAGGCATAAAGTAAACAAAAATTTTAAAGAAACGCTTTGAACCTTCATATCAATCGCCTATTTCTTCAGTTTAAAATTCTTTGCATTTTCAAGTATTGATTTGAAATCGAGTCCGTTCGATTCTTCAAATACTTTTAAGTCCAAAGTATCGGCATTCAGCTCACCCAAAAGGGTAACCGAATCCTTTCCTATACCGACGGCAAAGGTCTTATCTCCGATCTGAATGATCTGGATATACTTATTATTGGCTATTTTGAATGTCTCAACCACCCTGATGTTTCCGGACATCATCTTGGACTTCTGATATCCCGCAACAAATCTGGTTGTAAAAGCACAGATAAAAAGCACAACAATAAATAACACAAATACCGTCAGGAATTGAACGAAACTTCCGGCAGATGAATTATTAAGTGCCAATAACATATTTAACCAACTACTTTCTTAACCGCCTCCAGAACTCTGTCGGGCTGGAAAGGTTTAACTATAAAGTCTTTAGCGCCTGCCTGAATGGATTCGATGACCATTGCCTGCTGACCCATAGCCGAACACATAATGATCTTGGCGTTGGGATCGGACGCTTTGATATCCTTAAGAGCCTGAATACCGTCTTTATCCGGCATAGTAATATCCATGAGAACAAGGTCGGGTTTAAGCTCATTGTATTTTTCGATAGCTTTAACTCCATTTTCAGCTTCGCCCGCTACGGTATAACCGTTTTTGGAAAGAATGTCCTTAATCATCATTCTCATGAAAGCGGCGTCATCTACAATAAGAATATTTTTTCCCATAATCTAATCTCTCCTGTTTCAATTTATGATTTCGGTAATTCTGATACCAAAACTTTCTTCAATAACAACTACTTCACCCTTTGCAACAAACTTACCGTTTACAAGCACATCTATAGGCTCGCCGGCAATTTTATCAAGTTCAATGATGGTACCCGGAGCAAAATCCAGAATATCCGCAATTGATTTTCTGGTCCTTCCTAGTTCAACCGTAACTTCCAGAGGAACATCCATGATAAGATTGATGTTTTCCGGAGTATTCGCCGAAACAGTAGGCTGATTGAACGTCTGGAACTGTGCCGGTGATACATTGATATTTCCCTGATTGAACTGTGGCATTTGATATCCCCCCATCGGAGGCATCTGATAACCCATAGGCGGTGCCTGATATCCCATCGGAGGTGCCTGATATCCCATATTGGGATCGGGGTAAGGAGGCATCTGCGGTGCTGTATTCTGCTGCATGGTCTGCTGTTGCATCTGAGGTGCGGGAGGCGGTGTCGAAACGTTAACCGATGAAGCACTGCTCGTATCATTGCTGATATTTTCCGCTTCCTCTACCTGATTGTTCATAAAAATATGATAAAGTTCTCTTGCAAAATCAAGAGGATAAAGCTGTAATATGGTCGAATCTATAAGATCGCCGATCTGCATCCTGAATCTGATACTTACAAACTTTCCGTTAAGGAAATCGGAAAATTCGGTTTCCTTGGAAAAATCGTTGATATCTATAAGTGATGCCTGAGGTGGAGAAATGTCTATCATCTTTCCGAGCATTGACGAAAGACTTGTCGCCGAAGAACCCATCATCTGATTCATTGCTTCGGAAATGGCACTCAGATGCAATTCTCCGAGTTCGCCGTCTATATTGGTTCCATCCCCGCCCATCATAAGATCGGTAATGATCTTAACATCAACTTCTTTAAGAATTAATATATTTGATCCGTCAAGTCCGCTGGTGTAGTTGATCTTGATGAATACGCAAGGTTTGTCGTAATCATCAAGCAGTTCATCCCATCGAACAATGTTGACGGATGGTGTTGTAATGTCAACTCTTCTGTTAACGAGCGAGTAAAGAGTTGTAGCACTGGTTCCCATTGAAATATTGGCAACTTCACCTATTGCATCTTTTTCGATATCGGTGAGATCATCACCGCCGGAAGTATCGGCAGCGCCGGCTGATTTATCTGCAGAACTGTCGGAATCCGAAGAAAGATCCATGCCGGCCAACAGTGCATTTATTTCATCTTGGGATAAAATACCGCCATCCAACGATTTATTCCTCCTCTCTTATTACAGAAGTTACTTTAACTGCATATTTGTCATTGCTTGCACCGGCCACAGCGGTAAATTTTTTGATATTACCTACATAAACTTCAAGGGCCGATTCGATATTTGTATCAAGTCTTATGATGTCGCCAACGGACAGATTTGTGAAATCGGCAACGGTTACATTAGACTTGCCGAGAAGGCATTTAAGAGGAACATCCACTCTCTTTAACATGCCTTCGATATATTCGTTGTAAACCTCTTCTGAAAACGAAGTCATATTCGAGAACCAGAACTTTGTGTTGAGGTTATCGATAACAGTCTCGATGGTAAGGAACGGAAGTGCAACGTTCATAAAGCCTTCGACATCCCCGATCTTAATGTTCAGCGTTACGATCGCGATCATTTCATTCGGAGCGATTATCTGCGCGAACTGAGGATTGGTTTCAATCCTGTCGAGAACGGGATTGATCTCGATAACGTTTTTCCACGGCTCACGTAAAAGCTGCATACTTACAACAAGAAGTTTTTCGAGAATATTGATCTCTATCTCGGAAAAATCCCTGATCTTATCCATTGCCTTGCCGGGTCCTCCGAGCAGTCTGTCAACCATCGCAAATCCCAGATTTGATGTCAGATTAATGATTATATCTCCGGGAAGAGGATTAAACTTAATGATCGACAGGATCGAAGGATTTCCGAGCGAATTGGAAAATTCGGAAAAAGTAACGGATTCCGAATACGCAACGTTTACCTGAACATTTCGCCTCAAATAAACCGGCAGATTGGTCGACAAAAGTCTTCCGTAATAATCAAATATCAGTTCAAGCGTACGAAGGTGTTCTTTGGAAAACTTCGAGGGACGTTTAAAGTCGTAATTCTTGACAGATGCGTCATTTCCGTCTTTCATCACATCAACGTCGATTTCACCGCTGTTCAATGCTTTTAATAGATTGTCTATTTCATTTTGCGATAAAACCTCGCTCACGAAGTCTGCCTCCTTTCGCCGAAAGTATTTGCGATCTTACTGGAAAACTATATCGCTGAAAGATACGTCAAAAATAAAATCTGAACCGGAATATTTTTCCTGAACTTTCTTTAAGATCTCTTTCTTGATCTCATCCTGAGATACTCTGGCTTCATCAATCGTATACTGACTTATAACGTCATTAACGATACTTCTGAAAAGATTTTCCTTATCGGCAACCGTAGCCGAATATTTTTTATAATCCTTATGTTTGTTGTCTATTGAAAAGAATACGGTAACCATGCAGAAATGAGCTTCATCATCGCCCGCTGAAGGCTTCAATGCGATAGTCATCTTTTCGGGGATCGAATATGTTTCGATATTTTCGATCGGAACATCGGGTTTAACATCTGTTTCGCTTGAACCCGTACCGAGATCGATACTGATGGCATTTGCCACATCCGAAACAACCTTTGCGGTTTTCTGATTGGTGGTCATTACGGTAAACATCGTAATGCCGGAAATGACAATGTTAACGATCGTAAGTCCGAGTATAAGAATGGATAACAAATTTTTTTTCATTTTATTCTCCGGTATTAATAATTTGTACTGTAAAAATTATATATTTTGATTTCTACTCTTCTGTTTAAAGCTCTTCCCTCAGCCGTTGAATTGTCGGCTATGGGAACATATTCGCCTCTTCCGGAATGTTTGATCCTGGCGGGATCGATATTGGTGTTGTTGATCAGATATCTGAACACGCTGATTGCTCTGGCTGAAGAAAGTTCGTCATTATCGGAATATTTTGCACCGTTCATCGGAACATTGTCCGTATGACCTTCAACCTCGATAATACCGTCCGAATATCTCTCAAGGATCTTGGCAACCTGAGCCATCAAAGGAAGTGCTTCATCCTTGAGTTTCGCATCGCCGGAATTGAAAAGCAGCGAACCGTTCATCGAAAGAAGAACATATTGAGAATTGAATTCCACTCCGACATCGGAGGAAATATTCTCTTCTTCAAGAGCCTCTTCTATGAGTTCAGCCATTTCCTCGCTTGCCTGAAGTGCCTGACTTTCGTACTCTTCAAGAGCGTCGTTTATCATCTGGTCGGAATCCTCGGCTTTACCCATGGAATTGACATATTTATCAAGATTGCTGAGCTGGCTTACACCGTTTGATATAAGCATACCTTCGCCGATAGCTTTACCGCCCGCGGTAAAAATAGAAAACGTATTGGCAAAAGATGCGGCAATAAGCTCGAATTTCTGTGCATCTACGGTTGACATCGAAAAAAGCAACACGAAGAAACAAAGAAGAAGATTCATAAGGTCAGAGAATGTGGCCATCCACGCGGGCGAGCCCTGCGGCGGATCTTCCTGCTTTCTTTTAGCCATTCTCTTCACCTCCTTCTTCGCTTGAAGCTGCGCTTCTGTCCGAAGGAGCAAGGAAGGATTTGAGTTTCTCCTCGATTACTCTGGGGTTTTCACCGGCCTGAATGGAAAGCAGACCTTCGATCATTATTTCCTTGCACTGAATCTCAGTTGCGTTATTGGATTTAAGTTTATTGGATGTGGGGGTACATATCCAGTTGGCAAGAAGCGAACCGTAAAAAGTCGTGATCAAAGCAACGGCCATAGCGGGACCGATGGTTGATGCATCGGACAGGTTCTGGAGCATAAGAACGAGACCGATAAGTGTACCGATCATACCCCATGCAGGACCCATAGCTCCGAGATCCGACCAGAAATTGATGTTTTTCTTATGTCTTTCCTCGGTGCTGACAAGTTCGGTTTCCATGATAGCTCTTACAAGTTCGGGATCGGTACCGTCAACTATGAGCAGGATGCCTTTTTTCATAAAAGCATCATCTATCTCACCGGATACTTCTTCCAGAGCAAGAAGACCTTCTTTTCTTGCGACATTGGATAACTCTATTATTTTACTTATCATTCCGGGAACATCCTGTTTCGGAGATTTGAATATCAAAAGAAAGCTCTTAAGACCTCCTATGTAATCTTTTAAAGACATGGAAGCCAAAACAGCAAAGAATGCACCGCCGTATGTGATAAGCAATGATTTAATATCAATGAAAAATTTGATACCGGCAACTCCGTTATCACCTGTCATGATACCGATAAGCATCATGCCCACGCAAACGGCAAGTCCGATAATCGAAGCTAAGTCCACTTTTGTGCCCTTCTTATTGTACTTTTAAGGGAAAAAAGCATAATATCCCCTTCCCTACGATTTTACTAAATTTTTAATCTCTTGTCTACCTTCTTTTACAATTATCTTGCGTCCGGTAGACAGTGTAATAACAGTATCTGGTGTTTCTTCGACCGTTTCGATGTAACGCTCGTTAAGCAGAATTTTCACCCCGTCAAGTTTTGTCACTTCGATCATTTTTTTACTCTCCTGTTATATCGGGCAGGTCATTTGCAATCCTGCACACAACGAGTGTTCCATCCGTCAAAATAGGAACGCCTCATTACCGTTCAAAAACAAATAAAATCGGTGCCAGGCACATTTAAGTACCTGGCACACTGCACCGAGAACAACTTCAGTCAAAATACCGACCAAAGCGTCATTAATATTATCTCTTAAGGTTTACAAGTTCTTCAAGAAGCGTATCGGAAACCGTAATGATACGGCTGTTTGCCTGGAAACCACGCTGAGTTGTGATCATCTCGGTAAATTCCGCGGAAAGATCTACATTGGACATTTCGAGAACGCCTGTAGACATATATCCGCCACCGGTTGTAACATCCACACCGATTCCGTCGAATGTACCGGAGTTGAGTGTTGCGGAATAAAGGTTATCGCCTTCTTTCTGAAGACCGGATGCATTCGCAAAAGAAGCAACCGCGATCTGACCGAGAAGTCTGGTCTGACCGTTGTCGTATGAAGCGTAGATCATACCGTTGTTCTGAATGGAAACACCGGAAAGTTCACCAATCCTACGTCCCGAACCATCTCCCGTCTCATCACCGTTGATCATGGTGATGGTTGAAGTTCCGTTATTGTTGAACATTGATGTCTTGGAGAAATCAATGGACATGTCTTTAAAATGCTTAAGATCAATGGTATCCGATCCGCTCGTAGCCGATTCGGCGAAATCTAGGATTGCACTGTTCTCGCCGTTGATCGACTTAAATTCACCTGTAGCGGTATCGAAAATCAGCTTGTAAGGATTTGCGGGATCGCCGAATTTAGCAATGTTGTATATACTGCCGACTTTGTAAACATCTTTTAATGACTCATTGTTGGAATTGAGAATGTCAGTCAGTTCTACATTGTACTCACCTTCGGTATCGGTAGCTTTAATAGCAAATTTTGCAGTATATGAATATCCGAGGCTGTCAAAGAATGAAACCGAGATGGATTTACCCGAAGTTGAAGCAGCATTTGTATCGTTCTTGTCAAGAATACCCGTAACATATGCTTTGGTTGTAGCTTCGGGAGGATATGTCATGTTTTCGGGGCTCATGATCTTCAAAGGCTTAACAGTATCCTGTTTAATATTGCCTGTTTCGGGATCTACACCCCATCCCATAACGTTATAACCGGTTGCGGTAGTTGCAAGATTACCTGCGGCATCTACATAAAACGAACCGTCTCTCGTAAAGAAATTGTCTTTTCCGTTGCTGACAATAAAGAATGAATCACCTGTGATCTTAAGATCGAAAGGATTGCCCGTTGTCTGCGAAGATCCGGGTGATGTGATAGCGGTTGTTATGGCACCTGACATGGAACCCAAACCGATCTGTTTTGCATTTCTACCCGCGGTACCCGTTGCTGCATTGGGTCCCGATGCGGACTGTGTTGTCTGATACATAAGTTCTGTAAATGTAACAGACTGGGATTTGTAAGCGGTAGTATTAACATTTGCAATATTATTACCGATTACATCCATTTTGACCTGGTGTGTCTTAAGCCCCGAAACGCCGGAGTAAAGTGCTCTCATCATAATATTTGTCCTCCATTATCTTATTTCGGACGGATTTAAGAATGCATCTGATCCTTAAAATTAGCTTCCCGAAGGTCCGGCTAAGCGATTACCGCTCCGTCTATGTTTGTGAAAATGTTTTCCTCGTTTGTACCCTGATCCATTGCCGTTACTACCGTATTGTGTTCAACGTTTACGATAAAAGCAAGTTCATCGACAAGTACAAGTGATTCTCTGATTCCTTTTTCGCCTGCTTTCCTTGCAGCATCATTGAGTCTTTCCATCTGTGACTGCGAAATTGTTATGTTCCTGTTTTCAAGTCTCGTCATGGCATGTTTGGAAAATCTTACGTCATTTACGTTATCTTCGATCTTTTCGTTCAGTATTTCGTTGAATGATCTGTGATCTTCGTTTAATCTCGGAACGTTCTTTGTTTCTTTTACAGACTGGTTACCGAATATTGCTTCCTGAATCTGCAGGTTGGAAAGGAACTGTGAATTGTTGATATTCATAAATTACCCTCCCTGAAATCATAATACCTAATTTAATCCTGAATTTCAGTTACCGTTATTTATATCGGACAATAATTGAAATCAGTTAATTATAAGTTTCTAATTCCTGTGGATTCTTTAAAATTTTCTTTCAGACCTCATCGGTGGGCGGAGGTACGGGATCGGATTCATTTTCATTTCCCGAATCACCCGGTTCTGCGGGATCTTCATCCACAAGTGCCGCAGCCATAAGCTCATTGGCTTTGTTGATATACTGTTCAAGGATCTTCTGTGTATCTTTAGGAAGAAGCGTAAGCTGATATTCGCTTAAGCCTGCATAAAGATTGTAAGCTTCAACAACATCACCGACTTCGTTCATTGTAAGTTCTTCGACTTTGGGAAGTTTCTCGAGGATTTCTTTGATCCTGTCTACGGAATTGGCACCCTGCAGATATTCACCGTCGATAACTTCTTTGAGATCGTCGATCGAATAAAGTGAACCATCGATCGAAAGAAATGCTTTTGATCCGTTATAAACGACTTTTTCTACATAACCCTGAACGGTCTTTGTCTCGCCTGATTCAGTTCTGGTCTCAACCACTACTTCTTTTCCTACGGTTTCACTGGCTCTTGAAAGAGCAAGATTGCCGGACATGTTCTGCATTTGTTCAAGTTCTGAAAATGTTGCATACTGAGAAATATATTCTGTATTGGAAGTAGGTTCCAAAGGATCCTGATATTTCATCTGTGCCACAAGAAGCTGAAGAAATGCGTCTTTGTCAAGTGCACTCGAACCTTTTGTATCTCTGTTGGCGGTCTGAGCGGTCTGATTACTGATCTGACCTTCAACAATTTGTGCTGATAAACCCATATTTTTTCTCCTATGCTTTGTAATCCATTGTGTTGCCTTGTGAAGTCATCATTTCCACTGCGATCTTCTCATCGTCTTCGTACTCTTCGATCTCATCCAGATCGACGCCATCTGCGATATTTATCCTTCTGACTCCGGAAGTTCTTGCTGCTCTTTCGTTTTCTTCGTCTCTGGATTCGGACTGAGTATTTTCGTTGAACTCGTTAGTCGAAACTCTTACTTCAACTTCATCAACTCTGATTCCGGATCTGTCGAAATCTTCTTTTAACTGAATGAGCTGGCCTTCAATGATCGAACGGACATTTTCGTTTGCGGTAATAAACTCGGCTTTCATAACACCTTCAGCCTGTGTAACTCTGATATGGATAGTGCCTAAAGTTTCGGGCTGAAGCTTAAGTTCGAGTTCGTTAAGATTCTCTGTCGAAAGATTTCTTACATATTCGCCTATCTGATCGTAGATCTCCTGTGCTCTTGTTGAGAAACCTGCATTTTCTTCACTGTTTACCGGTAAATTGTTTTGAATCTGATTATCGTTCGAAACATTTCCCGAAGCATAAGAATTATTGTTTTTATCGGATGAATCTTTTCCTGTCTCTTTGCTCTGAACTTCAGTTTTGATCTCTTTAGCAGTATTGTTCGAAGTTCCTTCGATAGAAACTGTTTCCGTATCGGATTTACCGATCTCAAGTTTCATATGAGAATTTTCTTCTTCACTGCCTAAATCTGCTTTCATTCTTTCGATCATTTCGGATAATTCTTCCGAATCGATACCGAGTTCGTCTGCAAGATTCTGAAGATTTTCTTCCGTAAGGGCTTCAAGATCTTTGATCGATTCAAACAAAGCGTCATTTGTAAGTATTTCAACGGAATCTGTGATACCGTTCAACTGCATCACTATTGCCTGAATATTATCGACATTGAGAAGATCCATTACTGTTAAACCGTTCTCTTCCATAAAATTCAGCATATCCTGAAGCGAAATATTGAACATTTCACAATATGCATTGATAATGGCATTTCCTGCTTCTTCAACAGCTTCTTCGATATCCGTCTCTTCGACAGCGTTTGCTGAATTGTTATTCAGTTTTTTAGGGGAATTTTTGTCAGATTCGACTTTGTTCCCGGAATTTTCAAGTTTACCTTTGATGCTGCCTGCGTTTTTGCCTTTATCATAATTGGTCTTAACGCTTTCTGAAGTTTTTAATTCATCAACAACATTGATATCTTTTAATCCGGGGCTGCCGAGATTGTTTTCCTTCGAAACACTGTCGAAAGTTTTGGCGAATTCACCGTTGGAATCGTTGAGTTTGGGAATGTCAACGTTTACGAGATTCAGATCATTTACCACATTGGTAATGCTTGGTGTACCCATTGCGCTCCTCCTTTCTTCATAATATTCGAGAAAAATCTCTAAATATTTTATCGAAAGAATTCACGAATTCTTTAGTATTTATTTCAAACTTTGCGCATTTGATTTAAGGTTCCATGATTTTTGTTATCTTGGCGGCAGTATCGGGGTTCATCGCACCGAGGATATTACCGCGGTCCTCGGCACTCATGTTTTCGAGTATCTTTGCGGCAAGCTGAAGATTATCAGTCATTGCATTAAAAATACCTGCAGCCTGTTTGGGCTTCATTTCCGAATAAGCTTTTGCGTATTCTTTTATCTCTTCGCTGACATTTTCTTCCTGAACAACCTGTCTGTAAATGTATTCTGCTGTAGCAGGGTCAATAGATTCGTAGTATTTTGCAAATTCATCCGCACCGGGGCCTTTTTCGGAATATACCACTTCCTGATAGAACTGATTTTTGATCCTTTCAAACTCAACCTGATTGGCTTCAAATGTCTTAAGTCTGTTAACCTCGGTGGTAAGTGCGTCTATCTGTTCCTTGTTAACTTCATTCTCGGTCTGCACGTTGGAAAGTTCGGTTTCAAGAAGTTTGATCCTCTCAACAGCATCAGCCAAAGATGTGTATCCGTAATAACTCTCCGTATCCGTAGTTTCCGTAATGGCATCTTTCGGAAGGATCATTTTTACAACGGGAACATTTTTAAGAATCGGAGCAAATACATTAGTTCCGACACCGCCTATATCGAGTTTGACGATAAGGCAGAATATCCCTATCCACACCAGAACAAGAACGATGGTTATGATGATCGCACCGAACATGCTGCTACCGGAATTTTCATCGTAAAGATCCGATTCCTGCTTGGCAAGTTCTTTTGCTCTCTGCTTAGCGCTTTTCTCGGCTTTTTTGCGTTCATCCTTAAGCTTCTTCTTCTCGTCCTGTATTTTCTTCTTTTCTTCTTTAAGTTTGAGTTCTTCGGGTGTGGGAGCCATTGTTATCTCCTTAACGTTAATTATTCAAACCGACAAAATAAAATAAATTAAGTCTGTTTCAATCATGTATGTTCGTAAAATAATCACTCATCTCTTCTCGATCTTTCGGAAAATCTGAAACTGTTAAGCTCATCTATCTCCTTGCTTTCAGCTTTTCCTTCTTCGATCATGAATTCCTTGAAGTCATTTTCCTTAAGCTTTTCATATATCTTGGTCTCGGTTCTTGCTTCCATCATTTTTCTTCTGGCAACATCGACATTCTTTCTTGCAACGGCAACTTCTCTTTCCTGTTTGACTTCTTCATCTTCCATGACCTCAACCGCGCGTTTGTTTATTTCTATTTCAACAGGATCGATGATCTCTCTTCTGAGTCTTACACCTTCTTCGATATACTCGTTCTTTCTCTGACGTATTTTTTCGAGGATCGCCTCTTCTTCAAGAAGACGGAGGTTGGCATTGGCAAATTCCTGCTTTGCCTGTGTTTCAAGTTTTTCTTTTATATCCAAAATGCCCTGCATTTTATACTTGTAAACAGCCATAATTATCCTTGCGCAGTTGTGAATATCTCAAAATCATTTCGATCAAACAATTTAAAACAGATCTAAACCGATCATTCTTCCGAAAAGGTAAACAAATTGTGCATAAGTTGCAATGTTTCTTCGTATGTAAATTTTTCATCGGTACCCTGCATCAAAAATTCATTTACCTTGCCTATATATGCGATAGATTCATCAATTGCGGTATTTGAACCTTTTTTATAAGCTCCGATATTGATAAGATCTTCTGCATCCTGATAAGTTGCAAGGATATTTTTCAGTTTACCGGCATCTATTTTCTGCTGCTTGTCGACTATTGAAGACATACATCTCGAAATGGACTGAAGAATATCTATTGCAGGATAATGGTTTTTATGTGCCAGTTTTCTGTTAAGCATGATATGTCCGTCTAGAATGCTTCGGGCTGTATCTGTAATGGGTTCGTTAAAATCATCACCGTCAACCAAAACGGTATACAGTCCCGTGATAGATCCTTTCTCGTCTCTGCCCGCTCTTTCAAGCAGCTTGGGCATTTCAGCATAAACAGAAGGCGGGTAACCACGTGTAACGGGAGGCTCGCCGGAAGCAAGGCCTATTTCACGCTGAGCCATGGAAAAACGGGTAAGCGAGTCCATCATCAAAAGAACATCCTTACCTTTATCCCTGAAATACTCGGCGATCGCAGTTGCTGTTTTGGCCGCCTTGTTTCTTTCCAAAGCGGGCTTATCGGATGTTGCAACCACAACAACACTTCGGCGCATACCTTCTTCGCCGAGGTCTCTTTCAATAAACTCTCTTACTTCACGTCCACGCTCTCCGATAAGAGCTATTACGTTGATATCGGCTTTGGTATTTCTGGCAAACATACCCATCAGTGTGGATTTTCCGACACCTGAACCGGCAAATACACCGATCCTCTGACCTTTACCGATAGTTATAAGTCCGTCAACAGCCTTGACCCCGAGCGGAAGGACCTCGTCGATGATCTCTCTTCTCATGGGATCGGGAGGCGCATTCTCCACACTATAAGAAATGCCCGATGTAAAAACGCGTCCGTCCATCGGACGTCCCAGACCGTCCAGAACTTCTCCCAAAAGAAAAGAACCTACCTGAATGTTCAGCGGACAACCTTCGTTTTCAACCAGGCAACCGAGTCCTATGCCGCTCGTAACTTCATAAGGCATAAGAAGTGTTTTATTATCTTTGAATCCGACAACCTCAGCCACGATATAATTGGATTTGAGATTATCGGTATAAATCTTGCAGATATCTCCAAGAGTTGCATCAGGTCCCGAAGACTCAACGGTAAGTCCGACAACATTGACCACTTTGCCAAGCTTATTGAAGAATTTCTTAAATTTTACCTCTTTATATTTTTCAATATTCATGTCTTATCGAAACCGTTTATCAAAAAATATCACCTGCAGTTTTCGAAGAATCATGATATCAAATATCATGGCGATCATTCTTTCTCGAAACTGAGAACCTGCAGTGTTTTTCTTAAATTTTCAAGATGTGTGGTAACGGAACAGTCAAATATGCCTCCGCCCGTTTCTATAAATGCATTACCCTGAGTAAGTGACTTATCTTCAATGAATTCAAGGCTTTCAACGGGAATACCGCTGCCTTTGACAAGCTCTCTTTTCTGCATGGTAAGGAAGTTGAAATCATCGGGAGAAAGTCTCAAAGTATAGGTTTTTCCGGTTTCCATAGAAGCCAGGGTGTTTTTTGCAAGATGATAGATGACTTCCTTACGATCTGAAAAATCAACCTGAAAAACATGCTCGTAAATATCCGTAAGCACGTCAACCAGAGCAGGTTCTATCTCATCGATCTTTGCTTTGTACTCTTCGTTTAATTCTTCTCTCTGTTTATTCAAAAGAAGTTCTTTTTCAACCAGAGCTTCTTTTCCGGCATTAAGTCCCTCGTCGTAACCCGTAGCTCTGGCAGCCTTATAAGCTTTATCTTTAATCTTCTCGGCCTCTATCTGAGCCTCTCTTATGATCTTCTCAGCTTCTGAATTAGCTCTTGCAATAATGTCACTTGACATATTGTTGGCTATCTGAATGGATTCTTTGCTAAGAGGCTTTCTAGTATTAACAGTCTGGGTTACATCGAAATTCCTTACTTTGGTATCACCGTCATCTCGAAGAAGATTTGCAACATTGGTCGGAGAAACCTCCTGCATTATCTGATCGTTAACTTCTTCGGCATTATCCGTTATCACGGAATTCGCAATGGAATCAAGCTTTTTAGCAACAAGTTCATTGGATTCGATTATTCTGACTTTTTGTTCTTGGTTTACATAAGTCGATTTGTATAGATTATTATACAATTATCTCATCTCCTCCGCCTCTGGAAATAACAATTTCTCCGGAATCCTCAAGTTTTCTGATAATATTAACGATCTTCTGCTGAGCTTCTTCAACATCCTTCATACGAACAGGACCCATGAATTCCATGTCTTCTTTGATCATGGTAGCAAGACGCTTGGACATATTATTGAATATAGCATTTTGAACTTCTTCGTTGGAACCTTTAAGCGATATGGAAAGATCGTTATTGTCGACATCACGAAGTACTCTCTGGATCGCTCTGTCATCAAGCAGCAGTATATCTTCGAAAACGAACATTTTCTTTCTGATCTCGTCGGCAAGCTCAGGATCCTCGATCTCGAGTGTTTCCATGATATGTTTCTCCGTTCCTCTGTCAACATTGTTGAGGATCTCAACAACATGATCTACACCACCGATAATGGTGAAATCCTGATTGACAAGATTCGAAAGTTTGGATTCAAGTATCCTTTCAACCTCTTTGATAACATCGGGGCTGGTTCTGTCCATGGTAGCGATCCTCTTTGCAACATCAGCCTGAAGTTCAGGCGACAGCGAAGATATGATCGCAGAACACTGTGAAGGACTTAAGTATGATAAAATAAGAGCGATCGTCTGCGGATGCTCATCCTGAATGAACGAAAGAAGCTGCGAAGCATCTGTTTTTCTGACAAACTCGAAAGGCTTAACCTGGATCGAAGAAGTCAGTTTATTAAGGACATCATTGGCCTTTTCGCCGCCGAGAGCCTTTTCAAGTAATTCCTTGGCATATCCGATACCACCTTCGGCAATATACTGCTGAGCGAGGCACACTTCGTAAAATTCATTTATGATCTGCTCTTTGACCTGAGGCGAAACGGAACGTGTATTGGCGATTTCAAGCGTCAATTCCTCAATTTCTTCTTCTTTCAGATGTTTAAATACATTCGCGGATTTTTCGGGTCCGAGCGATATCAAAAGAATCGCCGCTTTCTGAAGCCCTGAAATCTTTTCCTCCGAGTTACGCGCCATTATTTACCCCCAATCCTCGCTAAGCCAGTTGCGCAAAAGATTTGCAACCGCTTCGGGATTTTCGTCAACAAATTTTTCAATCATTCTTCTCGTTTCAGACTTCGATTCAAGATCGATATCCTCAAGCTGTTCATCGGGTACTGTCTGAAGCAGTTTTTCAACTGAGATCTCTTCAGGTTCTTCATCCTTGTTCTTTTCAGTCTTAAGAGTACGAAGGATTACCATTCCGAGTAAAAGAAGGATGATTACGATCAAAGCTATCTGAATGATCTTTGTCCAGTTAAGACTTGCTACGGTCTTGTCTACAAAGAAAGGCTCTTCGTAAGCCACTATCGTAATATCTTCCGTGGATATGCCGGATGCATCGGAGATCAGTTCATAATAATCATTATCAATATCAATTTTATTTCTGGCAGAATTTTCTAATTTATATTCATCCCATGAAATTTCATCAAGAAGTCCCTGTGCTTTTGCATCTTCTTCTTTGATAACCTTAAGTCTGATGGCTGTTACGGCAATGGATGAATCTTTATAAACTATTCCGCCTGCGGGGATACTCTGAATCTCTGTTTCGGTATTCGGCAGGTAATCTTTCTCATACTGGGTAACGGTACTGGAATTTCCGCCGCCGTTTTCATACACGTAAGTCGTATCCTGCTCGACATTCGAATCGGTTCCGGGAACGAGCGCGGTACCGCCCTCTGATTCGGCTTCGTAGTTGGTTTCATGGGAAAGAAGCCCCTGAGTCTGTCCGTCCGCGGGAGTATAAGTTGTTTTCTGAACTTCTTTGCTTGAAAGATCAAGTGTAAGATTCGGAGAAACAACTACATAATCAAATTCGTTTGTTCCCAAAAGAACGCTCTGTACATCATTTCTGACCACTCTCTCAGCTTCCTGTTTTAAATTAAGTGTGTTGGAAGCATATCCTGCAAGAGTATTATCGTCTCCGCCCGAATACAAAAGATTACCGTCAGTATCAATGATCACAACATTATCGGTCGTTTCGTTGCCTACTACGGTCTTAGCCATTCTTGCGATAGCTGCGGCATTGTCAACCGAACACTCGCCTGAAAGTCTTAATGTGATCTGTACGGAAGATTCCTTATTGTTGCTTATAAGAGTTCCGTCATTTTCGGGAACATACATATTTACGCTCGCGGATTCAACGAACGAAAAACTTTCAAGATCTTTTTTGAGTTTGTTTTCTTTGTAAGCGGTGTATTTCTTCTGTTTGTCGGCTTCGGTCGTTGAAAGCGAAGTTCCGAGTACATTATCGAGATTAGAGTAAGAATCTGTCAGAATATTGTTGGATCCCAATACAATATTTGCTTCTGATAATTTTGTCTTGTCTACGGAAAAAACGAGACCGGAATCGGAAACTTTATATGCGATCTCATTTGACTCGAGAAGTTCTTTAACCTGTGAAGCCTGCGTAGCATTCTCGCAGGTAATTATATTAACATACTGAGTTCTTGTAACGACAAAAATCAGTATACCAAAGGCTATGATAACGCCGATTGCCACACTGATGATAAGAGCTTTCTGATTCTTCGTGAATTTGTTCCACCATTCAAGGAATTTAGGCGGAATTTCTTTTAATTTGTCGATTAATTTTTCAAACATAATCCCTCTCCCACATAACCCAGGTTAATCCGGAAAGATATTAAATCTGCATATTCATGATCTCTTTGTATGCTTCCAGGAATTTATCTCTTACCGCAACAGTATACTGCAGTGCGGTCGAAGCTTTTTGAAGAGCAATGGTAAGATCATGAGTAGACTCGCTCTCGCCGAGTGCAAATTTGATCTTTTCATTCTCCGCATTCGAAAGATAAGCATTGGTGGTATTGATATTGTTGATAGCACTGTCAAGAAGTGTTTTGAACATATCTTTGTTCTCACCGTTCTGGTTGCTATTGCCTATCTGTTTTAAATTCCTGACGGCATCGGTGTCGATGCCGTATACTTTTTGAATCTTATCCATAGTTTTCCGATAATTCCAATAATCCTGTCAAATCATAATAATTTCAAAAATTGTAATATTCATTACATGTTAAGATAATCCGAAAGTTATGATAAACTTAACGTTATCTGTCAGCCCTTACCGATCTGCAGACCCTGCTGGATCATATTCTTGGTAGCATCGACAACAGTGGCATTAGCTTCATATGCACGCGAAGCATCAATAAGGTTTGTCATTTCGGTAATGATATCAACATTCGGATAATATACATAACCGGCCTCATCCGCATCGGGATGTGAAGGATCGTAGACCTTCTTCTCCGGAGTGATCCTGTCTTCGCTTATGGAAGTAATACGTACGCCGTCGCCCAGGTGATTGGAAAGATCAGCCGTAGAACGTCCCAAAACGGTTTTGAAAGGCACGTTATTATCGCCTTTAGCTTCAAATGTAACAACTTTCCTTCTGTAAATACTTCCGTCTTCCTTACGGGTGGTATTCGCATTTGCAACATTTTCTGATATGATATCCATTCTGTATCTCTGTGCGGTAAGACCCGAAGCAGAAATATCAAGAGCATCAAACATTCCCATAAACTACCTCCTTACTTACCCATCGCAGTTTTCATTGTTTCAAATTCATGACTTATACTGTTGAGAACACCCTGATAATACAACTGGTTCTTGGCAAGATATATGTTTTCGGTCTCGGGATCCACGTTATTGCCGTCAAGTCTGTAAGCGGTTCCTCCGACATCCGTATAAACTTTAGGATGTACATTGGAAAGATTCGCATTATGAACCTTTTTATCAAGACTGCCTTCTGTAGCACCCAGAATTGAAGCTCTCAGCGCATCCTCAAAGGCAACATCCTGTCTCTTGTAATTGGGTGTTGTAGCATTGGCAATATTATTGCTTATGGCTTCATGACGAAGATAAGCACCGTCAGCCGCTTTATCCAGAACATTAATATAATCAAAATTTTTAGTGTTAATCATTAATGCCTCCTTATCAAATCCGAACGTTTCGTTAAATAAAAAATAACAAAACACAATATAGGCACATTACATCCACTCTATTTAATTATACAAGACTTATGCAAAAACACAAGTAATTTTACAAAAAATCTACCTTATATTGTGCTTTTTTGCCTATAAAAATACTAAATAGAAAAATGAATGTTTTAATAAATTTCAAAAATCACAGATCGTACTACCACAACATCTTGTAAAGCATAACCCGTTTCATTATAAAAAAATAAAAGAACCTATACACTCATAAGTCCTTTTATCCGTTACGCTTCCGTGCGCCTTGTATTTTGTTACTCTATTTATCGGTATTTTACGGAATTATTTTATATCTGTTAAAAAATTTTAAAGCATTTTAAAAGTTTTTAAAATGATTTCAAATGTTGACTTTCAAATATCTTATACTATAATAAAAATAGGCGTTACCGATAGACGGTCGCCCTTAAAAGTTATTTGGAACAAATAACCGCCAGGCTCGTAATTTGGCGGTTATTTTTTTGTATCTTTGCATATCTTTATCAAAAGACCTGCAAAAGCAATGAGCATTATAATGAACTGAATCAAATCAGACAATGTAATGTACATATGCCTCACCCCCTTTCCTTTTGGATCGGAGGGTGAAACCCTCCTAAGAGGGCAACCGCCTACCGTTTATGGTAACACCTTGAATTTATATTATCAGATACAATGGCAATTGTAAATATTGCACATAATTTTATGGATTTTATTGTGTTTTTGCACAGTTACTCTATATAGTCGCAACCTTCTTTGGTACAAACCTTTTTATTGCCTCTCTTCGTAAGAGGATAGGAACATTTCGGACACTTATCCGCCAATGGTCTCTGCCATGACATATAATCACAATCCGGAGCGCCTTCGCATCCGTAATATGTTCTTCCCTTCTTGGTCTTACGGATTACAATATCTTTTCCGCAGATCGGACATGATACGCCGATCTTTTCAAGGAAAGATTTGGTATTACGGCATTCGGGGAATCCGGGACACGCAAGGAATTTACCGTGAGGTCCGAATTTATATACCATTTTTCTTCCGCAGAGTTCGCAGACTTCTTCGCTCTCCTCATCCTGAACCTTAACATGTTCAAGTTCCTTGGTTGCTTTGTTAACTGCAGCATCAAGATCGGGATAAAAATTCTCGACTACAGTCTTCCACTGAACATTCCCTTCTTCTATCGCATCAAGAAGAGTTTCCATATTAGCGGTAAAGTTAACGTCAACAATTGTCGGGAATGCATCTTCCATCATTTTATTAACAACTTCACCGAGCTCGGAAATATAAAGATTCTTATTCTCTTTAACAACATAATGACGTCCGATTATTGTTGTGATAGTAGGCGCATATGTTGAAGGACGACCTATTCCGCGCTCTTCCATAGCCTTTACCAGACCGGCTTCTGTAAAATGAGCAGGCGGCTGAGTAAAATGCTGTTCGCATTCAAGCTTATCAAGGGAAAGCTTGCTCTTCTTATCAAGTTTATTCAATAGCGCATTCTTCTGATCTTTTTCATCATCATCGGACATATATACGCTTCTGTATCCTTCAAAAGAAACTTTTGAAGCACATACTTTGAAAGTATAATCCTTTGCACTAATCTTTGTCGAAACGGTATCAAAAGTACAAGCTGCCATTCGTGAAGCAAGAAATCTCTTATAGATAAGAGAATAAAGTCTCAGTTCGTCACGATTAAGATAAGCCTTCATCATCTCGGGAGTTCTTTCGAGGTCCGTGGGGCGAATGGCTTCGTGAGCATCCTGTATCTTTTTGGAAGAATTCTTGTTGTCGCCGGATTTGGAAGCCTGAGTTGCTTTGCTGTCTGACTCACTTTTTCCTGCTTCGTAATCTATATTGAATTCTTCTCCGTAATGCTTCGTAATATATTCTTTGGCTGCTTTAACAGCTTCATCGGAAACTCTTACCGAATCGGTACGAAGATAAGTGATAACGCCGACGGTATCTTTTCCGACGGAAACACCTTCGTAAAGACTCTGAGCGATTCTCATAGTTTTCTGCGTGGAAAATCCGAGAACCTTGCTGGCTTCCTGCTGAAGAGTCGATGTAGTAAAAGGAAGCGGAGGATTTTTCTTTCTTGTTCCGTTCTTCACTTCCGAAACCGTGAACTTGGCTCCCTTTAAATCGTTTTTGATCTTATCTACGGTAGTTTTATCGTTTAATTCGATCTTTTCATCGCCTTTTCCGTAAAATGATGCCACAAGTGCTTTTTTCTCTCCTTCAATATTAAGGAGAGCATCTATCGTCCAATATTCTTTGGCGATAAAATCGTTTATTTCATTTTCGCGGTCACAGATCATCTTTAATGTAACCGACTGAACTCGTCCGGCAGAAAGGCCTCTTTTGATCTTCGCCCAAAGAAGCGGAGATATTCTGTATCCAACCATTCTGTCAAGAACACGTCTGGTCTGCTGTGCGTCCACAAGATTCATATCTATATCTCTCGGATTCTTGATCGCTTCCTTCACTGCAGACTGCGTTATCTCATTGAATGTTATTCGGGAAACTTTCTTATCTTTGAGATTTAAAGCTTCATAAAGATGCCAGCTTATTGCTTCTCCTTCGCGGTCAGGGTCAGTTGCGAGATAAATCTTGTCTGCTTTCTTTACTTCTTTTCGAAGCATGGAAAGTACATCTCCTTTTCCTCGAATGGTTATATATTTAGGATCATAGTTTTCGTCAAACCCGAGCTGGCTTTTAGGCATATCTCTTACATGTCCCTGAGAAGCTACAACTTCATAATTGCTTCCGAGGAATTTCTTTATTGTTTTAACCTTTGCGGGTGACTCCACGATAATCAAATTCTTAGCCATAAAAAACTCCAATCAAAATCAAGTAAATTGAATTGCACTACTAAAATACATTTAAATAAGAAGAAACAGAATTCAAATTGATCCTCTTTACATTACACAATAAATGAATTTACACTATTAAATTGATTTTGACAAGAGAAATATTAAGAAATTTATCATTTTAAATAAAAAAGCATAAAGCAAAATGCCTTATGCTGATTTAATATCCGAAAATTTCAAAATCTATTTATTTACAAAACTTAAAACCATTTTAACGGGATATGTCATACTGAGTTTCTTTTTAAGAACCTTGGGAAAAGTTACGGTAAAATACTTTTTCAGCATCTTCGGTAAAGTCTTTGTAAATGCATGTTTAAAAGACATCTTCAAGACAAACCAGCTGATCGGACCGACAACTATTATAAAGAACCATTTTGTCAAAAATGCGAAAAACAAAAATAGATTTTTTACAATAAATTTTGTAACCGGATTATTTACCAGTAAATATACACTTCTGATCGTTTTAAAAACTCTTATCATAACCGCCTCCAGAATTTAATTATATTTTACCAAAAATCGGAAATGTTTTAAATAATTTTCTGAAAATGAATATAAATGTCTAAAATTATTTTAGAATTTTCTAAATAATTAAATATATAAATCATGATATTTTACAAAAAATATTGATTATATTATACTTATTAAAGTGAAAATTTGGAAAATCCAATAAAAGAGGCTGAATTTATGAATGATATCAGGGATTTTTATAAATCAAAAAAAGTACTGATCACCGGACATACCGGTTTTAAAGGTGCATGGATGTGCGAAGAACTGATCAAATTAGGTGCCGAAGTTATCGGCTACGCATTAAATCCTCCTACCGATCCGAGTCTGTTTGATTTATGCGGTCTTAAAGCTCGCATCGTATCTATTGAAGGTGATATCAGGGATTTTGACCACTTAAAATCAGTTTTTGACGTATATAAACCTGAAATCGTGATACATATGGCAGCTCAGCCTCTCGTTCGGGAATCCTACAAAAATCCTTCATATACCTATGAAGTAAACGTAATGGGAACCGTAAATATTCTCGAATGTATAAGATTAACAGATTGCGTTAAATCTTTTGTTAATGTAACAACCGATAAAGTTTATCTAAATCGCGAGTTAAACGACGCATTCAAAGAAGATGAAATGCTTTGCGGTTTCGATCCGTATTCTAATTCAAAATCTTGTTCAGAGCTGGTTACATACTCTTATAAAAATTCATTTTTTGCCAAAAACGGAAATAATGAAGAAGGCTATACCACTGCTATTACTACATGCCGAGCCGGAAATGTTCTCGGAGGAGGTGATTTTGCCACTGACAGAATTATTCCGGACTGTATCAGAGCTGTTTCCGAAGGAAAAGAAATAATTGTCAGAAATCCTTATTCGACAAGGCCATATCAGCATGTTTTGGAGCCCGTTACAGCATATTTGATCATCGCTATGGAACAGTATCTGGACATAAAAAAAGCAGGAAATTACAATATAGGCCCCGATGATGCGGATTGCGTATGCACAGGCGATCTGGTCAATCTGTTTTGCGAAAGATGGAATAAAGCCATAGAAAATAAAAAATTTTCTTTTAATAAGGCAATCAGAGTAGATAGATTCGATAACGGACCTCATGAGGCAAATTTCCTAAAACTAGACTCTTCCCTTGTTCATAAAACATTTGGTTTTAATAACGTATGGCACATCGATGAAGTTATGGATAGAATTGTCGAATGGTCAATCTCCTATCTTTCAAATGACAATTATCAAATGGTTATGGAAAAACAGATTGATGATTATATAAATAGACTTTACGAATAAATATCAAATTTATCTTTTGCAAAATCCTATAATTAAGGAAAAAAGTATTTTGGAAAAATTCATAAAAAATATATTTCAGAAGTTAAAAATCAATATCTCGGACAAAAAAATAAAAACAATATCACAGTTTATAAAATTCGGTATTGTCGGTGCAACAAATACACTGTTAAGTTATTTACTCTACCTTGGTGTATTGTTAATAATGAAGCCGTTTAATATTATATGGGATTTATATGCAGCAAGCATTATCTCGTTCGTTTTAAGCGTATTATGGTCCTTTTATTGGAATAACAGATTTGTATTTAAATCTGAAAAAGGACAAAGAAATATATTAAAAAGCCTTTTAAAGACTTACATCTCATACGGATTCACCGGCTTCATCCTTTCAAATATTCTTCTATTTGTCTGGACTTCTTTGTTGGGAATCCCCAAAGAGATTGCACCTTTATTAAGTCTGATCATAACAGTTCCGGTTAACTTCATTCTTAATAAATTCTGGGCGTTCAAAAATGATAAAAAGAAACAATAAAGTATATAGATTATATAATTAAAAACATTCGAGATATACCGAATGTTTTTTTATACCGAAAATTAGTTTCCAACCAAATTATAAAAATCAAAAAATTTTATATTATCACATCTAAAAAAATCATGACCACCCGTCAAACGGGTGGTTTGCTCGCCCCTATAAGGGGGTGATACCGGCCAGCGCCTAAAGACGCTGGCTTTCTCTTTGTTCAAGCCAAACTGCCTTTGACTCGTCGCTGCCCTTGAAAGGGCATTTGTAT
>JAILRA010000019.1 GCA_024698715.1 Lachnospiraceae bacterium
TTTACAGTAAGATCAATATATCCCTGATGATCGGTTTGGGATAAACCATAAAGCGAATTAGCCAAAGTGGGATGATATTCCTCGATGTATCTCGCCTCCATCTCAGTCAATCCGTATTTCTCAGCATTATCAACAAGCCATCCGGGATTGGTTACTCTGATTCCTCCGGGATTATTCTTGTCTTTAGGAAGAGTATATTTAAACAGACTTGATATAGCATCCCAAATGTTTGCAGCAATTGTTCCGGAAAGTCCCAACATTTTCAAATTAATGTCCAATTGTTTCATAAATTGTTCATGGACATCTACGCCTAATTGTGATTTTCGGATTGCCAATCCTTCGGTAAACAAGCCTGCTGTTTCTGCTTCAATCGCATCGAATTCATCCATTTCACGTTGCCACATATTCATTTCTTCCTGATAACCATCCGCCGTTTTCTGGTAAGCGCTGGCAAGAGCTTCATGCGGATTACTGATATGTTCCGTTATTATTTTTCCATTCGGAAGAATCGTTGTAACAGTAGTATTAAAAGATGCTGCACGGCTCCTCTCTTGTTTGGCTTTTTCTATATATTTGTCTCTGTTTCTGTTTGCTTTTTCGTATGATGTACATATCAGATTTCCATCATATGTTTTATTCAATTTATGTTTTAATGTTTTAATATCATTTATGTCATAATCATCCGCTGCTTGAGCAGCCAGGCATATCGGTTGAAGAGAAGTTTCTATAAATTTCGTGAACGCTATTATAGCTTCACCTTCACACGCTGAATTTAAACTATCAAGAGCCGTCAGAATATTTTGATAAATACCCTCTCTGTCGTCATTATCTTTTTTATACAAAGCTAAATAATGTTCACAAACACTTTTTAATTGTTGTGCATCCAAATAAGATTGCTTATTCATTCCGTAATCCACCCTTCCACATACAACGATTACTTTTCAGTTTCAGAAGAATCTTCATTCTCTTCCTCACTATCCAAAGCCTTAATACCTTCCTCATTATCCGAGATTATTCTGTCAACCTTTCTGATTTCATCAGTCTTCAACGATTCAAATTCCAGAATTCTTCTTTTTGTTGACATTACACGTTCGCAAAAGAAATCTGACTCATTCTGATCCAGGCGACCTGAATCCAAGAGTTTTTTCATTTGATAAATATTTTCTTCAAAATCATCAGAAGCATCCGAATAACTTCTCGCAATAACGTCCTTGATTTGAATTAATTCTTCATTCGATTTTTTTATCTTCTCTATTTCTTCTTTTTTCATTTTAGTTACTCAGAGTCTTTATTGTAAGTTGAGCTAATTCAGTATCCGTGTCGAATAATTGTTTTTTCATTGCTTCCACTGTATCATTATATTTTAGGATACAATCTGCAATTACGACACGTGCGGCATTCGCGGAAAACATTGCTTCCCCCATCTTGGCCGAAGCCGAAATCGTAGATTTGAAATCAAAGTTTGATATTTCAAGCGGAGTTCGAATAGCAGTGCTAGCTTCGCATACACTTTTTTCAAACTGATTTAAAGCCTCAGGTATTATTTGAACTACTTTTCCCGGCATAAGATACTCCTTTCATTTATGCAATAACAAAATAAACCTTTCCAATATGATTATCTCATTCAAATACAATTAAATCAACCGAAAAACTCATCTTTTAAACTAATCCGTAATCTCATAAACATAAAGCTTGTACCAGCAGTCTTCGCTGCTTATGGGTTCGGGGGTTAAAAGTTTGAGATTGCGATTCTCATATCCGTCTATCGCGGAAGCGCTTATTACATAATCGGCGCCCATCTCCTTTGCCTTTTTGAAATTAATATCAATTTCATAGAAGGTTATATTGTAGAAATATGCATTGATGCCCGTCTTGTATGATGCAAGATAGATGTAGCATCTGTTGCCCCAGTCGTCGAAATAGCCTCTGTAATAATCGCTCTTTGCAAGTTCGTTCTCGATGATCTCTCTGAACTCATGCTTGTATTCAACATCGTAATTGTTCGAGTATGCGTCAAGACAGTTGAAGCCGTTGTATGCGGCCGACGCGGGGGTAAGACCCATGCTTATCACCTTGTAATCCTTCTTATCTTTCCCGATTACTTTTTCGACCTCGTCAAAAAGTTCCTTCGAATAAAACTGTCCGAAAGAGATCTGTTTGTATTCGCTTCCCTTTATCATCCTCATCGTTGTGGTCTTCGAATCGTTGTTAAAAGAAGCCAGTGAAAAGATTGCCGCAATGATCAGAACGCTTATAACTGACGTTATAATACTTAATACTTTTTTCTTTTTCTTTTCAAAAGTCTCAACCAAAAGATTGGCGCTTAATACCAGTAAGAACATAAACGCAGGCGGCAGCATCCATGCGATTCTTATGAAATTAAAATCATGAAGCATTCCCGTCGATTGATTCCGGAGTCCGGTCACAAAAGAGGAAGAATATACGACCAGCAAAACATAAGTGATTGTTATAAAAAGAATAGTATAAAAGAGCGGCTTGTTTTCTTTGATGAATTTCTTTTTTTCTTTGAAGAAAATAAAGGCTAAAACTACAGAAACAACAGCAAAGCAGATGATAATCTTTTGGAAACATGCGGTGTATGGATCGCCTCCGAGAATATAGGATTTAAGAATATCCAACGCCGATCTTGAAGAAATCAGTGTTTCCGATTTGTTCGAAACAAACTCATATCCTTTTTCCAAAAGCTGCCTTACAAGAGGCATATTGGACAGTGTATAAGAAACCAAAAGAAGAATTTCCGCCGCAGCTATTCTTAATGCTTTGAGTCCGGATTTAAATGCCGTAACCAGGGTCAGAAGGGCAAGTGTAATAACCACACCGAATCCGACCAGTGCAAGCGATGATGTCAATGCATAAAGAATGATTAACGCGTACGCTCGAAGCTCGCGGTCCGGATGGCTACCTCCCGATTCATTGGGCTGTAAAGAACGGCAACTGAATGAAAAGGCCGGAGAGGAACAGGGCATGCCTGTTTCCGCTGAGCTGGAAGAAATCTTGAGAGAGTGCATGGAACTTTCACGGGAATCTGACGGCGCGTTTGACGTGAGCGTCGGGGCACTTTCAGTGCTCTGGA
>JAILRA010000045.1 GCA_024698715.1 Lachnospiraceae bacterium
GAATCTTATGAAAACATATGAATCCGGTCTTATGTGCGATGTCGAAGAAACCAAGGCTGCATATGACAGGGGCGAGGCACCGTGGAGCATATCATATCACTTTATGCCTGAAGAGCTTGAAGGCATTCTTAAACGAAACGGAGTTAAGAATATTTCGCTTGCGGGACCGGGAGCATTTGCGAGAAGCATCCCGAATGAAATTCTCGTTAAGATTATGAACGATCCGAAGCAGAAAGAGGATTTCCTTGAATTCTGTCACCTTTACGACAGCAATCCGTATGTATGCGGAATGGGGAAAGACAACCTCTTTGCAAAAGGCGAAATTTAATTTTTGAAGAGCTATTGCGGTGTTTTGTCTGGTGGTAACAATCATATCGCAGTTAAAACCGTCGACTTACATTGCATTCGATAAGCCCGAATGCAGCCGGAGTAACAGGTGTAGGGTCAATGATTGTTCATATTCTGGCATTATGTGTCGGAGTCTTGACGGCAGTTTTTTATGAAAAAATTAAAGGATATTTTGAGTCTATAAACTGAAACAAAATTCAGGAATGATAAATCGCAATATAAACGAGTAAGACAAATTTGTGGGATTGCTCGGAGTTTGTGGAGGAAAAAATGTTTGAGAGTGAATATGCAAAATCTGAATATATAGAAAAAGACAATGTGGTTTTTCATGTTTGGAAAAAAGAGGCTCATTATGATGATTATCGCAACCCTGTGATGGCTTCTCTTGAAATGCTCAGACAGCATGAAGGCAGTATTTTTATTGTTGATGCAAGAAATGGCTTTGAGGATGTGAAAGAGGATGTTGAGTGGGGTTTTACTTATTTCCTTCCTGAATTGAAGAGAGCCGGTTGTGCCATTTGGGGATTCATTCTTTCTGAAGCATCAGATATTGAGGGAGAAATTGATCTGTGGACAAAGGAAATTGAGAAAAACTTTCGTGTAATCAGAGAAGATTCATACGAAAAAATATTATGGCAAATAGATGGATATACAATAGAATACAATAAACTGACTGCAGAACAGTACTGTGTTTTATGGGAATCTGTATGGGGACAGCCACCTACTTTGGAACAGACTGAAGTCGCCATGAATAATACACTTTTCAGAGTTTCGATATTTGATGGAGATACTATTATTGCTATGGCCAGAGTCATAGGTGATAAGGGATTATGTTATTATATCAAGGATGTAGTTGTCAGGCCGGAATATCAGGGAAAAGGTTTGGGTAAAAGGCTTATTCATGAGTTGCTGAAATATATCAATGATAATGGAGTTAAGGATACATATATTGCTGTTGAACTTTGTGCTATGCCTGATAAGATTCCATTCTATGAACAATTCGGATTTCATTCAAATGAAGCTCAAAGATTAAGAATCATGTATCATGTTAACTGATGGTATAGCCAAATAAAGCATTAGGTAAAACGTGCTATGGAGGAAAAGTTCCGATTTGTTGATTCGCTGATGGCGCTGCTTACTTTACTGATTGCTTTAAGCCCGAGCGTAGCAGGAGCCACAGAAATCTTTTCGATGCTGCTTCATTTAACAGCTGTTTTGGCAGGCATAGCATTTGCTTTTATTTATCATAAAACAATCAATAAATATTTTGATGAAAAGAAGGCCGAAGAGTAGTTCAAGGAATAAAAATTTTATTTTAATTTTATTGAGGATGACAAATATAATGAATGTATTAGAAGCAATCAGTAAACGACATAGTTACAGAGGAGAATTCAAACCGGATTCGATTCCAAGGGAAGACCTTATTAAGATTGTTCAGGCGGGACTGGATGCACCTTCTGGTTGTAATAAGCAGACAACGAGTTTTATCGCAATTGATGATCCTGAGGTTTTACAAAGTATACATGCGGTGATTGATCCACCTATTGGAGAAACAGCACCTGCGGCAATATGTGTGCTTACACAAAGGATAAACGCATATCGTGACAGATGCTTTGCTGTGCAGGATTATTCAGCGGCTATTCAGAATATGTTATTGGCTATTGTTGAACTTGGTTATCAAAGCTGTTGGTATGAGGG
>JAILRA010000067.1 GCA_024698715.1 Lachnospiraceae bacterium
GCTGATTGGTTTAATCAGGTTACAAGCTAAGGAGGAAATTAAAATGGCAAGTGGTATACCTACAAACAGAACAAATATTGATTTACCCGTTGATATCTCCAGAGAGATTATCGCAAAAGCACAGGAATCTTCAGCAATTATGAGTCTTGCTCGCAAGATTACTCTTCCGGGAAGAGGACTTGCAATTCCTGTAATCACATCTGATCCTGAAGCAGAATGGGTTAGCTAAAACGATACGCAAAAAATAGTGTATCGTTCAACATTGAAGAATTAAAAGATAATAGTGAATTTGAATTTCTTTTAGGATATATTAATTCAAGGTAGAGGAAGAACATGGATAAGCCAATAGAATTTAGAGATTTTGATCCGCATAACACAAATAAGATCTGGTGGGTGGATTATTTAAAAGATGGTAAAGTACATGCTTACAATAATAATCCGGATACGGAATTTTTTTGAAAAATTTTAATTTTTTTGATTTGCAGAAAAATGAAGGAAGGCAAGTTCATTGGATTAATATTGATGCACGTGGTCCTTTGTTGTTTTCTTATGATTTAAAAACTATATATAATTATTTTGGTGATTATCCAAATAATTTAACATTTGATCAAAAAAAGGTTTTTGACATGGAGAATCCAGAACTGGCTTATTAACCAAATCTATTTTACTTAATCTAATTAAAGAGCATCCTTAACAGGGTGCTTTTTTAATACAAAAAATTACGCAACGTCTAAAACGATACGCAAAAAATAGTGTATCGTTCAACTTAACATATATACCGTACTTAATATCTGACTGCCACAGATAGTTGTGCCAGGGTTTCTGAAAGCGTCTTGCTGAAGTAACATCCCTTGCATATGTCAGCATTTGACGGCTGGAATACCCCCTTGCAGCAAGCTGGTCCTGTAAAGTCGTATGTTTGATGAACCCGGGTTCTGCAAGTCCTTCCCATTCAAGTATTCTGATGATTTCAGCAATACTTCGTTTAGGAACTTCCCGCCTAAGGGTAATAGCGGCATTTATGATTTCCTCCGAAAGCTTGCTCTTTCCGCTTAACGAAGATTTTTGGGGTTTCAAACCATCAAAGCCCTTTTCATTATAAAGGTTAATCCATCTGCGTATTGTACGTTCATTTACTCCGTACTGAATGCTGATGTTTTCCTTGATTGTCTGATGCTTTGCTTTATCCAGTGCAGGATCAAGCAGTGGGGTAATTATCTGCAGTCTGTTTGCTGCAATCTCTTCGATACGTTCGCGTTCCATTTTGAACCTCCTTATAATTGATAAGGCAAGTATAAACGCTCACGTTAGGACAGTAATCGCCAAACGGGTCTGTGGCCACAGATTTGAATTTACAAGCAAACGGACAATACTTTTCAATCCGCCGACAGAGGACGGATTGATGTTTGATATATCCGCAGAGAATCGTATTTGAAGCAGTTCTCTAATACGACTTAAATAATCCCGGAGTAACGCGAACCATGTACGAAGCCGTAAAAACGTACTGGTTTCACCTGAAAACGAAGTGACTGATTCTGTATCTGCCGAAACCACTTCAGAAATAACTTCCGCAGAGTATCTTTTGTATGGAACTACACAGTCAGGCAGTTCATGATGAATCTTATTGCACCTGTCGCAGTGTAGCCGACGAACAATCAACTGTTTTGTCTCTCCGTCATCACATTTAAGTTTTCGTTTGCGACTGCCAATAACTGATAGTTCTGAGCCACAAATAGGACAGAATGCCTTTTCGTTACTCCTTACATAAAAAAATTTTCGGTATCGGGCTTGTAATCAAGCTGATAAGAATGTACAATAATCATGCTTTTAGGGCATGAGCATTCCCGATACCGTGGGGCGAACACGATATAACCAAAGGGGATGCTCATTTTTTATCCTACTTGAAATATCGTGGACAATTATATTCGAAAGTTTATGGACAGGCAACTCCGTCGACTATTGGGCAAATGACAGCGGCTTTAACAGTTCGTGCATTAACACCCAAAGAAGAGTACGAACAGTATGTTTGGGGGGTGTCTATGATGACACCCGAAGAAAAAACATGGGCAAAAGAAGAACAGAAAACGATAGACGAAATTCAGTTGGAGTTTGCCCGTGAGCAAATGAAAAAAAAGAGAGAGTTTAAATCCTTGACTAATAGAATTGTGTATTGTACTCTTGAGGGAAAGGGGTGATATTATGTATTACGAAATTGAGTACACACGCAAAATAAGGTTTGACACATTAGAAGAAGCCGAAAAAGAGCTTGAAAATCTAATGATAAAATATGGTGAGAACGATAATTATAGAATAAGGGATTCAATTTGGTATCCTAACCCAGATTATATAGAGGGTGTCGTTAAATATCGTTATAAACGCACTCTGTTTAGGAGCTATGAGTTAGTTAACGGGAAATTAAAACGCAAAGAATCGATAACGGGAAAACCATTTTTCAGATAAAGACCGATTCCGGTCTTTTTTTATAGGTTTTAACTGAAAAGTTAAAGAAGATGACATCATCAAAAAGATATATAAGTGAACGGAAAGGAAACGATATAAAAAAAATTTTGAATAACATAGCAAGTATATGTTTGCTTTTAGTGTTGCCTATCGGTTTGTTGGGTTCCGCTAAAACGATACGCAAAAAATAGTGTATCGTTCAACGGAGATTGTCACAATGAGCATATATAATCGTTATAATATCTAAGTCTGGATAATAGAGAGTTGTTGGACGGCGGAGTATACATGAAAAAAGGAATTGTTAGAAAGGTATTGAAGTTTGTCGGGCGGGTAGTACTTAGCATGGAAATCAATATGAAAAAACATAAAAGAGCATTTATATATATATTACAGGCGTTAATCTTAATCCTTCCCTTTCTCGCCTGCAATATCGGAAAAGACATAATCTCGCAAAATCAATACGGTGTTTTTCTCAGCATAGAAGATAATCTTTCGCAGTTTGACGAATATGAAACGGTAGTAATAGATGCGCAGTACTTCAGCGCCGAAGAGATAATGTCATTTAAGGAGAGCGGACATAAGGTTTACAGTTATATAAACGTGGGAGCGCTGGAAGATTACAGGGATTATTATTCAAAGTATGAATATCTCGCGCTCGGAGACTACGAGCACTGGGATGAGGAAGTCTGGATAGATGTGTCGAGTGAAGAATGGCAGAAATTCATCTTGGATGAACTCGCACCGATGCTAAAAGACAAGGGCGTAGACGGTTTTTTCGTGGATAACTGCGATGTGTATTATCAGTATCCACGCGAAGAAATCATGGCGGGACTGACCGATATTATGCAGGGATTAATCGCTACCAATCTGGATGTCATAATAAACGGCGGTGATGTTTATCTTAACGCATATTGCGAAGCCGGCGGTTCATGGAATGAAGTTATTACCGGCATCAATCAGGAAACCGTTTTCTCCGAAATCACCTGGAACGGCGACGTATTCGGAAGCAACTCAAAAGAGGACAGAGAGTATTTTGGCGAATATGTTGAGAAGTACGCAGCTCTGGGCGCGGACATATATTTTTTGGAATATACCAAAGATTCAAAACTCATAAAAGAAATAGATTCATACTGCAAAGAGCATGGTTTCAAATATTATATTTCTGACTCCGTGGAACTGGATGGATGAAAGAAAGACTAATCATATTTGAGATTATAAATATCACAAAACATTACTTAATGAGAGAAATCTTCGGTTGACAAAACTTGCAATAGATAAATAAAGAAAAAACATCTGTAGTGGAAGGTAGATTTTGGGGAACGAGTATTTGATACTTACGATTTAAAAGGACTTCGGAAAAAACCGAAGTCCTCAGACTGCATTTTTGCAGTCCTCTTTTAGGTAAAAACAAATTATCATTGAACAAAATCAAATCTTGCACCGTTAATTACGACAGCTTCAAAATCATCGGGGTTAACAAGCTTTGGCTTTCCCTGTATGGAGTCTGAAAAATCCATAAATCTGGTACTGTAGAGCATTACATCCGAGTAATGGTTCTCTTCTTTGGCCTCTGTAGCGTAGTGGGCTCCTGCGTATAAATATTCTTTGCTGCCGTCTTTTAAGATAAAATATGTATTCTTTTCAAGTGAATCAAGTTCTTCATTCGGCAGAAGCCAGGTTTCACTTGTGTATTCTCCGTTTTTTCCCGATGTAATTCTTTCATACACACCATGGTTTTGGGCGTAAATAACAAACGTCATCGGAGATATTTCGATATAGGTCGGAGTATAATAATCAGATGCTTTCTCATTTGATTCAAGTATAAATGATTGTATTTCAACATTTCCCGAAATATTGAACATTACTTCTTCTTTACTTTCTGTCATCGGATAAGATAAAACTCCTTTTTTTTCAAAGTAATCACGGCTGTCGGCACTAAGTTCAACCATAAAAATACGTTCGTCTTCGCCGGCAGTTTCGACCAATTCATCAGTTGCCCGGCTAAAATTTGTTCTGTGCCCGGGTATTTCAAACATTGCGGGTTTTAGATATAAATTGCTGTTATTCACTTCAAAATCTTTTAACCATTGTCTTCCGACATCATCGAGAGCGGTGTATTTGACGGTCATTTCGACAACCATACCATCAGACAGCATTTCATCAACAGACATATTAATATGTTCATCCGACTGACTGTAAACGGATGTTTCGATTGAAGCTGTCAGCGGGGCATACGAAGGCGTCCTGTTAATAATCAGCGAACGTATGCCTGAAGCAATAACGGGAACCGATACACTGACTGTGCATACAACCGCAATTGCCGCAGCGACAATCTTCCAGGCTTTTGAAGACTTTGTCTTTTTCGACATTTCTGTATTTTTTTGTATTTCGGGATTAAAAAGATTATTTCTTATTTCTTCTTTTACGTTTTCATCGTGAACAATCTTATCAATTGCTTTTATATAATCATTTGGATACATAACCGTACTCCTTTCGAATTAATTGTTCTACTCCAATTCCATTTTTAATATTTCTCTCGCTTTAGCCAGACGGGTTTGTATTGTGGAAGGCTTTGAATTAAGCATGTTTGCGATTTCCTTGGTTGTATAACCTTCGTAGTAATACAAATATATCGGAATTGAATATTTATCTTCCAGAGCCATAACTGCCTGATAGACGTCATTCGTGTATTCATCCTCTGTGCCTGATTCACAGTCTTCAATGTTGTTTCCGACTTTCTCGTCGAATGAAACAGATTTTTTAAACCACCATTTTTTTTTGTGGTTTTTGCAGAGGTTTGATGCGCAGACTATCAGCCAGGCCTTGGCTTTTTCATCAGATTCATATTTGAATGGTTTGCGAATCATTTGAAAGAAAGTTTCCTGCGTTATATCCTTCGCATCGTCGGCATTTTTCATATACAGAAAACATACTTTGTAAACCGTATCAAAATATAAATCATACAGAAGTTCAGGTTCAAACACCTTTCACAGTCCCTCCTTTACGAGTTTTCATAAGCGCTTATATTAATAAAACAATTTAAACACGTAATCCATCCTAAAAAAACATAAATACGCAGAAAAATTTTTTTTATGAAAAAATCAAATCTTTTTACAGAGTTAAGGTTCGTTTAAGTTTTGAATTATATACTCTTTTCAGAAAGAGAGGAAAGGGTATGGGATTTAACAATACTTTTAAAAGATATGAAATGAAATATCTTATCAGCCAAAACAAAAAAAGAGAAATAGAAAAGCTGATGGGAAAATATATCGAACCGGATAAATATTTTCATTCGCTTATACAGAATATTTATTATGATACACCGGATTACAGGCTTATAAGAACCTCCATGGAAAAGCCTGTATACAAAGAAAAATTGAGGTTGAGATGTTACGGAGTTGCCACAAAAGATACACCGGCATTTATAGAAATCAAGAAAAAATATGACGGTATCGTTTATAAAAGAAGAGTTGAAATGGAATACGAAAAAGCCTGCAGATATTTAAATCAGAATCTCAGAACCGTCGATGAAAAAGAGCAGATCTTAAGAGAAATAGATTATTTCAAAGAGTTTTACAAAGATTTAAAAGGAGCAATGTACATTAGCTATGAAAGAGACGCCTATCACGGAAAAGAAAATCCGGATTTAAGGATAACGTTTGATGAGAAAATCTTCTACAGAACCGACAACCTGACACTTAATACCGGGGCTTACGGAACAGATTT
>JAILRA010000078.1 GCA_024698715.1 Lachnospiraceae bacterium
TACAAATGCCCTTTCAAGGGCAGCGACGAGTCAAAGGCAGTTTGGCTTGAACAAAGAGAAAGCCAGCGTCTTTAGGCGCTGGCCGGTATCACCCCCTTATAGGGGCGAGCAAACCACCCGTTTGACGGGTGGTCATGATTAGACATGAAAGAAGAAATAATTATGAGTAAAACCGGTGACGATAATATCTTTTCACTCGAATACTCCTTTTTTAATGATACTCGAGAAACTGAACTGTCAATGTTCATTGAAGAAAAAAATATCCTTGCTTTTCAGCAAAATGGAAAATCATTCACAACCCGTTGGAATCTTGATGAATTGGTCTTTTGGTTAAGAGATTTTGTAGATAATATGCATGAAGATCCATACCCTGTTGATGCAACCGGAGAATTTGCTGCGCTGAAAGATGTTTCAGCACGTTTTTTTGATTCAGAAAACATGGAAGAATTCAATGAATACTACGATAAACTTGATGAGTGGAATTCTCGTCATAGATGGCATACCGCAGCTTCGGGTGCAATATTAGCGGACTTATATTTTCAACTAGTTGGTGAAAATGTAGAAATTTCGTGGAATAATGAGGATTCCGAAGATGGGGTTACATTCGATAACATTATAGGTGGTTATAAAATCAAAAAAGAAATATTCACCGGAGTTATCAATGAATTTTTACGGGATTATGCCAAGCAATGGTAGATAACACATTGTTAGTAATCTGAAGAACCGGAAAAGATGAAAATGCTTTAAAAGGAGAACTGGCGAAGTTATGATTCTTTTATTTGATTATTTTGAAACCATCATTCACACAAAGTCGATTGATTTCAATCGCGGGCTCGCAGGTTTCTGGGAAAAATATTATAAAGACAAATGCAGCTTCGAAGAGATAAAGAAATTCGGTGAAGAGCAGTTTGAAATTCTGCTGGATCATCATGCACGCGGATTGGAGTACAGTTTTATAAAAGATGAACTTCCCGAGTATGCGGTGCGTTTCGGTGGAGAGACAGTATCAATGACGCCCGAAGAAGAGGCTGATTTTCTGATGAAATGTAATGATATGGAAGTCTATCCGGGCATGGAAGAAACACTTAAAAAACTTAGTGAAAAAGATGTTCCGATGTATGTGCTTTCGAACAGCGGATTTTCAGGTGAGGCACTTTTGATCGTGCTCGACAGACTGAATATAGGACATTATTTTAAGAGGCTTTGGTCGAGTGCGGATTTTGGCAGGATAAAGCCCTGCAAAGAGTATTTTGATCAGGCGATAAATGCTGCTCTTAATGACTGCCGCCAATATAATAAAAACGACATAGCGTTCGTAGGTGATTTGTACGAAACCGATGTTGTCGGTGCATTTAACGCAGGGATCGATATTATATGGTTCAATCACGAGAACAATCAAGGCGATGATGCGGTAAAAACAATACATAACGCAGATGAATTACTAAAATATGTCGATTAAAGGCCTGTGGTTAAAAAGTGTAATCCATTCGAACCGACCATTTCATGCAATTAAATGCTCTCTATTGAGGGCTTTTTTATTTGTCAGTGTTTTAAGCCGTTATAAAATTACGAAATGAAAGCGAAAATGATATAATTAGTTGTGAGGGATGCAGCATGAGTTCTAAGATAAAAAAAGAGTTGATAAAAACAAAAGATGTAAGTAAATATTCAGATAATTTGGACTTATCCTCGATAATTTCTATAGAAGATGGTTGGGAGTCTTTTAGAAGAATGATAGCTGATATGAAAATTAAAAGGCTAAGTGATAAAAAAGCTATTGTTTGGGAAGCAGATGGAAAACGGATCAGTTCAATCGAATGTTTGAAGGGAAATTATGAAGGATTATTATATTCTTTTCGTATGCTTGATGAAGGTGATTGGATTATGGGTTTAGATTACGCTGATATCAGAAAATCGCTTTTTAACGAATACTATAATGAGAAATGGAAAGACAGATCCGTACCAAATGACTCTTTCGAATATTATTATATGGAATGGAGAAATATCTCCGGGAATGGGAATATAGAAGTCATAGAAAATGAAATTAAGAATGCATTAGATCGAAAAAACAAAAAGATTTTAAATATGGCATCTGTTTTATGTGGAGATTTTAACGGTTCTGTTTTTAGAAGATACAGCGAAATCTTAAGACTTTCAGAAGGAGATGAAACAGGATGGGGACAAGGGTGTTTGCAAAAGAATATCCCGTTGTCTTTACATGTATTTTTATGGTGCAAATAGGTTAGTAAGGACAGGAAGCTGATCAACTGATATAATCTATATTGAGAAAACTAAATTGATTTGATAATAAAAATCTGAGGAGGTTTTTTATGGCAAGATTAATAGGGGAAAAACCGGAATTAAACGAATCTGAATTGATCATGTATCAGTTTGTAATGGAAGAACTTCCGGATTATATATGTGCTTCGTTTGCTCCTATGATCAAGAGCAAAACAGGCAATCTGCGGGCGGAATTTGATATGATTCTCTTTATCCCGCACATGGGAGTTTATATTTTTGAAATTAACAATATAGTCGGATTTCAGTATGTAGATGGTGAGTATTTCTATGAGTATCGAAACGGTAGGACGGAGCCGTGTGTAGAATCAAAAAGGGGAACCTGGGCCAGAGAGCAAAAATACGTAGCAAAACACTACCTGAAAAGTAAGTTTAATATCTCACCCTTAGTTTATGAAATAAACTGTTTCCCGCAGATGAGAAAGGGCTTTGTCAACAAAGAAACTATTCCGCCTGATTTTGATTTAAACCATATTATCACTGCGGATGACTTAAGAGACGGCTTGTATTTCTTTAGAAGACTGATCGATTGCAGCATTTATGAACAGCAATTACACGGAATTGATTATTATGAAGATCTGACGGACAAAGATGCTCACGATATGTTTTATTTCTGGGAAACGGGTCCCTGGCTGGCACCAAGACCTGAACGTCCGCCGTTTGCTTTTCTCAGTTACAATCGACTAAATGCCGAGATATCAAAAGAAATCCAGACGGTGCTCGAAGACAGGGGTGTTTACACGTGGCGTGCACCCAAGGACGTTCCTTTGGGAAAACACTATCTTCCGGAAGAAATGGACGCGATTGAAGGCTGTGATGCGTTTATAATACTGCTTTCATTATCGGCGCAAAAGAGTGATGAAGTTCGAAAAGAATTTGAAAAAGCAATCGAATTAAACAAACCAATTCTGCCAATCTGGGTAGAAGAGGTGGATGACAGCGAAATCAATGATTATTACAAAGAAAAGCTTACCGAATATCAGTATCGTGTAATGCCCATTCTTGACAGTCAGGTTATCTACGAGATAGCTGAAACCGTGAAAAGCATTAAGAAAGAAAACGATAAGAAACATATGAATCAATAAAACAAGCCATTTTTGATAAAGCAAAAGATGCTCCACTAAATAAATCTTCTTCGTCAAAAAGAAAAGTAAAAGTAGGGTTTAATAAACTTTGCGTCATGGAGAGGTACTGCAGGTGATCAGGGAAAAATTAACAAAGATTTCAATAGGGAATGGCATTACGGTTTTGGTATTAGATGTGATTTGGGTGGTTCTGAGTTTTTTAGTGGACCCGGAAACGCTTTCTCCAGCATCTTTGCTGGCTGTAGAGTCGATTGTTTCTGATTTTTGCTTTTTTGTCTCTTTTCTTTTGGGCTTAGTCGGTGTTATTTATACGCTGATAATATTGCCGTTTTGCATAAAAGAAAATAAACTCCAATGGATTGTAGGTTTTTTATTAAATCTCATATCTTTAGTCATTCCCGGAATACTCGTCGCTTTTATAGGTTTTTTAATCTTTTGTTTAACGAATCCTTTTGCGTGAGCTATGTCTGATATGACCGCAAACTTCATTATGATACTCCTTTTTTACTTCCCATTAATACCGGGAAAAATGCCATCAGAAAACAGGTGACACACATAAGCGGATGCAGAATAAGTGCCATACTTCCGTGACGCTGAACATAGTATTCCAAAAATCCGGTACCTCCCATGACAAGGAGCTGTAAAATCCAGATAAGAAAACAGGTTTTGTTCCATTGTTTCTTTTGTATTCTGACTACCGTTTCGTAAATCATCACTCCGAGTATACATATTCCGGAGAAAATCTGAATGATACTGACAAATCCGTTTGCAGGGAAATAACCCGCATCGTACCTGGTACTTTCAATCACAAACTGTGCCGCCGAGTAGAAAAGAAGGAAGAAACACGCTGTATCGCCCTTTTTCTTTCTGTTTTTCAGATAAAAAATTGTCGATGCAACGCAGATTAAAGACATCATTATAAAGCCTATGAAGAATGTCGCCAGTCGGTATTCGATTTCTCCCTGCGTGTTGAAGTTCATATATGCGAAAGGCAGCATCTGAAAAGACGGGTTCTCAATAATCATTTTACCGCGGCAGGCGGGATGATAAAAATCGGTCAAATATAGAATCGCAATCCCTGCTGCCACAGCGGGCGACAAACTGTCCAGAAGAGAAGGCAGGTTTTTATCAAGCCGAACCAGCCGTATCAAAGCTGCTGCCATAAAAATACCCGGGATTATTCCGAGCAGTGAAAATGCCGACAAATCAAGTGATTTAAGTGCATAAAGATAGCCGTCAAACTGCGACTGATGCGAATACCAGTAAACACTCCTTGCAAGGAACGCACTGAAAACAACCGCAAACGGAAACATTACCCACAAAGCAATTGTTTTACGGTCTTTCCCCGTATAAAGCGTGCATGAGAAATTAATCCAGACCAGAATGGCGACAATCGTCAGAATTAAAGCCCATGATATTTCATAAGATCCGAGAATAAAAGCGGTAGGATTCATCATTGGCTCTCCTCCTCCGGCAGCGCGGTTACAAAATACAGAATATCGCTTACGGCTCTTTCCGAACCGAAATCCACGTAATTGAGGACTTTATTCTGCATTATGATTTCTGCTGTCTGTCCGCCGTCAAGAACATAAGCATCGGTAACACCTTTGCTCATCATTATGTCTCTCGTCTGCGGGATTGTTGTCGTTGGAACATTGCTTCCGTGATTTATCGTCATCAAAAGGTAATGACAGGGTTCCCCCCTTGCCAAAACCGAGCGTGAATATCTTTCGGTAACCTGTCCGAGAAGATAACTGTTTGATGATTCATGCGGCTTACCGTCAGCTATAAGTACCGGACCGAAAGCAAGCGTGAAAAGAACATCATTTTCTTCTATATACTTTCTCGCACTCTCCTCATCCGGCAGTTCATCCGCATAAGTGAAGAGCAAATCTCCGTTCGAATTGACATGGCAGAGTTCGAGATGTCTCGGATTGAAACGATAAAGTTCCCTCTGATAAACGGTAACGCCTTCGGCACGAAACTTATAAAAATCTCCGTTCATCGCAACAACCGCATTGGTTTCTTTGGACATTTCGGAAGCATATTTCTGAATCGGAGAACCGTATGTATCCTGTGAAAGTTTTCTTCGAAACTGCGATGGATCCGAGAGATAAACCTCCGAGAAAGTACATGCATGACCGTCACAAAACTCTTTCCATGAATAGCAAAGAATCGTCTCGTCAGCGTAATACTGAATGTTTTTGTTTACAAAACTAACATCGGGATTAAAGAAGCATTTCTTATCTTCCGTAAGCTTGGGATTTTCCTCCACAAGTTTAACTATATCGTAAGGATTGTCCGTTGTGCCGTAATTGTTCGGATTGGGTTTCGGACCCATTACCGCATTTTCTTCTATCGTATAAACTTTGGGAATATATGTTAATTCACCGAGCACTTCGCTTTTTATATTCGAAGCCGTGTTGGCTCCAGAGGCCGAACCTCCCGCCAGTGCCAGTTTGAGTGCCGGATTATGTGCGACTTTCCACTCTCCGTCGGAGTAATTCAAATCCAACAATATGTCTGACGACGAATAATACTTTTCAGGCTCGGATAAAATATTTTGTACCGCTTCTTCGTAAAGATTGTTCAAAACATCCTGACGGTAATTGTCGTTTTCATCATAAACCTCCGATTTGCGTTTCGTTTCAACCATTTCGGCAAGTTTTGTATTTACATATTTGTTAAGATCGGGGACAAGTTTCGAGAGTTCAAGGAAATTGACTGTAGCGGAAACCCGTGCATGCGTATCGGCCGCAGGTTCTGGTTTGTTTAAAGTATACGAGTAACTGTTTTTTAATGCGGAAATCATTATTTCTTCAACTGCATCCGGATTATTGGGAAATACAAAAAGCGTATCTTCTGATGACTGAATCCCAAGGGCTTCTTCCTCTTTTCCCTGACAAACATAATTTAAAAATCTGTCGGCACAAACGCCCGGTTCTTCGTTCGGAATGAAATAAAGCGTTCCTCTGCCATAAGACAGAAAACACAAAAAGAAAGCGCCGAAAACGGATACGACGGTCAGTATGGCATACACCCTGTTTATTTTCAGTTTCTTCCCTATAATGAAAATTAAAATACAGAGAATAAGAATTATAGAACCGATATAAAAAATCGGGTTTGACAGCATTTTTTCCATGTGTGAATTATACCATAATGCAAAATGTCTGCAAATCATTCCTTGGTTTTATAGCCGTCAGCCATTAAGTCAGACGGCTCAATTCAAAAAAAACATTCAAAATCAAAAAAAACTGATAAATCCGCAAAACATATGTGATATACTGTAAGTGAAATGATTTTTATGCGGTTGATGCCATCGGAAAGGAGCCTTTATGAGAACTTCGGGAAACAACGCTTCATTTACACGTGTTTTGAAAAAAAGTCTGAGCATTCTTTTGTCGCTTGTATTTTCATTTTCATTTCTTATGGCAGGAGGTTGTACTGAAAAAGCTGTTATAGAAGATTATCCTGAAATGTCTTCTCCTTCGACATCAGATACCGATGACGAAACGCGGGAAGAAGCTCCCGATTCTTCGGAAAATGCCCCTTTAGTCGAATTCGATTCGCTTTTCTCCGAAGGAAGATTCATCTATAATCCCGAGGCTATCAATCCGACTTATAAAAAAGAACTTGAAAATAAACCCCTGACTGTTTCCATCGCAAAAACAATCATGAATGCGGTTTATAATCTTGATACGGAATTTGTTCTTACAGGAGACGAGAAGGATATACATGAGTTTGAAAAAGGGTTTAAACTTGCATGCTGGTCAAGTCCTCTGGTTAACTGCGTAGACATTACCACAGATGATTATGAAACCTTTACAATTGTTTATTTCCCCGAATATTCCGATGACGGTTCGGCTGAGGGAAATGTGGAAGAAGCAAAAGCAAAGTTCGAGGAATATGAGGACTTTGTCGAGGGCCTCATTAACGATAATATAACAGATACAGACAATTATATGCAGAGAGCAGAAAAGATTTACAAAGCTTTGATAGAAGAGATTGATATCGAGCACGATCTGGAGAACCTGGATATTGCTGTTTTCCAGACCAATCCCATGGAAGAAACTGTCGCAGGACTTAATTATGCTTTTGTCGATGTAGTCAATACAAAGAAATTAACGATGTGGGAATTCGTGCAGCTTTACAGTTTCTTTTTGACCGAATTGAATGTCGAGCATATTACAATCTTCGGTGGCGGAACAGCTTATAACGAGCAGGAATGCGAAATAATCAATGATTATATGATTAAATTGAAAGGAACCTGGGTTTGGACTCTCGTAACAGACGGCGATAATGTATACAATTGCGATATCCTGATGGACGAAATGGCACTTGAAGAACAAAGAAAAGGCAAAGAGGATTATGAATCCGATATGATCTATTTCGGAATGAGTGATAAAACCAGAAAAGAATCCATCATTTTTACGAACAGAAGATATGCGATGACCATGAATCAGGCTCAGCAGACGCAAAGTGCCAATCTTCCAACATGCCAGGAAGATTATTAATCGAGTTTTGGGGTGGTCGAAAGATCTTGGTCCAACCGAGTGGGCGGGGAGTCTCTCCGCCGTTTTTTATTTGGAAATTACATATGAAATAATTGTGACTTGCTATGCTTGGTGTGTCGCTTTTTCTTTAAATTTAATCCCGATTTTAATGATATTATTTGTATTAACGATAAAAATTCTTCTGGGAGTTTTAACATCGTCAATTGCCGGGAAGAAAGGATATAACAGATTCGGCTTCTTTTGGTATGGATTTTTCTATTTTCCGATTGCAGTAGGAGTAGCGATATTGGCACCACCGCTTAATAATGTGGTGAGAGGAAAATCGGGAAAATATCAGCAAAACGAGGATGAATTGGCCAAATATAAAGAAATGTACGAAGCGGGAACATTGTCGTGGACACAGTATTGTCAAAAGAAAGAGGAAATAGAAAGAAGAGAGTATTATAACTAAAAATTACAACCCCTCCCTCGCAAACTTCTCCTTCCACGCTTCAAGATCCTCGGTCATCTTTCCTGCGGTCTTTGAAGCAAGCCACCATTCAATCACATTTACGGCGATAAATACGAGAACGATGCTTCCGGTTATGCTTGCGCCGACGAAGAATAATTCGCCACTCAAAGGCTGGCCGCCCAGAATCGCTACAAGCAGAACTGCCACAATCAGAATGAGCTGGATGATTTTTCTGATAATGACCTGGGTGACGCTCATTTCTTTTTTGGTATACATGATTAAGTTGGGGATGCAGCTTATGGCGCCGTAAATAAGCGGATAAATGAACACTTCATATCCGAATTTCTGCTCCGGTCTGAAAATAAGGCCGATAACAAACATGGCCACATTGATTAATGTCACTATTATAAAAAATGTTGAAACTGTCTCTTTAAAATGCTCTTTCATCTTTAAGATTACCCTTTTAATTTTTCTTTTACATCGGGAACGAATTTGCGCGAAATGATAACTTTTTCGCCGTTACTTAACAAACATAAAAATCTTCCGTTTAACGCCGGTTTAATCGCTGTAATCTTCATGATGTTGACGATTACCGATTTGGAGATTCGAAGGAATTCTCTGCCCGCCAGAACGTTTTCAAATTCGACAAGGCGCTTTTTCGCTTGGAAGCAGTCCTCTTTAAGATAAATAAAAGTTTTGTCATCGACCGACTCGATATAATAAATATCCGTCAGAGGGATTTGGAATTGTTCTTTTTCCAGAAATGCTTCGACACTGCCCTGTCTCGACTTTATAAATCTGACAATTTCGTTAATGTTGTCATCCGTTTTGTGACAGCCGATTTCTATATATTCTTTTTCGCTTTCAGGTATCTTTTTTATTTCGATTTCCATCTTAATAACTTTCCAAAACCGTAAAGTCGCCTTCTCCTTTTAAGTAACAGTCAAAGAACGAAAGTACTATCGCATTTACTTTGTCGATGCATTCTCCGGCATCGATATCGCCTGTGCCAAGCATCTTTGCAAGGAAGGGAGAGAATAAAGGAAGGTCCGTAAAATTCATATGCTCGGATCTGACAAAGTATGTTGAGTAACCTTCTGTGGCTTCTTTAAGTATAACATTATTAACGTAATTGTAACCATTTGAATCCAAATATATTCTGTCTTTGTAATGATCCTCTTTATCTATCGAAAGAAGAGGGGTGGTATAGGCTTCCTCATTGTAAAATACGGTATCGCCGCTTGCTCCCGTTTCCTCTCCGAGCATCGTTCCGTCAAGGTCGATTACTGCTTTTACGTCTTCTCTTCTTCCGACCGTAACAGCTGTCGCGCCGCCTAATGAATGTCCGATGAGGCCGATTTTTTCTGTATCAATGGTATCCGTGATTTTGGAAATTTCTTCCTTTGAATCTGTCGTAAATGCCCATGCATCGCCAAAATCCCCGTCTGCTGCATTCTTCAGAGTATCGATTACAAAATTAACATCCTCGACTCTTAAATTAATCCATTCAGAAGTTATTTCCCATCTTTCTTCTTCGGTAAGCCCCGTTTCCTCATCGCCTCCGATGTAAAGAGCAGTGCTTATAAAATCGGGATTAACTGTGATAAGTCTGCCGGATGAATCTTTTGTAAAAAATGAGTGATACGGGTGATCGAGACTGACTACTACATATCCGTGACTTGCAAGTTTCATATATGTGGAAGCATTGCTCTTATAATATCCGAACGCACCGTGCGAAAAGATTACAAGGGGCAGCGAATCGATTGAATTTCCGCTTTCCGTCAGTTCTTTTGGACAGTAAAAATGAACGGGAATTTCTCTTTTTGAATTGTCTGTTTCGAATTCTTCGATTCTCGAATTGTCGATAAGAATCGCCTCTGCTTCTTTAACAGTATACTTTCCGGTTAAAGGACGGCCCGAATAATCGGTAAATACAAATGCCGGAATCATGTTTGTCGCAATAAGCATTACGCTTAAGAGAGCACTTAAGACAATCATTGCTTTGCTTTTGTCTTTTTCGTTTTTTCTTTTGATTAAAAAAACGATTCCTGAGATGGCAATTCTTGCAAAAAGAATGAAAAGAAGCGCTTTAAATCTGAAACTTAAGTCTATTCCGGGCAATAAAAGAGCCAAAAAGAATACCGCAAGTTCTGCTGCATTTGCGATTAACCTTTTTAAACTCCACTCTTTCTTTGATGATTTTTTTGTAAGTTCAAAAACCGTAAATCCGATTTCGGAAATTGTAAGTATGATAAAAAGTAAAAATGCCATGGACTATATCCGCCTTTCTTTTTTCTAAAGCGAATATAAACCATGGCTTTATCTTAAACAACAGGGTTTCTGGCAAGATGCATTTTATGAAGGTGAAATGCATTATCAGTTTTTTTCTGAAAGTGTACTTCTGATGATAAAATCATCGCCATGAACGATTTTTTAAGATTTTCTCTGAAATGATTTTCGCATTTTGGAAACCTGTATCCGTTAATTGGTCGGCGGATTTTCGAAGAGCGGATTCGAATTTGTTACACATGTTATCAAAATGTTTCAGTGCTGTTTTTTCTGTTATTCCGATCTCGGATGCAGATATGGCAAAAGATTCTCTGTTAATTTTTTTGAGATTCTTTTCTTTGCCGATTCCAAATGACATTTCGTTTGAAGTACCTTCATAAATGACAGTGCTTAACATGTCATATGCAGGTGCCAGTCTGATTGACTGCATGTCGTATCCGTATAAAAGTGAATAATTCTTTATGTGCGCATCGGTATTGCCTGTAAGATAATTAAACACAATACGATCCCAGAGTTTAATCTGATCTTCAAGCGGATTTGAAGAATACTTTCTGATTATTTCAAACATTTCCCGGAGGTAATTTGCGCCTTCAGGTTCATATTTGTTTGTTGAACTTATTCCCATTGCCTGAGAAAAGTCTTCCTGATGCAATCTGAATGGTTTTCTAAGCCCGTCAATAACTGAAGATTTTTCGTTGAATAATCGGTCAAAACGTTCCGTGGCAAATAACACTTCGGAATCTTTTCCGTTTCCGACATTTATGATGAAACTGTCAGGAATATCAATACCGCATTCTTTGGCGGTAAGCAAAGTCAGCTGTTCATTGGTGACAATATTCTGATACCTTATATGGCTTTGTTTTACAATGTGCGTACTGGGCGCAAGTCCTTCGGGTAAATACCATTTTTGATTTATCTTATCAAAATACAATCCGACTTTCCCTGAAGCTCCGGTCAAAGACAAATGAGCTTTTGTTACCAATTCTGTGGATTTAGAGGTACCCTCTGAAGCCAGTTCCTTAATCTTTTTTTTATTTATTTCGACATAGCGCTCAGGCAGATTCTCATTATCTTTTGCAATTTGAATTGCCCCTATGCATTCTCTTCCCAAACTGTAAAGAATCGATAAATAGTCCCTGTCATCAAAGTTTAACCATTCGGATACGGCTCTTCTTGTAAATCCTTCCGGAAGAAGTCCGTCAAAAAATGATTTTGTTTGGCTTGCGGAGAAATAGTCATTTTGGAAAGGGAGAGATATGGAAATCGGTTTTGCATTCGGTCTTATCATGTAACTTTGCGAATATAAAAAACGGGCATCGTAATAATCCTGGCCCTCGATTATTCCGACTTCAGTCTGAACCCCTTCAATTTCGACATATACTTTATAAGTTACCATTTTCCGCTATCCTCTTGATTCCAGAATCATATCAGTGCCAAGCATGTTTGCATATCGAATTGCCTTCTCGAGTTCAACGGTTTTCTTCCCATTTTCCAAATCGGAAATAAAACTGACGCTTAAACCCATTACTTCCGAGATGTACGCTTGTGTGTATCCCAGTTCTTTTCTTCTTTCTTTAAGACATTTACCGAATTCTTTTGAATCTGATATTTTCATAGGGCCTCTTTTCGCTGTAATCGATATTATAAAAGTTGACCGCTGAGGGTGGTAAACTTATTCGCTGATGTAAAAATTCGCCGTACGAACAAATAAATGTAAAATTCGCATAAATTTAGCCGTACGGCTAAATAATTATAAAACAATTATAATATTAGCCGTACGGCTAAGTCAATATCTCTGTAATATTTTGTTCTGACGTATCAGTAAATGCTTTCTTACAAGGTAAATATATAAAAAATCAGCGACAAGTGTTATAATAAAAAATGAGTTGTTATATGGGGAAATGGATGATAATCGGAGGGAAAAATATTGGATTATCAGGCTTTTATTAATACAGTAAATAAAACAGCGTGCGTTATTTCTTTAAAAATCAATCCGGACGGTACACAGGGACCTCTCTGCGTTGAGGCCGCAAATGATTTGTATTTAAAATCGGTAAATGTCGATCCCAAAGATTTCGTGCCGGGACGTCCTTACATCGAGTATGTTCCAAGGAAACTGAGCTTTGAGGGACTGACCATAAAAAGCGCTGTTATTAACATACTGCTTCACAACTATTTGTATGACCAGGAATATAACGGCTGGCTTGACAACTATTTCATACCGCTTGCTTCCGACAGGGAGGATACGAAATATGTTCTTTTTACATATGATATGACTCCGGAGTCCGATGCCGAAAAATTAAGCGATATCACTCCGTCTGCAGCAGTCAGAGCCGTAAAGACCAGCGTTATGCTGAGAGAAGGGCGTGATTTTAAAAAGACCATGCAGACCGTTATAGAAAATATAAGGGAAGACTGCAAGGCAAGCGGATGTTCTCTGATACTTACGGATTTTGAAAAGAGATCCTTCAAGTTTCTCGGAAACAGCATAGCAGCTGATGATAGAAATGATAAAGTTAAAGACTTTGACGAAGATTCGTTTTTCCGGGTAATCGAAACCTGGGACAGACTTATCGCCGGAGGAAACTGTTTACTTATAATGGGCAACCTTGAGGAATTCAAAAAAAAGAACCCGGAGTGGTATGAATCGATGTCGATGCTCGGAATAGAAAATATCGCCCTTTACCCCTTAAGAGCAAAAGGAAAAACAATAGGGTATTTCTGGGTCACCAATTTTGCCACCACAAATATGCTTCATACCAGACAGGTTTTGGAACTGACATCATTCCTTCTTGCTTCCGAAGTAAGCAATTACATACTTTACAAGGAAATGGAAAAGATCAGCGTAACGGATCTTTTGACGAATACATACAACCGTAATGCGATGAATAACAGGATTACGGATATTGTAGAAGGAAAATATAAATTAAGCGATCAGTACGGCGTTGTCTTTGTGGATATGAACGGTTTAAAGAACGTAAACGACAAGAAAGGACATGTTGCCGGGGACAATCTTTTAAAAGACGCAGCGGATACTTTGAAAAAAATCTATGCCGGCTGCGATGTTTACAGAGTCGGCGGTGATGAATTCCTTGTGATTGTAGAGAATAAATCGAAAGAAGAGTTTGACGACATGCTTGGAAAGATCAAGGCATTGTCTGACAATTCGGAAACAATGAAATTTGCGATAGGTTCCTGCTTCGCAGAGGCATCCTTCGATATACGAAAGGCAATGCATGAAGCGGATGTAAAGATGTACGAGGACAAGGAACATTTCTATAACAAATATCCCGAATTATCCAGAAGGAAAATCTGATTATTACAGGTGCCGTTCGACAGGTGACGGATTAAGGTGCCTGGCTCTCGAAGAGTGCCTGGCACCTTACTAACAGATGGAGGGATCATTTTGAAATACTTTACAATCGGCATCGTTGCAGCGGGTGCCGTTATCATGATTACCAACATAGTAAGATACATAAACTTCCTTAGAACAACGCATGATGTTTTATCGTCCGGAAGCCCGAGAGACCGTTTCAGAAAGTATCTCGCACTGGTTCTTTTGGTCTTTTTTCTGATTGGGTATATCGGTATAGCTGTTATTTCAAAACCTGACATGCTGATGGCACAGATTCTTTTCTGGGGAAGCGTATTTGTCATGATTGTGCTTACGCTCATGTTTGGACTTCTGGAAACGGCCAAGAAGAACAGTATTGATATCGCAGAAGTCTTGGTCGGTGTTATAGATGCAAGGGATCCCAACCTTAACGGTCACAGTCTTCACGTTCAGGCAATTACGATGCTTTTCTATGAATATCTCCCAAATGCAATAAAAAAAGACATTAACCCGGTCAGTCTGGAATATGCGGCACTTATGCATGATGTCGGAAAACTTGGCGTGCCCGAATCGATTTTAAATAAACCCGATAAACTCGATGAGTCGGAGTGGGAAGTCATGAGGGCTCATCCAAAGGTTGGCGTTAAAATATTGCATCCGTTAAAAAACTTTGCATCAATATCCGACTGGATACTTTACCACCACGAGAGAGCGGACGGAAACGGATATTATCATGTTAAAATGGATGAAATACCTCTCGCTGCAAGAATAATAGCAATCGCAGACACGTATTCGGCAATTACTATGAAGAGAGCGTATAAGGAAGCCTGTACGCATGAGGAAGCAATAAAGATTATAAAAGAAGTTGCCGGAACGCAGCTTGATAAAGATCTGGTCGATATCTTCCTTACAATTCCCAAAAACGAACTTGAAAACTGCCGACCTGAAAAGGTGGAGATTGATCATTCGGAATAATTACCAAATATTTCACATATAATATTAAGGTGCCAGGCACTCGAACGAGTAAATCGAAATTCTGTTATTGTTTTAATAAAATATGGACATAATTAAAGGAATTGCGAGGATTATTTTTGCCATATCATACGATGGACCCGGCACAAGCCATAGACAGAATCCTTGAAGCAAAAGGCCTGGCAAATAATGAGGATGAAGAAAAAAGGCAATATGAAATATACAGAAAGATAAGATCAAAGCGTGTTTTATCTTTGTAAGCGGAGACAAATTACATGGATATTAAAGAAGCGATTAACGAAAGACATTCCGTAAGACAGTATAAGGATATTCCCATTGACCCTGAAACTGTGGCAAAACTAAGAGCGTTGATTACTGAATGCAATGAAGAAAGCGGACTGAAATTTCAGCTTATTACAAATGATCCTGATTGCTTTAATGTGTTCTTTGCACATTATGGGATGAATTTCAGGAATGCTGTTAACTATGTTGCTCTGGTCGGTAAAAAAGATAAGCCGGATCTCGAGGAAAAATGCGGGTTTTTCGGTGAAAAAATCGTCCTTGAAACGCAGATGATGGGACTTAATACATGCTGGGTTGCAGGAACATACAGCAAAAAGAAGAGTAAGGTAAATATTCAGGATGATGAAAAACTTGTCTGCATAATCGCGATAGGATACGGTGAAAACCAGGGAAGAGCGCATAAATCAAAACCAGTAGAGAAACTTTGCAAGGTGGATTTGAATACCGCACCTGATTGGTTCAAAGAAGGAGTTGATGCGGCATTGAAAGCACCTACGGCAATAAATCAGCAGAAGTTTGTAATAACCCTTGAAGGCGCTGAAGCAAAGATTATTTCAAAAGGCGGAGCAATGACTAAAATCGACCTTGGTATCGTAAAATATAATTTTGCCGCGGCTTCGGGGCATGAAGTAAAATGAGGAAATATGTGTCTGTGTGGAATTCATGATGCAGATGAAGGACAGAGTATATTCGTCAATTTGAAAGTGAGATACTTTTAGCTTAGCATTTGTAGATAGAATAAAAAACAGTCTTTCCGGTGGAGAGACTGTTTTTAGCTATCTGAAGTATTCGAAGTGAACCCCCAAACGCAGGACTATTGGGCATAATGATGATTATTTTGATCCTCTTAATTCATTGATTTTCGCATAAAACTCTCTTGCAATATTCAGGTCCTGCAGGTTATAGCCGACTCCAAACCAATTCCCGCCTTCATATTTGAGTGATAAGAAAGTTCCTTGAAGTTTTAAACTTTTGATTTTCGAAATTGGTACTAAAACTTTTTTCCATTTACGTAACTTTCTGATTCTATTCTGTCTTCAAAGAGCATTAATTTTACTTCATCGCCTATATGTCGAATAATTGTTGCCGGTGATATAATAAGAACAGGATTTGAAATCATTGAGCTGAAAGAGTCAGATGATGTGAGCCCGAACTTGAGGGTGAAAAGTGGATTAATTTGATAGTAAGGAAGACATGAATAAGAAAGTTAAAATAGTTCTTGGTGTTTTTTTAGGGATAGTTATTGTATTGTTTTTATTAGTTCGTTTTGGCGGTGGTGTGGGAAGTTGGAAAGGTTCTTCTTTCCAAAGATATCGCAACCGAGCTTATATAGGCAGCGCATATTTTACAATCAGGGAATTGCCCAAGGGTGCAAAGGATTTTAAATTCCAATGTTATGATTATGGCTTGGTCGCATCCTCATATGCCGGATTTACTCTATCCGGAAATGATTACAATGACTTTGTTGCATCGGTGTCAGAGTTTGATGAACCTTCGGAGCTTGCCAAGGAAAAGTTTATTGGTAAAAAAGTATCAGACACATACAACTATTATAATGATGACGGGTTCAGCGGTTACACAGGTTTTCCCAAGAAAAATGTCCGATACGCAGCCGAAGGCGACATAGGTGATTATACGATACTTTATTACAATGCTTACCGAGGACATAATATTCGTGTTGGCGCGGTTTTGGTTAATCCGGGAAAGGGAAGATTTATAGTATATTACGAAACGAGTAACTGATAAGTCTTATCGAAGTGTTGCGATGAAAAATTTGACTTGAAGAAGCAATAGCATTAAGAGTCACATTGTTATTACAAGAGATGTATATAAAATATTTTGGAAACGAAAATGCGAATAAAGTTTTTATCCAATTATCTGATGAAAGAGAATTGCCGATAATCGAGGAAAGCTTAAGCAAATGTGAATCGACAGATTATCTTTTGGCAGTTGTTATAGTTGATGACTGGAACAAGGATTTATCTCCGTGGAAAGCACCCGGAGTATTCGGAGAAGATTTCGGGGATGGTGCGGATAAAACTCTTGATTGGGTATTAAACAATTTAATAGATAAGGACACTAATAAAAATTATTATCTTATCGGTTATTCGCTGGCAGGATTATTCGCTTTATACAGTGCTTATAAAACGGATGTTTTTTCGGGTATAGCTGCAGTGTCTCCGTCTGTATGGTTTCCGGGTTTTGTTCCTTTTTGCAAGGAGGGGAATATACTTACGAAAAATGTATATTTAAGCCTTGGAGATAAGGAACACAAAACAAGAAATGCTGAGATGGCGAAGGTAAAAGACTCGATAGAAGAAATATACAAAGATTTGAAAAAGAAAGAGATTAATTGCGTCCTTGAATATAATCCGGGAAATCATTTCAAAGATGTCGGAGAGCGGATGACAAAAGGGTTGGTATGGCTTTTGAGCAACGCTTAAAGATAAGATAGAATTAAATTGGCAGGAATTGGATGCATATTAAAAGATTATGAACAGTATTTGCCGTGACATTTTTAAAGCAATACACGAGGGGAAATGGCTTGAAATCGAGTATCGAAACAAGTGAGGAAACCCGGTATTGGATTGGAATTAAAGATATTAATGTAATGAATAAGAGCCTGGATGTTGATGCTATGCATGCGTGATCCTTATCTTTATGAAGATGTTAATGTTCTTCGCAACAAACTAAATATATAGGATCAAGAGGTCTTAGACGGTGCAGAAGCAGATTACGTATCTTTAAAATAATATGATAAATGGTAATACAGACGAATTTATTGAGAAACTTTGGGGTGGCGAAGAAGTGATTTTCGTCTATAATGGAAAAAAATACTTTTCCCAAGGATATAACACAGATGATGGAAAGTACAGATTTGAATTACAACTTTGGGAACCATCCGTAGAAGTTATTTGGTCAATAGAGGGCTACAGCAGACAAGAAAGTTTAGATTTATTTATGGCAGAACCTTTATTTGACGGAAATAAGTTTTGGGATGTTGAAAAAAGTATTGAATGGGTTGATTCTTAAAAGAATCCCCTTGAGCGCTACCAACAATTGGAGAGGGTTTTTAAAAAAAATAAAGCAGGTGATGGGAATCGAAATTTTTAAAGATTATGAAATGCCCTAAAACAGGCGCCTCCAGACACTTAAAAATAATGGGGACTACTAAACTGTTATGAAAGGAGATGCGGAACAACATCATCAAGAGTTACGCATTTAATAATGAATGCAAAATAAAAAAAAGGCTTTACCCTTTTTATTTGTTAAAATGACGTATCATTTTGGCAAAATTATGAATCTCGTGTATGATTACAGAATCTGAATTGATTTCATAAATAAAGGTATAATCCTTATAATACATCTCTTTCACGGAAGTATCATTTGTCCATTTTGCTTGCGTCCCTTTGTTTGCAAAATTCCCAAGGCTGTCACCAAAATCTATTAATTCATTTACAAATTTTCGACCGTTAGTCAATTTTTTTATCTGCATCAAAAAAACACCGGCAAATACCGATGGTTCAAATAAACTCGTTGTTTCATAATTCACAATACATTTATTCATCTATAAATATTTCATCAAATAAACGGCAGGAACTTATTTTTTCTAAAACAGATTATCAATCATGATAAATATCCCAGCACATCCATGTCAAATGTCCGGTTCAGTGCTTCGCTCTCCCTGATATCCGCAGTCTTTCCATACTTCACGATCTCACCGTTTTTAACAAGAATGATATTGTCGGCCATATCGAGAGCCGCCCGGATATCGTGATATACACAGAGTGTCGAAGCCCTGCTTTCCTTTAATTCTTTCTCGAGTTTTACGCGGTATTTTAAATCAAGATGGTTGGTCGGCTCATCGAGGAAAACATATTCCGAATCCTGTGCAAAAAGCTGCGCAAGATAAACTCTCTGAAGCTGACCGCCCGAAAGTTCGCCGATTATCTCATCCTTTATATCAAGTATGTCTGCACGTTTCATGCACTCTTCAATGAACTTTAAATCCTCTTCTTTATATGAATCAAAGAAGCCTTTCTGAAATCTGTATCTTCCCATTTTTACGGTCTCGTATACTGAGAATGAAAAATACGCGCTGTTCATCTGTGAAAGAAGCGATATCTTTTTTGCCCTCTCTTTGTAAGGCATTTTTTTGATTTCTTCGCCGTCGACAAGAATGCTTCCTTCATGATCCAAAAGTCCGGCTATGGTTCTTAAAAGCGTGGTTTTTCCCGAGCCGTTTTCTCCGAGTATCGCCGTTATCTCACCGCTTGGAATAAATAATGATACATTTTTGATCACTTTCTTTTTTCCGTAGCCTGAAGTGACATTGGAAAGCTCTATTCCCTTTTTTGAAGTCTCACTCATTTCTTACTCCTTTGCCCGAAATAAAGCCATACGAAAAACGGTGCGCCGATAAGCGCGGTTACCGCACCGACGGGAATTTCTCTTGGTGCGAGGATGGTTCTTGAAACAAGATCCGCGGTACACATAAGAATTCCGCCGACGAAAAATGCCGTAATGATAACATATTTATGATTTGCACCCACGATTTTTCTTGCAACATGAGGTGCAATGAGATCAACGAATCCTATCGTTCCCGTGAAGCAGACCGAAATACCGGTCAGGAGAGCTGCAAATATCAGCTGCTGCCATTTGAATTTTGCCGTATCCACGCCAAGGGCCCTGGCATGTTCGTCACCGAATGAGAGCGCATCAAGTTCCCTGTGTGCTCTTAGCATAAAGATGATCGCTATTAAGTCAGCAGCCAGAAGAATTAAAACATGATACCATCTTTTTCCGTTAAACGAACCGAGAGTCCAGCTGATTATATGATGCTCATGCTTTATGAAAAGGACCGCAAGAAGCGTAATTATCGCATTAACAAACATGGAAACAACCATACCCATCAAAACAACAGTATGGCTTTTTACATTTCTGTCAATTCGGTAGGATGCCGCCATTACGAAAAGAACGGTCAGAAGTCCCGTAACAAAGCCGCCTGCGGGCAATAAAAATACACCGAGTGCGGGGATGCTTATTTCAAGCACGGTAATTAATGACGCGCCAAGAGAAGCACCCGAAGAAACACCCAGTGTATATGGAGATGCAAGCGGGTTTTGAAGTATCGACTGCGTCGAGACACCCGCTATAGCCAGGCCTCCTCCCACCAGAAAGGCGAGAAGAGCCCTGGGCATACGTATTGTAGTCATGATCGTAGCATTGGTAGCCTGATAGTTTCCTTCGGCTCCATGCTTAAACAACCTGTCAGCTATTATCCAGAACTGCTCGTTTAACGGAACGAATACGCTTCCGATACCGAAAGCCAGGATAATAACGACCAGTGAAACAAACAATATTATTAAAATTTTAAGAGTATTGTTTTTTTTCATCTGATAAAGAATAACAACTATTAATCAAAAGGTTTCTCAAGATCCTTGAATTCATCGGGATATGCTGCAACCGCAATTTCATAAGCCGAATTCATAACATACTGATTGGGCTGATTGAAAGCATCACCGTCAATAGCGTATACAGCCTTGTCCTTTACTGCCTTGATGTCTTTCCATGCGC
>JAILRA010000108.1 GCA_024698715.1 Lachnospiraceae bacterium
ACAATCAATAACCTTAACAATGTTGTAGAAAATACAACAGCAGCAGAGAGCCAGATTCGTGATACGGATATGGCAACTGAAATGGTTAAGTATTCGAACAACAACATTCTTGCTCAGGCAGGAACTGCTATGTTGGCTCAGTCAAATCAGGCAAATCAGAATGTATTATCATTGATTCAGTAATTAATTTTTAGTCTCTAAAAAGGGAATCGGATTCCGATTCCCTTTTTTAGATAATATTTTCTTAAGGTGTTTTTATGAATAATTGTGAAGAACTTGAAATAATAATAAAACAACAAATTGGAAATTTAAGGGATAATATAGAACAAATATATAGTGAATTATTAAGTCCTGCAGGCAGATTATTAATGAAAAACTCAAAGGAAATATCTGCAGTATATAGAATAGTAAAAGCGATAACGTTGTCCGGGGATTATAATTCATCAGGGTTGAAGGATCATATGGAATTGGAAGAGTTGATTGAACTGGACGATCGACTTCGTTTTTTTGTATATAGAGCTTTTAGTAATCCATGCTCAGAAAACACTTTGCGAATGTTTTTGTCTTTGATGGAAGAACAAATATCAGTTTATTTTTTTGCAATCTATGCTACTTCCTTGAATTTTGGTTTAGAAAAGACTATTCTTAATATTTCCCAAATGTTTGATGCAGTTAATAAGAGAAAAGAATCTATAATCTTTCTTAATGCGTGTCTGAAGTTAGGCAGAAAAAAAGAAGAAATAAGAAATAAACTGATAGAAGAATACAATTTATACGGAATGCAAGAAGAAGCACTTAAATTAAGGGAAGAAGAGGAAAAAATTAATGAATAATGTAAATGAAAAGAAATTCTGTTTTATTATTTGTGCAAATTCCAATCCCCTGCTGAACGAGTGCGTGGAATATATTAATGAACTAAGTATTCCGGATGGATATGAAATTGACCTAATGGTAGTATCCGATGTGGACTCAATTTTAAAAGGATATGAAGAAGCAAGGATTGCCAGTGATGCAAAGTACAAAATATATATCCATCAGGATACTTTTATAGTTAATTCAAATTTATTATTCGATTTGCTAAATATCTTTACTAAAGACAAAAAAATAGGGGCCATTGGAGTAAAGGGGTCAAAAAATATTTTGGGCAATGAGGTATCTATGGCGGATGATATTTTTGGAGAATGCATATCCATGAATTCCAAAAAGAATTATTGCAGCTCTAAATTTATAAAAGAAAGAAGCAACGAAACTGAAGGACTATATACAGAAGCAGGTTGTTTATGGGGATGCTTTATAGCAACACAAAGAGATTTTGAATGGAAAGATATATTTGAGAATGATTGGAAGTGTTATTCGGTAATTATGTCTTTGCAAATACAAAGAAATAATTTTAAAACAGTTGTAGCCAATCAGGATGAACCTTGGTGTATTCATGATGGAAAAAATGACGGTTTGAGTTTTACTAAAAATGAATTAAAAAAACTGAAGGATGAATTTGGAAAGCTTGTTCCGGAAAAAGTATTTAAAAGAGTTTTAGTTGTTGATACTGAAGAAATAGCATTTCCTGCTATGGAGCTTTCTTTGTTAAGATTGGGATATAGTGTTGAAATTTATTTTGAGAATGTTTCAAGTATAAGATACGAAGAAGAACTTGTAAACAGGATGACCGATTGGATGCAGAAAAATGATTATCTGTTTGTATTTACTTTTGACTATTCTCCCAATGTTGGAGAAGCGGCTCAAAGAAGTAACTTGAAATATATTTCATGGGCATGGGATTCGCCTTTACTGCAATATGCATTTAATCAGGCTCAATATCCCTCTCTGTATGCATGCATGTTCGACAGGGGAGAAATAAATGATTTAAAAAAACTGGGATTAAAAAACGTTATTCATTTGCCATTGGTAACGGATCCGTATACTTCTTCGTTGATTTCCATAAGTAAAATGGATGAAAAAACATATAGCCATGATATTTCTTTTATAGGTAAAATGTATGAAACTGATATTTTAAAAGAATATAAAGAAAACTATGATGAAGGAAGTATTAACAAAATAGATATGATCATTTCGGAGGATTTATGTGACTGGAGGGACTCGGAAAAAATTTACAGTCATCTGGATGGTCGAATTATGTATGATTATTATAAAAATAGGAATTGTATAAAAGTTCCTTATTATTATGAAAAGTATTTTCAGTGTTCATTCTTTAGTAATATCGCGTATTTGGAGAGAGTAAGGATTCTCAATGCTTTAGCTGTGAAATATAAGGTGGATCTATATACCAAGGGAGATACCAGCGAATTAAAAAATGTCATTATTCATGGCCCGATCAACAGTGTTATAGGTGCTCCAAAAGTATATAAGTTAAGCAAAATAAATTTGAACATTACAAATAGAAGTATTAAAACAGGTGTTCCACTGAGAATATTCGAAATAATTGGCATTGGAGGATTTGTTATCAGTAATTATCAGGAAGAATTGGTTGAATTGTTTGAGGAAGACAAAGAAATTGTTGTTTTTAAAACGATAGATGAATTAATGGATAAAGTTTCGTATTATTTGGATCATGAGAAAGAGAGAAATAATATAGCTATGAGAGGCTATCAAAAAATAAAAACAAAATATAATTATGATGTTGCAATACAAAAATTATTGGAAAAATGTCAAATAACTATGGAATAATTCTATTCCATAGCCAGGCTAAGTAATTTTGGGATTCTTTCTTCGTAGCTGAAAATACTGTTTGTTTTTTCAGTTCCTGACCGAACTATTTTTTCTCGGACAGATTCATTTGAAATATAAAACTTGGCTTTGTCTAAAGCTTCTTCTGGAGAAGAAAAAAAGTCAAAGTCTTCTCCGGGAATAAAGAAATCAAATAATTCAGGTTGGAAAGAGGATAAAAGAAAACCTCCGCAACTCATTATATCAAGTTGGCGTAAAGATATTCCGGAAGGAATGGCATGAAGACCAATATGAAGATTAATTTTTGAGGATTTAAAAACTATAGGCATTTCTTTATCGTAGTCTACAGGGGGATATTTCTTAATATTGTTTAAGGTTTCAGAATCGGGTGTAGTATACCACTTTAAATCTAAATAAATGGATAATAATCCCAAACACATCAAACGATTTTCAAAAGTGGCTTCGGTAGCTAAAGAATAGGCTATTTGTTTTAAAGACACACTTTTTTCACCCAAAGTGAAAGGGCAATTGTGATCTTTTAAATCTTTATTTAAATCTTTCAGATAAGATTCGGATAAAGCATCCTTAACCAGATAGGTACCATATACATTTTTCTGCGATTCAATTAAACCTTTTAAATATCCTTTATTAAATTCATTCATATATTTAGTTAAAGCAGGAAATGAAGAATGGTATATTCTTCCAACAAAGGATATATCGGAGGAATAGTCTGATGAATACTTTACTTGAGATCTGAGTGGATTTACTGCCAGTGGAAAGTGATAAACCGTATTATTAGTATTATCATATTCCAAATACTGTTCTTTATCAAAGAAAAATGCTCTGTTGGTCGGGAGTGAAATAGTATCGGAAATATTTTCGATATCCAAGGGACAATCATAAGTCCATGAAATATATCGAGTATTTTTGGCAAAGCATGCTTTAGCAACATCAGGGAAATAGTTTACGCTAAAAACAGCATCATAACCGCAAGAGGAGAGTTTATTATATACTTTATCATACAATTCTTGGCAATTTGACTTGTCTTTTTTGAAAAGATCCAAAGTTATTAAATCGAACTGAACAGCAATTTTGTTAAACGTATTAATGATATCGTTTAGGGTAAATTCATGGAGCCAAGAATAGATTAATAATTTCATCAAACGCTCTCCCTTATAATTGATTAAAGATGCAAAAATAGTATAATTATTTTATCATAAGTAAAGTGTGTTTTAAAGAAAAAACAAGGAGATTGATTCAATGTTTATTCCGACTTACGAGGAAATGTCAACGATTAATGAAAAGGCTTTGAAAATAGAGAAGTCAATTGAATCTTTGCTTTCGGATAAAAGAGATTATGATGAAATAGAGAAAATATTAAGTCGAGATGAAATTCAAGAAATTGCATTGAGAAATCAAAGGATTTATATATTTTACTCGATTTTTGATATTTTTGTTGAAGAAAAGAACCAAAATGTTGATTGTACATTATTGGATTACAGAACTATAGATGAAGCAATTAATGTATATAAGATTTTATCATTGTATTTAAGACGAATTGAATTTGATCTTCCTGAGATACAAAAAAATGAAATCATTAGTTACATTTTAAGAGAACGAATCAGTATGGTTGCGGTAATGGGAATAATCAAGAGCAATAAAAGAATTATTCAAAAGGAAAAGATAATAAATGGGTTAAAAGAAATATTAATGAATTATTCATCCGGCTTGGAGGTGGAAGAAAAATAATTATATGAATGATAAAAAGATTTGTTTTATTACATGTGTAAATAATCATGATTTTTATTCAGAGTGCCTATTATATATCGATAGATTGTATATACCCGAAGGCTATGAAATAGAAGTATTGTCCATAGAAGATGCAAAATCAATGACCGGTGGATACAATGAAGGAATGAATTCTACTGATGCTAAGTATAAAATATATTTGCATCAGGATGTTTTTATTGTGGACAGATATTTCTTGTATGAATTGTTGGATATTTTTACCAATAATACTGATATCGGAATGGTAGGAATAGTGGGCGCGGAAAAAATGTCGGAAGATGGCTGCATGTGGAACAAAAGAGAAGTCGGAAGTATGTATATGTTGGATTTATCAGATACATCTAGATGCGAAGAATATACACGTCTGGGTTCTTATGTTTGTGATCCTGTTGAGGTGATAGATGGTTTACTTATGGCAACGCAATATGATATCCGATGGAGAGAAGATATTTTTACGGAATTTGATTTTTATGATGCTTCTCAAAGTATGGAGTTTAGAAAGAGAGGATATAAAGTTGTAGTTCCTCTTATGGAAAAACCCATATGTGTACATGATGATGGTTTCATTTTGAACCTGATTAATTATGATAACAATAGAAAAAAGTATTTGAATGAATACAAAAAAATGTTATTCAGTTAAATTGAATTTTGAAAGAATCTTTAAGAAATCGGAAAAATCAAAACAGTTTTTTAAGGGGTAGTAATATGGAAAAAATATTTATTATAGTCTATAAGGAAGAGAATGAAACAATAGATCATCTATACGATGCTCTTCAGAATGTAGTTATTCCGGAGGAATATGATGTTGAATTACTGGAAGTGAGTAATAAAAGCGTAGCTGCAGCTTATAATGAAATAGTTTTAATGGATTCAAAATATAAAATTTATATTGATAAAAGTGTATCTTTTTTGCAAGAAAATATAATATTGGAGTGTTTAAAGCTATTTGAGAAGGAGTCAGTTGCTGCTGTGGGAGTAAAAGGAGATAATTTGATTCTTACAGACGGAACATCGACAAGAGTAGACTTTAAAGATCCCGAAAGAAATATGGATATTGTTTCGGTTGATTATGGCTTTTTTATGACTCGACAGAATATCCTTTGGAAAGAAGGTTTATTTAAAAAAGATTTGAGATATACAATTATGTCTCAGTGTTTAGAATATAGAAAGGGTGGATTTTCCCTTGCTGCATTGGATAATGCAACGGAGTGGATAATAAAAGAAGAGCAGAAGGAAAGCAAAAGAGAAATAATAGATAATTTTTTAAGAGAATATTCAAATACAATATTTCCATTAGTATCGATTTGCATACCTACTCATGAAAGGCCGGATTTTTTTAAAGAGGCTTTGGATAGCGCAGTTAGTCAAACTTATTCAAATATTGAGATTATTATTTCCGATAATAGTGAGGATGACAGAACAGAGAAAATCATTCGCAAATATCAGGAAAAGTATTCAAATATAAAATATTTACGTAATCCGGGAGTCAGTGCAGGTATAAATTGGAATATATGTTGGGATAATATTTCAAAAGAATCTGAGTATGTTAATTTTTTGATGGATGATGATTTATTTAATAAAGATAAGATTGCGGTAATGGTTAATTATTTTCTCGCATTTCCGCAGTTGTCGTTAGTAACATCATACAGGCAGTTGATTGATAAAAACAAAAATCCCTTACCGGACAGGGAATGTAACAAGCCTGTAATTAATAATAGTGGAATAATAGACAGAAAAAATGCCGGAAAACTGTTTTTTGCAAATTGTATTAATTGGATTGGTGAGCCCACAACTGTTTTGGTTAAAAGAGAATTATTGGGAGATCGTATTTGGGGCGGTTGGTACGGAAAAGAAAAATATTTGATAGATGATTATATGCTTTGGCTAAGATTGTTGGAAATGGGTGATATGGCATATATTACATATCCATTAAGCTATTATAGACAGCATGAGAGCAATAGTTCTGTAAATAATTATAATATGCATATAACAGGATGCCTGGCTATGGCATCAGTTATTCAGTATGCGTGGAATAATAAAATATTTATAGAGGATAGTATAGAGTTAAAACGAGCACTTATTGCATGGCTTCAAATGTCTATGATTATTATAAATGCTTGTTTTTTAAGAGATACAAAAGATTTTTCTAAAGAGGATTTCAATGTATTGCTGGAAACATTCAGAGAAATGAGTATACGATTTACCGAAGAAAACCCGGAAAAAATCCAAATCGATTTGACAAATGAATCTTCAGTAAACTAAAAGAGTATTAATTCTGTCACTATAAGAAAAGAATTTTTGAACTATATTGAAACCGGAAATTGCAATTGAATCGAGGGTTTTGGGATTTTCGATATAATAATTTGCTTTATCAACAGCATCTTCCAAACTTTCATACATAATGACATCTTCACCGTCTACGAAATATTCAGCCAGTTCGGGCTGATAATTGGAAAATAAAACTGAAGCGGATCCAAGAATATCCAGGGCACGTAAGGGAATTCCTGACTCGATACTTTTAAGGGTAGGGCAGAGATTAAGTTTACTGTTTTTGAAAACAGCATACATATCAGTATAGTATTTGACAGGACCTGATTGATTTACAGCAGGAGGAAGGTCATATTGTTGTGTACTGTATAGATTAACAGTATGATTTTCAGAAAGGGATTCCAGAAGAATTGTTCTTTCTACATGAGTAATCTGAGTATTGATCGCATATGCCAATCCGCGTTTGTTAAGTTTAAATTTTGTTGTTCCCAATTTGAGATAAGAGCCATTCAGTGATTCAATCAGAGAATCCGGAATGGCTTTTTCTATGAAATTACAACCATAGATTTTGAATTGAGCTTGGAATAAAGCTTCTACAAATCCTTTTGTGTAATCGTCTGCGCAATAAAGGAGAGTATCAAGAGACGAATCATATATCATGCCGACAAAAGAAATGTCGGCTTTATATTTCTGATTTGTTTCTTTTGAGAAAGACAATTTGGATATTCGTTTTGTGTTAACTGCAAGGGGAAGGTGATAAACATTATTAAACCCTGAAGCGTTAAATTTCTCTACTTCAACACGATCAAACAGGTAGATATGATTTGTGTCGAAATGGAAGTATTCCGTAAGTTGTTCTGCCAAAGGAGAATCGTAAGACCAGGAAATGTAGGGAATACCGAATTCATGAGCGGCTACTGCGATAAGGGGTAAGAAATTAATGCTTACGATACAGTCATAAGCTTTTCTTTTTAAAGTCAAAGCAATTCTTTCAGAGAAGAATTCATCTTTGAATCTGTCTTTGAAAAAGTAGTACAGTTCGTCTACTTCATGATTTTCTTCCAGTATAGCTTCTTTTAAATCACGGAAAGTATAGCTTCCCATGTCTACCATCAGTATTCGCAAAGGTTACTCCTTTTAAACATTGGTTTGATCAAAAATAAAAAGGTTTATGCTACGAAGTTTTTCCAGACATCTTTCGTTGGGCAGTTCTTTTTTCTTAATTATATGAAATTGACGGCAATCCATTAAATTATACAGCAAAGAATCAGTAAGTGTACTCAACTCAAAACCGGCCAGATTGTAAGAGATCAGAAGATCAGGTTTTTGCTCACCTACGAAGGATTCTAAATGGTTTCTCTTATAGATATCGGATGTATCCATAAAAACCATATCGGCGGATTCGGAATCTAAAAAGAGTTTAGTTAAATCCTCACGTAATCTGCTTCCCATATCTTCCAAAACTGTTTGTGATGCGGAATCAAAAACAGACTTAATATCTGTCAAAACTTCAGAATTGGAAGGGGGATTATTTAATTCGTTATAGTTTACAACAATTATTTTCATAATACTAAACTAAGATATATAACTAAGCATTTCTTCTGCTCTTCGAACGTAAGTGTGTTCTGCTTCCACTTTTTTGAAACCGTTTAAAGCTATTTCTTTTCTTTCGTTTTCATTCTTGAGATAATATGATATCTTATCAAGTAAATCTTCATTACTCTCATAGTATACAAAGTCTTCTCCCGGAACAAAATGGTTAAGGAAATCCTGCTGATAATTTGATAATAAAAATCCCTCAGAACCCATGATTTCAAAGCATCTTAAGGGAATTCCGTTAATAATGCTGCGAAGTGAAATGTTAAGATTTATTTTTGAGTTTTTGAAAACATAGGGTGCATAATCATAATAATCAACGGGACCGTGATTGATACATCCGGGGATTTTAGTGTTCTTATTATGAGTATATAGATCGAGACTGAAATTTTCGGAAATCAGTGTTAATTGTTCGGTTCTCTCAATCGAAGTTATTTTTCTGTTAATTATATAATTTGCATACATATATTCGTCCGTTTCGATTCCGTCGGGACTTTTACCCATATCATATGCGTTGATCATATCTTTAAGAATTTCAGGATTGTTCTTTAAGACTTTCCGGATGAAATTATCACCGTAAACTTTTTTCTGGGCGTTCATGAGACCTTCAATGAAACCGCGTGTATAATCGCTTATGTTTTCCAGTCTTTCATAGAAATTATGCTTTTCGTCGTAAAGAGAGCCAACAAAAGAAATTGGGGTTTTATTGGCCAACGATGTTTTTTCAAAAGAAGAAAAATCATTCAACTTCTTTAAACGGTCAGTATTCGCAGCCATTGGAAGGTAATAAACGTTCTTTAATCCTCCCTCATAAAACTCTGAAAATACAGCACTGTCAAAAACGAAAATATAATTTGTCGGATATGAGATCGTACAGTTATACAGCCTTACGTAAGGACTATCATAAGTCCAGGAAATGTAAGGAATATTTAATTCGTTACATATTTTAGCGATAACAGGAAAAAAGTTGAAAGTGAAAACACAATCGGGAGAGTTTTGCTTTATGGATATTTTCAAATCTGCCTTTTGTTTTTCTTCATTTTTGACATCATCTGAAAACGGAACTTTTACGACCTGATGATCAAGTGATTCAAAAGCTTCCGTCATATCTTCATGTCCTATTCCGTTCCATTGCGGAAACAGTATTTTCATACTTAAACCCCACTGCTATATTTTTATAATTTAAAAAATTATTCATTCAGATAAAATTATTTTAGGTGATCTGAAATATAGCATCCTTCATAAACTATTTTAAGAAGAAATTCGTCTTGAGTCAAAAAGAAATTCGTCTTAATTCATTTTTTATTCGCTTAAAATGATTTAAAACGAATAACTTTTCATTTTATACCCTGTAGTGTATAAAAACCATTTGAATGATATTCACCGTACCGACGTTTTGCGATATAATATCCTACAGAGAGATTCTGCATTAATTGCATGAAAAGATAGAAAAAGAAAAGAAATGTCAGCGAAACAATACGATTATCTCTGCGTCGGAGCCGGACTATACGGCGCGGTAGTTGCACATGAACTGAATAAAGCCGGTAAAAAGGTGCTTGTGATAGAAAAGAGAGAACATATCGCAGGCAATGCATATACCGGGAATATTGACGGAATAAATGTTCACAGATACGGTGCTCATATTTTCCATACGAACAATGAGAAAGTGTGGGAGTTTGTGTGCGGATTCGCGGATTTTAACAGTTTCGTCAACAGTCCGAAAGCCAACTTCAAAGGGGAGATTTATTCTCTTCCTTTTAACATGAATACATTTAAGGAAATGTGGGGCGTAAATACTCCCGAAGAAGCGAAAGCCATTATCGATGAACAAAGAAAAAAAGCTCTTTCCGAAATGGCTTCAAAACGAGGGGTTTCTCTTGAGGAATTTGTTCCGGATAATCTCGAAGAACAGGCGATTTCCCTGGTCGGAACGGATATATACGAAAAGCTTGTAAAAGGATATACGGAAAAACAGTGGGGAAGAGAATGTAAAGATTTACCCGCTTTTATTATAAAAAGACTTCCTGTAAGATTTACCTTCGACAACAATTATTTTAATGCAAGATTTCAGGGAATCCCGATCGGCGGATATACCCGAATGGTTGAAAAAATTCTTGAAGGTGTGGAAGTCAGACTCAAAACCGACTTCTTTGACCGGAGGGATGTGTATAAAGGTATTGCGGATAAGATCATTTATACCGGACCGATAGATGAGTATTTCGATTTCAGACTCGGACATCTCGAATACAGAACATTAAGATTTGAAACCGAGAAACTTGAAATTCCGGATTTCCAGCATAATGCGGTCGTAAATTTTACGGACAGCGAAACGCCGTATACAAGGATCATCGAGCATAAATGGTTTGAGTTTGGAAAGGATTTTGACGGAAAAGATATACCTGCCACGGTTATAAGCAGAGAGTACAGTAAAGAGTGGAAAAACGGCGACGAGCCGTATTATCCGGTAAATGATGAAAAAAACAATGAACTTTACCAAAGATACCTTGAGCTGGCAGAGCGTGAAGAAAATGTTTATTTCGGTGGTCGGCTCGGCGAATACAGGTATTACGACATGGATCAGGTGATCGAAGCTGCTTTAGGCAGGGCCGAAAGTCTTTTTAAAGAATAAAAAATATAGAATAAATATATAATTTCCAAAGAGCCTGTAAGTTTTAAATTTGGTTATTTATGATAAATCTAAAATAATGTGTATGAGGAAGCGTATATGAAAAAAGTAGTTATTTTCGGTGGCGGAACAGGTCTTTCGTGTGTCCTTTCGGGACTTAAGCTTTTCCCTCTGGATGTTACGACAGTTATCGCCGTAAGCGACAACGGCAGCAGTACTGGTGTGCTTAAAGAAGAACTGAATATCCCCGCAGTCGGCGATGTCGGAAAGGTACTTTTGTCCATGGCAAATGTCGACTCCGATTTTATAGATCTGATGGGCTACAGATTCTCCAAAGAAGGAACACTGCACAACCATCCCGTCAGAAACATCATGCTGGCAGCACTTATCGATATCAAAGGAAATCTGACCGAAGCGACCAAGTATATGTCCGGACTTTTGAAAGTTAAAGGTACGGTTCTTCCGCTGACCGAGGAAAAAGTCGAGCTTATCGGCGAAGGTGACGAAGGAAGCTTTTTCGGTGAGGAGTGCGTCAGTGCCAATATAAAGGATATAAAAAGACTATATTATGACCATGATGTGCATGTCGGAAAAGAAGTCAAAGAAAAGATCCTTGAAGCGGATCTTATAATATTCAGCCCCGGAAGTCTTTACACAAGCGTACTTCCTCATCTTCTTGCGAAAGAAGTTGTTTCGACATTAAAGATTGCAAAAGCCCCGCTTATGTATATTTCAAATCTGGTCACACAGCCGGGCGAGACTGACGGATACAATGTCGAGGATCATATCGACGTTCTTAACAGTTATCTCGATTCAAGAAAGATCGATGTGGTCATCGCCAATAACGGAGTAGTGGATGAGAGGATCCGCCGCAAATATCTTGATACCGAAGGAAAAACCATTGTTTCTCTTGAAGGTGTAAAAGACACGGAAGTTATTGCGGACGATATCTTTTCAATCGAGGATGAAAAGATAAGGCATGATGCATTAAAGACCGCATATCTTGTATTTTCGTATATTATGAGAAGTTAGTTAAGACTTTTTGCGGTTGATCAACAGCATGTCACGTCACTTTTTAATTGAAACTGATATGCAATCTGCCGCATTGTTCTGAAGCGGGCCGGGGGCCCTTCAATTTGACAATCGGTTCACATAATTGTATAATTGCGAAGGTATGGTGTTTTCACGGAATTCAGAATTAAAACGCAGTTTTTAACGATTGGATCCGTGTGAAAAAATAACGGAAACAGAACAGAATCAATACAGTTTATGAATAAAATCAAGTATATTTTGCTGACGTCTTTGATCGCGGCAACCGCGTTCCTTTGCGGATGCGAGTCAAATTCCGTCGGCGCTCCCAAAGTAAAATATATAGTGGACGGCAAAGAGCAGGAAAGTGCTCCCGATAAGAATTACTACAAGACCGTATCCATTGAATCCAACAGCAGAGATGCATCAATAGTATGGGATGTTTCGACATGGACTCTTGAATCTTCCAATACTACCGGAAAAGAAACGGTAAACGTTTATTTTGAATATCAGGATAAACCAGTAACTGTTGACGGAGTCGGATTTGACTCACTTCAGGATGCATTTAACTACATCGGCACGGACTCCAAAAAGGTATATCTGACAAAAGATGTTACCGGCGGCGGCAATACGGCTGAAGGCTCTGACATTAGTATCGAAATGGGTGGATTTACCATCGACGGAGCCGGCAAAGATACCATTATCAACAATGGTAAAATGACTATCATCGGTGCAGGTACGATCACCAACAGCGTTAACGGAAAATACTCAAAAAGCATAGTTAATTACGGTGAGCTTACGCTTCAGGGCGTTACGGTTACAAACGATACGGATTCGGTTACCGTCTGGAATTCGGAGAACGGCAGCAGTGTCCTTACCATAAAAGACTGTGAGATATCTCACAGCAAAGAAACGGTTATGACCATTGTCAATTCGGGAAGCATGGAGATTGTCAGTGGAAATATTACGGGATGCGGAGATTCGTTCCATCCCGTGATCTACAATAACCGCGGATCGTCGGTCTTAACACTTACCGGCGGAAATGTTAATAATACTGCGGACGGTTATTCCATATATAACGAATCGGGAGTAGTCAATCCCGGTGCTACCACGTATGGTGAATCCTACAATATGCCGTCTGTTCAATAGAGGAAATATCTAAATGTTACAGTTTTTATCGGACCTCGTTCATAACGAAGTTCTTATGTCTGCGGCCCTGAGTTGGGCTTTGGCTCAGGTTATCAAAACAATAATCCATTTAATAATGTCCAAAAAATTTGTTCCCGAGAGACTTATAGGACCTGGGGGGATGCCGAGCTGCCATTCGGCTGCGGTATGTGCACTAACGACTTCCATAACGATCAACGAGGGAGTCAGTTCCTATCTTGTTGCGATAGCCGGACTCCTTTCGATAGTTGTCATGTATGATGCCATGGGAGTCAGAAGAGAAACGGGCAACCAGGCAAAAGTCCTTAATGAATTTATAGACATGTTTAAAAAGAACGGATCCGAACTTTCCAACGATGACAGACTCAAAGAATTTGTAGGACACACTCCGCTTCAGGTTTTATGCGGAGCGATCCTCGGAATAGCATTCGCTTTTTTATACTGTCTGGTTATAGTCAGATAGTAAGTTTTTGATAAGAATTCATTCGGAATATCCGAGATTGGTAATCCGTTTTGAAATGATGATCAATTAGATACGGATAAACAAAAAAGATTGGAGAGTGTCCAATCTTTTTTTGAATATGTTTTCGGATTCTTAAGATTTTTAACGAATTGTCGGATGGAAATTGAATGCACAATAATCATCCGATTAACTTGTCTTCACCTGATTGACAGATTTAATACCGTCAGTTTTCTCTAAGCCATTTCATATATTCGTTTAAAGCGTCATGCCAGTCGGCAAATTTAAATCCGTTTGTTATTTTAAACATGTAATTGTCCAAAACCGAGTAAGCCGGTCTTTTTGCTTTTGCGGCGTACTGGTCGCTGGTGAGTCTGTTGACTTTGACATTTTTACCCGCGATCTTAAATATTTCTTCCGCAAAATCGGCCCAAGAGCATATCCCCTCGCAGGTTCCGTGGAAGGTGCCGTAGTTATCGGTAAAAATGAGCGAATCCATTGCCTTTGCCAGTTCGAACGTACTGGTGGGATTTCCGACCTGGTCGAAAACAACGCCTATTTCATCGCGTTCTTCGGCAAGACGGAGCATTGTTTTTACAAAGTTTTTACCGTCACCGTAGAGCCATGCGGTACGGATGATAAAATACTTTGAAGCGAACTCTTTTACAAAGTTTTCGCCTGCCAGTTTGCTTGCACCGTATACACCCTGAGGGTTCGGGGTATCGAACTCTTTATAGGGTTTTGAAGCATCGCCCGCGAATACATAATCGGTACTGATCTGCATGATCTTACAGTCGTATTTTTCTGCCGCTATACTCAGGTTTCTCGGACCTATTGCATTGATCTTGTAAGCCAGTTCTTCCTGGTCTTCGCAAAGATCGACTGCCGTGTGTGCGGCACAGTTGATTATTGCATAAGGTCTGCATTTGTCGACGAAGCTTAATACTTCCTCGAGATTGGTGATATCAAGTTCGCCCACATCGGTGTTGACGCATTCGATATCATCCCTTCCCGCATAAAGGTTATTGATCGCACGGCCGAGCTGGCCGTTGCCGCCGGTTATTAAAAGCTTGTACATATTCTGTCCTCACAAAAAAATAATTGTTTTTCGAAAGTTAATGTTATATTTGTTCCCCGTGGCAATTACAGGGTGTTTTGTTCGAAATATAACGTCATTATAGTATCATTTTTGAATTGAAAAGTCTATTATTGGCAAATAATGCGAAAATGTAGGACAAAAGCAGGGCAAAAATCAATATTTATGTGGTATATAAGGTCCTTATGTGATATAATACACTTAATTATGGTATGTAGAATAACATGGGTTTGCTATGTACACATATGAATGATTTATGGCAGACAGAAGGGTGCTTTGACAAAACAAATGGCAGATAAAGTCAGTGTTGTAATACCGGTTCGTAATGCTGAAAAGTTCATCTTGGATACTGTAAACAGTGTTTTGAATCAGACATATGACAATTTTGAAATACTGTTGTGCGAAAACGATTCGGTAGACTCGACAAAAGAGATAATAACAGGTCTGAAGGATCCGAGGATAAAATTACTGTTTCTGGAAAATGTAAATGATGCCGCCGGTGCGAGAAATGCAGGGGTTGAAGCGGCAAGCGGAAGATATATAGCTTTTCTTGATGCGGATGATATCTGGAAAAAAGACAAGCTCGAAAAACAGATAAATTTTATGAGCAGGGAAAATACGGCGTTTTGTTTTACGGGATATGAGTTTGCCGACGAATCGGCAAAACCTCTCGGAAAGATCGTAAAAGTTCCCCTAAACATTTCTTACGAGGAAGCCTTAAGAAATACGACGATTTTTACTTCGACGGTAATGTTTGATATGTCGGTTTTAAACAAGGAACATATCAAAATGCCCAATATCAAGAGCGAAGATACGGCATTGTGGTGGCAGCTTCTTCGAAACGGTGTTAAGGCTTCGGGACTGGACGAGAATCTCGTTCTTTACAGAAGACCTTCGAAATCGCTTTCTTCCAACAAGTTTGAAGCGATAAAACGTATCTGGAATCTTTACAGAAACTGGGAGCATCTAAGTGTTCCAAAAAGTGCGGTCTGTTTTATAGGATGGGCCGTAAGAGCGGTGTTGCGTCGTATATAGCTTATGCGCAACCTGCCAAAATCAGATTGATTAATTTTACGAAAAGGAAAACTGCCTCGGCAGGATTTTAATATGGGCAAAATGGAATCCATAAAAAGAATACTGGTCCTTCAGCTTGTAACGTTTGAGTTTATTCTTGATGTTGCCGGCTATGCGGTCATCTGGTTCTTCTTTTACAAGAAAATGGTGGAAGTACGTTTCTGGCAGAAAGGTGATGCTCTAGTTATCGCCATATATGCCGGAATCCTTTTCAGTCTGTTTCTTGTATACGGTGCCGGAAAGATCGGATATTTGCGAAGTTTTGAAATCTTTTTGTCGCATGCGTTTTCGCTGCTTGCTTCCAACCTTATAGGTTACGGCATCATTTGTCTTATGAATGCGCATGTCATCGATCCGAAATACATTCTGATCCTGACTCTCATTCAGCTTCTGGTCGCTCTCGGATGGTCATATCTTTCGAACCTTATCTACCGTTCGGTATTTGCCCCGAGAGACCTGCTTCTGATATGCGGAGAAAGACCTGTTGATGAGATCCTGGAAAAATTCAAGACCAGAAAAGACAGATTTGAGATCGTTAAGATCATGAATATTTCCGAAGGCGAGGAAAAGATCCTGAAAGAGATACCCAACAGATATCAGGGAGTTGTGATCTGGGATATTCCCCAGCATCACAGAAACAATATTCTGAAATTCTGTTACAGCCGTTCCATCAGGGTATATATGATGCCCAAGATCTCCGACGTTATAGTTCAGGGTGCCGATGTACTTCACTTTTTCGACACTCCGATCCTTCTGACGAGGGAATATCCGCTGAATTTTGAACAGCGCTGCATTAAGAGACTGATTGATATTTTCTGCTCGATCATTCTGATCATTCTTACTTCACCGATCATGCTGGTGACCGCGATCATGATCAAGATCTCCGACGGCGGCCCTGTATTTTACAAGCAGGTCAGAGTGACGATTAACAATAAAAAATTCAATATTGTCAAATTCAGATCCATGAAAGTTAATGCGGAAGCTGACGGAAAAGCCGTGCTTGCCACAAAGAACGATGACAGGATCACATGGATCGGAAAGATTATCAGAAAAGTCAGAATCGATGAACTTCCTCAGCTTTTTATCATTCTGAAGGGAGACATGTCATTTATCGGTCCGAGACCGGAAAGACCTGAAATAATCGAAAAGTATATGGAAGAAATGCCGGAGTTCGCATTCAGGACCAAGGTTAAGGCCGGACTTGCCGGTTATGCACAGGTTTACGGCAAATACAATACGACGCCGTATGACAAACTGAAACTCGATCTGGCTTATATTGAAGGATATTCCACCTGGCTGGATATAAAGCTTATGCTCCTGACATTGAGAGTTCTTTTGACTCCCGATGCTACCGAAGGTGTTGATGAGAATCAGATTACTGCATTGAAGTCTGAGGAGGAAAACGATGAAAGTTCCATACAGTAAAGAACCTGTTGATTTCAGACTGTTGATTCTGGTTTCGATCAGAAGAATCAGATTCGTTATATACGGTATTTGTCTCGGCGCACTTTTGTTCGGCGGATCTTATTATCTTGTCAAAAATGTTCTTTCCGGAATGCCGATCTATTCGGCGGAATCCCAGGTGTATCTGCAGTATATCGATGATGTGGAAATTAATAATATCTACATCAACAAGCAGACATGGGAATCGCTGGTCTACAACGACATTGTTACCGAATATGCGGCCGATGAGATCGGAAGAAGACTGAGCATGGAAGAAATAAAAAGCAAGGTGAGTGCCACACTCTTGACCGATACCAGAATAGTGGTCGTTACCGGACAGTCTACCAGCAAAGCAGAAGCCAAGATGCTCGCAAACAAATATGCGACAGCGATCAGCAGATTTGCTCCCGAACTCAAAGAGATCGAAGATGCAAGGATCCTTAAAACTGCCGAAGATGCTTATAAAGTCGGATTCGAAGACAGAACATGGGAAATGTCTTTGACAGGAGCCATCGTCGGAGGTGTGGTTTCCTCAATCATTCTTATCCTGTACTTTGTATGGGACTCATCGATCTACATTCCTTCCACACCCGAGATAAGATACGGACTTCCGACCATTGGTATCACCACCGACAGAATGAGAAAATTCGCCATTTATACGGATGAAAGTTATCTTGGCGACATGAAGCGGAAGGCCAACAAAAAGACCGAGTTTTACAGACTGTGGCTTCAGGTGAATTATCTGAAGATCACAAAAGGATATAAAAAAATAGCGGTAGTCGGAACTTCGCTCTTTGAGAACACGGATTATGTTGTAAATATCTTAAACAGCATAGTCAAGGAACAGAGAGAGAATGAGATCTTCGAACTGGACCGCTGCAAAATCAAAAAAGAGGATGTGTATTTCTCCAGTCCCGAATATGAGATCGTGGCTCCCGGCTCGGTCAATAACGATCCCACTATCGCCGAAACCGCGGCAAAATGCGATGCGGTAATAGTCCTTATCAAATCCGGCGATCATAACGGCAAGCTTGTTGAACGTGCACTCGATCTTCTGAGGATCCAGGAGGCCAATGTGGTCGGCGTGATCCTTTACGATGTCAATTCGTATCTGATCAAAAGATATGTATTCTCATATTTCTGCAGTTCCACCAGAAAACTTCGCGAGAATATTTATAATACGATCAATGAACAGAAGGAAAACGAAGTTTAGTTTATATGGATATAACGAAAATGCAGGTTACGCTTCTGATCTCGGCGCTCAATCAGAATATCGACGAACTGATAAAGAAAATGAAGTTTACGGGTGATGCCGTGATCGTTGATCAGTGCGATAAAGACGGAAAAGAAGAAAGAAAAGAATCCGACAGGACAATTAAGATAATCCTCTCTTCCGAAAGAGGTGTCGGAGCGAGCAGAAATCTTTGCATAGACAATTCATTCGGTGACATTGTGCTCTTCGGAGATGACGATATCGTTTATGATCCGGATTATGCCGCAAAGGTATCCAGTGAATTTGAGAAGCATCCCGAAGCGGATATCATAATGTTCAATTTCGATGTATGCGAAGAAAGAAGAACCTACATAAACGAAGGATTTAAAAAGCTTTCGAAATACAATATAGGACGCTTCCCCGCATACAGTATAGCAGCGAGAAGAGAAGCGCTTATTTCGAAAAAAGTCAGATTTTCCACACTCTTCGGAGGTGGCGCGAAATACAGTAACGGTGAGGATTCTCTGTTTTTAAGGGATGCACTGAGATCGGGTCTGAAGCTTTATGCAAGCGTGGTCGAACTCGGAAAAGAAATCCCCAGACAGTCGACCTGGTTTGAAGGATATACCGAAAAATTCTTTTTTGACAGAGGAGTTCTCTTTGCATTTCTTTACGGAAAGAGCGCATGGATATGGAGACTGCGTTTTATTCTTACCAAGAAAGAAATGTTTACGGGTACGATTAAAAGAAAAGAAGCCAACCGCCTTATGAAAGAAGGATTAAAAGAAGGCTTTGAATTATTAAAAAAGGGTAACTGATGGCAGTCTATTTGGTACTTGCCGCGATAACCGTGGCACTTGCATTTATGGTGGATAACGAAGTAGCCAAGCCGGTGGAAGGCTATTTCGAAAGACCTGTCCGTACAAGAGGACAGGTAAAAAACAAGGCCATATATCTGATGATATTTTTTCTGCTTTTCGGAGTGTCATCTACCAGGATAGCGGTGGGAGGAGACTATTGGAGCTATACTTCCATCTTTAATCTTCTTGCGCAAAATCGTGACAGATCGGTTGCCACTGAGCTCGGATTCAATATCCTCGTTAAAGCCGTACAGCATGTTTTCGGTTATGACGGCAAGCAGTATATTATCATTTTTGCGATAATTGCGTTCATTACCATACTTTGTTTTGTAAAAGGACTCGAATACGCAAGCGATGATTTTGCGATGTCGTTTGCGCTGTTCATGTTTCTCGGATATTACGCATCGAGCTTTAATTCCATCAGGAGTTATCTGGCGTTCTCGGTTGCGTTTTATTCGGTCAAATATATTTTTAAAAGAGAATTCTGGAAATTTGCACTGCTTGTGCTCCTGGCTTCATCGGTACATATCTCTATACTGCTTGTACTGGTGGCGTATCCGCTCGGCCTGATAAAATGGAAACCCTGGTCAATAGCCGTTGTATCAGCCGTAAGTGCAAGTTTTCTGGCGTTTCCGAACCTTTACAGAAAGCTTGTTTTCCTGATATATCCGCAGTATGAGAATACGATCTACGATACCGGTGAGATAAGCTGGTTTAATATCGCAAGATGCATTCTGGTCCTTATATTTGCGATAGTTTTTTATAAAAAGGTGATAAAGGACAACGAGAAGAACAGGTTTTATTTTAACATGAACATATTTGCGTCGATCGTGTACCTTTGCTGTTCGTTCCTTCCCGTTGTATCGAGGATCGGGTATTACTTTAATATTTTCCAGATCATACTGGTACCCTCGCTCATAAATGCCATACCCAAAAAGTGGATAAGGATCGTGCTGAAGGTTCTGCTCATAGCGGCCGGATGCGCATATTACATATATTTCCTGATAGCCAGCAAAACCAACGGAACGAGACTTCTCCCGTATTTTTGCTGGATAATAAATTAGTTTTTCGGCAGTGTTAATGCAGATATGACTTTTAGTGTGATTACGGTATGTTTCAATGCCGGCGACAAACTGAAAAATACAATAGACAATATCCTCGCTCAGTCTTTTGACGATTATGAGATCGTGATCAAGGACGGATTATCTTCGGACGGTTCTCTGAGTGCCGTGAAAGAAAACGAAAAGATAAAGATCTACAGCGAAAAAGATGCGGGAATATACGACGCCATGAACAGAGCTGTTTCGTATGCGTGCGGAGATTACGTCATCTTCATGAACTGCGGAGATTCGTTTTATGATGAAAAAGTTCTTGAAAAGACGGCGGAGTTTATAAAAGAAAATCCGGACAAAAAGATCTACTACGGTGATGCGTATTTTTGCAATGCAAAAGAGATAATCAGTCAGCCGAAGGAAATCACGGAATCGATCTGTTACAGGCATATGCCCAATCATCAGTCGTGCTTTTTCGACAGACATCTCTGGGATGATGACGGATTTGATACAAAATACAGGATCCGGGCGGATTATGATTTTTTCTTAAGAAGTTATTTTCAGAAAAATATCAGACCCGCATATCTCGGTATTACGGTCGCTTCCTATGAGGGCGGAGGATATTCCGAGTCAAAGGAAAACAGGGAAAGAGACAGGGCGGAACACAGAGAGATTGTTGTCAGATACATGGGCGAAAAGAAAGCCAATCATTACAGAAGGATCATGAGACTGACACTTCAGCCTTTAAGGACCTGGATAGCACAGAAAAGTATTTTCGCCGGTGCGTACAATTCGATAAAAAAGAGCATTTACAGGTGATGCGAAACGCCGCATGTACGGATCGCGGCATACTGAAACGATCGCACGAAAAGATTAACGGGATAAAAGAGATCATATGAGAGTATTATGGGTATGCAATCAGTGCATTCCTGTCATAAGCAGACATTTGAATATAAAGGTTTCGAACAAGGAAGGATGGCTTGCGGGTCTGTCCGAAAAGATCCTTTCGGAAAATGACGGCAGTATCGAACTCGGAGTATGTTTCAACGCCGGGCAGGAGTACGCGGATTTTAACGGAGAATTCGAGATCAGGGCGTACGGCTATCACGATGATGTGAATTCACCCTGGCAGTACGATCCGAAACTTGAAAAAAGATTCAAAGACATAATAGATGATTTCAAACCCGATATCATACATATTTTCGGGACGGAATATCCGCATACCCTTGCCGTATGCAATGCATATCCCGATCGAAACAGAATACTTATCGGAATCCAGGGACTTTGCAGCGTTTATGCAAAACACTATTTTGACGGACTTCCCGAAGAACTCATTTCATCGTCCACTCTGCGTGACAGTCTTAAAAACGACAATTTAAAAGAGCAGAAAAGAAAGTTCGAACTTCGCGGTGAAAATGAGATAAAAGCCCTGAAAACAGCCGGAAACGTGACCGGAAGAACGGACTGGGATAAAAAATATACAAAAGAATACAATCCCGATGCGACATATTATTTTTTGAACGAGACTTTAAGAAGTAATTTTTATGACGGCAAGTGGGAGTATGAAAACTGTGAAAAACATTCGCTCTTTGTCAGTCAGGGAGATTATCCGATAAAAGGACTTCATCTTCTTTTGAAAGCACTTCCGAAGATTAAGGATGAGTATCCTGACGTAAAGATATATGTTGCGGGGAATAAGATCACCGGTGAGGATTCGATGAAGAAAAAGATACTTATCGGATCCTACGGCAAATATATCCTGAAGCTTATTAAGGACGGAAAACTCGAAGAAAACGTAGTTTTTCTCGGAAGCCTGAATGCGGAGGAAATGAAGGAACGGTATCTTAAATGCAATGCATTCATTTCACCGTCGGTAATGGAAAACTCACCCAACTCGGTCGGAGAAGCGATGCTCCTTTCGGTTCCGGTGATCACGAGTGATGTGGGCGGTGTCAGAAATCTTCTTGAAGACAAAAAAGAAGGATTTATCTATCCCGCTCTCGATGAAGATGCACTCATCGATGCCGTAAGATTATGTTTTTCGCAAAACGGAAGCGAAGAACAGAAAGACATGTGCGAAAAGGCCGCTGCGAAAGCACGGATCACGCATGATGCGAAGACGAATTATAACCGTCTCCTTGAAATATATGAAAGTATAACGGTTAATGCATAATATGAAATTGACTTTTGTTTCAAATTATATTAATCATCATCAGATTCCGTTAAGCAATGAACTGTACGGAAAACTGGGAAATGATTATACATTCATACAGACCGAACCCATGGAAGAAGAGAGGATCCGCATGGGTTGGGGCGGTGATTTTGACAAACTGCCGTATCTGAAAAAGTATTATGAAGACGAGTTTGAATGTAAAAAACTTATCATCACATCCGATGTGGTAGTATTCGGAGGATGCGAGGATGAGTCCATTATATCGGACAGGTTAAAAGAGAACAAACCCGTCATAAGATATTCGGAGAGACTTTACAAAGAGGGACAGTGGAAATGTGTTTCACCCCGCGGTCTCAGAAAAAAATATCATGACCATACAAGATATTCGAACTCGCGAGTATATCTTCTTTGTGCCGGAGCTTATGTGGCTGACGATTTTAATATCATAAAGGCTTACAAGGGCAAGAGATACAAATGGGGCTATTTTCCGGAGTTTATCGAATATTCCGAAGATGACAGAAAAGCCAGAAGGGATGAAAGAAGAAGCCATTCCGAACTCGAGATACTCTGGGCTGGAAGGCTTATTGACTGGAAACATCCTGAAAGTGTCATAAAACTTGCAAAGATACTTTCCGCAAAGGATATTCCCTATAGGATATCGGTCATCGGCGACGGACCGATGAAAAACGAGATAGAAGATCAGATAAAAAAGCATTCGCTGTCCGACAAGATCACTATGCTCGGTCAGAAGAATCCCGCTGATGTGAGAAAAATAATGGACACATCGGATGTCTTTCTTATGACCAGCGATTACAGAGAAGGATGGGGTGCGGTCTGCAACGAAGCCATGAATTCGGGATGTGTTCTGGTGGCGTCACATGCGGCGGGAGCCGTTCCGACTCTTATCAAACACAGACAGAACGGACTTATCTTCCCTTCGGGAGATTTTGGCAAAATGGCATCTCTTATCGAGGAACTGTCAGCCGATCAGAAATGGAGACTTTCTCTCGGCGAGAATGCATATGAGACTCTTGAGAGTGAATGGAATCATATGGTTGCCGCGAGACGTCTGATACAGTTCTGCGAAGATGTTCTGCGGGATGACATAGAACCGTGGACTTCGGGACCTTTAAGCGAGGCCAAGGTGATCCCGCAGCGAAAGATGTACCGAAAGATCGTCGGTATTGAATAAAGCCTTATTAAGTCGGATCCCGTCAGACGAAAACTTATCGGTTTTGATTAAGGCTGTATTTTGTTTTGGATGTAAACAGGAATAAAATGAGTGCTCTGGTGTCGGTAATAATACCGGTATACAATTCAACCGCATATTTGAAAAGATGTGTCGACGCCGTACTTTCACAGACATATAAAGAACTTGAGGTGCTTCTAATAGACGACGGTTCGACGGATGATTCTCTCGCAATATGCAGGGAATACGAAAAAAACGATCCGAGAGTAAAGGCTTTTCACAAAGAAAACGGCGGCTCATCAAGTGCCAGAAATGTCGGAATCAAAGAAGCCGGCGGTGAGTATATCTGCTTTTGCGATTCGGATGATTATTACGAACCCGATATCATTGAAAACCTTATGAAAGTTTTCACCGAAAAAGAGGATGCAGTGGTGGCACAGTGCATGGCCGTATGCAGATATGAAGACGGCACTCTTGAAAGCGGACCTTTAAAAGACAGCGGCAAAATAGTTCGTGAAACATCCGAAGAATATTTCAGGGAACTTCTTTTGCATCTAGGTGACAGTTCGTTCTGTACCAAGATGATCAAGGCGGATTTCATGAAAAGATTCGCGTTTAACGAAGGAAGGCTGAACGAAGATTTCGAACTTCTCGTATACATGCTTCAGGAGTTCGATCATATATACACTTACGAGATAACGGGATATAACATAATACTCCGATTCGGAAGCAATACAAGAAACGTATACAGGAATCTTTTTTATGACTGCATGATAGAAAACTCCGACATGGCTGCAGCTCTTGTCGAAGCAAAATATCCCGCTCTTAAGGAAGAAGCCAGAAAGTTCCAGCTTTATCAGAGACTTGACTACACGCTTCACACACCGTTGTCGAAGATGAAGAACAATCCCGTATCGGACAAGGTTTTAAAGGAACTGAAACTCTGGAGAAAAGACATAAAGAGCAACCGGTTTCTTGCAAAAAAAGACAGACGGAATCTTTTGATCTTAAGTCATGTTCCGCATTTTAGCAAATGGGTGCATAACAGGATAATGTTCCTAAAAGGCAAACCCGTCGAAAACTGACGCTTTGCAATATCGGTTTTGTTCAAAAATATAACTGATCAGAAAGAGAAATTTTTTAAGAATGAAGATAATTAAGAAGCTGATGAAGCTTCTGGATGCAAAACAAAAGAGTACAATGGCAGGGATCATAGTCCTGATGTTTTTCGGAGCGCTTCTCGAAGCGTGTTCGGTAGTGATCATAGTTCCCGTCATCAAACTGCTTTTCACGCCCAATGCGATATCGGATAAATGGTATCTTTCGCTTGCTTATTCGATCTCCCATTTTACAAGCGAAAGAGCATTTTCGATCGCGGTGATGTTAAGCATCATCCTTGTGTTTGTGATCAAAAACCTGTTTTTGTTCGTTGAACAGAAAATACTGTACAGGTTTATTTATCACAATCAGTTCAGAACATCCGAAAGGATGATGAAAAACTACATAAGAAGAAATTACGAATACTATCTGAATGCCGATACTGCAGTTATCCAGAGGAATATCACTTCCGATGTCAACAACATGTATGCGCTCATTCAGTCGTTAATGCTTCTTTTGTCCGAAGCGATAGTATTCCTGGTTCTGCTTGTCGTCCTTATAGGAGAAGATCCTTTTATGACCGCATTTCTTGCGATCTTACTGGGTGTTACGCTTCTTCTCATAAAGACCATTTTAAAACCCGTACTGTATAAAGCGGGAAAAGACAATCAGGATTATTACAGCGGACTTTTTAAATGGATCAGTCAGACCATTACAGGAATAAAAGAGGTCAAGATAGGCGGAAAGGAAAAGTATTTTTCTGACAGATATATCGAATGCGGAAAAGGATATGTTGATGCGGTCCAAAAATATACACTTTTGAGCAATGTTCCGAGACTTATCATAGAAGTTGTCTGCATCATAGGAATTGTAGGCTATTTTATAAGTATTTACGTTCGTGGCGCAGATTTTACGGATGTTGCCGAGACGCTGGGTGTATTCGGAATGGCGATAATGCGACTCATGCCTTCCGCGAACAGGATCAACAACTGCTTAAACAATATATCTTATTTTGAGCCTTTCTTTATGGGTGTTTCCGACAATCTTCAGGATGATATATCCGATGAGAATTCCGAGGTCAATTCTCTTGAAAGACCTAAAGAAAAACTTGAAGTAAAAGAAAAGATAGAACTTAAAAACATTAAATACAAATATCCCAATACAGATGTTTATGTTCTTGATGATGCGAGTATGGATATCCCCGTAGGTTCGGCAGTGGGGATCGTTGGAACAACCGGTGCCGGCAAATCCACGATAGTCGATGTAATGCTCGGACTTTTAAAACTCGAATCGGGAAGTATTCTGGCAGACGGAAAAAACACGCTTTCTGAAGAAAACTACAGAAAATGGTTAAAGAATATCGGATATATCCCGCAGACCGTATTCATGCTGGATGATTCGATAAGAAAGAATGTTGCTTTCGGTATTCCGGAAGAGGAAATAGATGAAAAAAGGATCTGGGAAGTGCTCAAAGAAGCACAGCTTGATGAATTTGTAAAAGGACTTCCCGATGGAATAGAAACCGGAATAGGCGAACGCGGTATCAGACTTTCCGGCGGTCAGAGGCAGCGTATCAGTATCGCGAGAGCTCTCTATGAAGATCCCGAAGTACTGGTGCTCGATGAAGCTACAAGCGCGCTTGACGGTGATACCGAACAGGCCATCATGGATTCGGTCAATAACCTTCACGGAAAGAAAACACTCGTTATCATCGCTCACAGACTTCAGACAATTGAGAAATGTGATGCGGTATACAGGATTCAGAACGGAAAGGCTACCCGGGAAAGATAAGATTTCATGGAACATGAATTAAGCATTATTATCGCCGTAGAAGACGATAACGAACTCAATATAAAAAAGACGGTCGAATCCGCACTGGGACAGTCATATGAAAAGACCGTAACCATTATCTGTGCGGATAATGCATCCGATAAAACCCGCGTTATTCTTTCGGAGTTTCAGAAGAACGATCCGGAAAAATGTGAGGTTTATTATACGACCAGATTTTCTGCACGCGGAGGAGCGTTTAATCTCGGGTTGAGAAAAGCGGTATCCGAATGGATATGTTTTGTAAACGAAGGCGATATCCTTTCAAATGATTTTGCGGACAAGATGATCTCGGAAGCAAAAAAAAGCGGTGCGGATGTTGTTGCGTGCGGATACACGGTTTTCGATCCGGAAAAATCCGAAGGACCGGAGAAAAGCGATGGCGGAAAATCGGGAATAAATGATTCCGATTACGAAATAGAGACAGAGATTCTTAAAGAAGCAGTCGGTAAACTCGATTACGACGGACATGCCATTCTCTGTGTCAATCCGGGACGTATGGAATCAAAGATCTTTAAGAAAAAGATATTTGATGTGAACGGACTGTGGTTTCCCGAAGAGATATCTTTTGAAAAACTCGGAATACATAGACTTGCACTGTTTTATGCAGATAAATTCGCATTTGTTCCCGACAGACTTTATTCATATTCAAAACAGTCTGACGAAACAGCTTTGGACGGTCTTTACGAGAGGATCGATGTTATGTCTTTCTTCATGGAAGAGACATACAAGAGAGAATTTCTCGAAGATTATCCCGAGGAAGTTGAGAGTGCGTTCATCGATGATCTGTATGTAAAAACACTGTTCATGTATCTTGCGATCACGCCTCCTTCAAAGAGAGACATTTCATTCCTGAAAATGTTGAGCGAAGCCGTGCTTGACTGTTTTCCGGAGTTTGAAACAAATCCGTATTATTACGAGAAATACGATGGTGACATAAAGGAATTGCTGAATCTTCACATCAGCAATCCCAAAAAATTCATGAAACTGACCGCAAAGATGAGACTGAACTGATCCTGCAGAGAAAAGGTTTGCTGAGTAATCTGCATTTCGGTGAATGATCATAAATACTTTTTGAATGAATTATATTTTGATGAATGAAATTGAATTTCTTTCGGAGGAATTATGGAAAAATGCACGATCATAGTGCCCTGTTATAACGAAGAAGAAGCGATACCCCTCTTTTACGAGGCGACGAACGAGGCACTGAAGGGCTGCCCTCTTGAATTTGAATATCTGTTTGTAAATGACGGAAGCAGGGACAATACGCTTAATGTCATAAAGGATCTTTCCAAAAAAGACGAAAGAGTACACTATGTTTCTTTCTCGAGAAATTTCGGAAAAGAAGCGGCTATGTATGCCGGTCTGAAAGAATCCGACGGTGATTATGTGGTCATCATGGATGCCGATCTTCAGGATCCTCCCGAACTCATTCCGTCAATGTACGAAAGCGTTGTTAACGAAGGTTTTGACTGTGTGGCAACAAGGCGTGTTGACAGAAAAGGAGAACCGCCCATAAGATCCGCATTTGCCAATCTGTTTTATTTTATCATGCACCTTATTGCCAAAGTAGATATGGTTCCGGGTGCCAGAGATTTCCGGTTCATGAAGAGAACAATGGTGGATGCCATTGTTGATATGGGTGAATACAACAGATTCAGCAAGGGTATTTTCGGATGGGTAGGATTCGAGACAAAATGGCTTCCTTTTGAGAACAGAAAGAGAGTCGCGGGAAAGACAAAATGGTCCTTCTTCAAACTTTTCAAGTACTCAATCGAAGGTATTGTGGCATTTTCTACCGCTCCCCTTGTATGGGCTTCGATAATAGGAATACTGTTCTGTGCGGTTGCGTTTGCGGCACTGGTATTCCTGTTCATAAGGGCCTTGATTTACGGAGATCCCGTTGACGGCTGGCCTTCGCTTGCATGTATGATCACGTTATCCTCGGGAATCCAGCTTTTCTGCTCGGGTATCATCGGAATGTATATTTCCAAGACCTATCTGGAAGTAAAAGGCAGACCGATCTACATCGTTAAGGAAAAGAAATAATCATCTCCGGTTGTGTTTTGAAAGAGAAAAAAATGGAAAAGATTTTTGCCAAATTAAAAGAAGAACAATACAGAGTGCCTTTCATGTCCGCGATGATCATCGGACTAATGACGCATATGTTCATGCTCGTAAACAAATTCCCGAATGTTGATTCGATGACGAATTTTTATTTCGATCAGAACATGGTCACGAGCGGCAGATGGTTCCTGACCGTGGCATGCGGCATCTCGTCATATTACGATCTGAATTTTGTGAACGGACTGCTTGCAATCATTTTCATAGCATTGGGAGCAGTGCTGGTCACACGGTTTTTTGATGTAAAGAGAAAATCGTCATTGATACTCATACCTGCGATAATGGCGACATTTCCGGCAGTGGCCGCAACCATGTCCTATATGTATACTGTTGACGGATACATGCTGGGACTTCTTATGGCAATATCGGCGGCATATATTGCGAGAAAATACAAATTCGGTTTTCTTATAGGAGCGGCTATTCTGGCTTTAAGTATGGGTACTTACCAGGCTTATGTTTCCGTAACCATACTGCTTTGTATTTTCGATATCATGCTCAGCATTCTTGAAGACAAAGAACTGTATGATCTTTGGAACAAGATATTCAAGTATCTGATAATGGGTATCGCCGGCGGTGCACTGTATTTCGGTATCCTGAAACTCTGCCTTTTGATCGAACACAAAGAACTGGATACATATCAGGGACTGAACGAAATGGGAAAACTTGCAATCGGCGATATTCCCGAAAGACTGAAGAACGTTTATTATGATTTCTTTGCATTTTCTTTCAGAGGACATATTTTCGTAGACAATTTTTATTCAAAGATTATCATGTGCATTCTGGTGTCTGCCACTATCGTTGCCATTGCGGTCATTTTCTTTAAGACCAAGGCGTACAAAAAATGGTACTCATGGATAATCATGATCGTTAGTGGGGCACTCATCCCTTTCGGAAGCAATATTCTTCTTATGATGTCTTCAAAGGTTGAATACCATCTTCTGATGAGAATGCAGTGGGAACTGTTCATTGTTCTTGCTGTTGTGGTAGCCGAGAGAACGATTGCCGAGTTCGAAACCGTAAAGGACAGACTGGTTGTCGTCAAGACCGTCTCGGTGGTGCTCATAGCCGTATTATGTTATAATTTTTTGTTAATGGACAATATCGCATACTTCAATCTTCAGCAGAAGTATGAGAAGACATATGCGTATTGCGTGCGACTTCTCGACAGGATCGAGCAGACGGAAGGATATTATACAGGCATACCCATCGGTCTTGTGGGCGTTATCAGCAAAGACAGCTATCCCACCACTAATCTGACCGGTGATATTACGGATAAGATCCGCGGAACCGACGGCGATTTTCTGATCTACAAGGGAGAGCAGTACAGAGAATTTATGAAGAATTATCTGGGAGCATCCCTGAACATTCTTGAAGGTCAGGATGTGGAAGATATGTATTATTCCGAGGAATACGAGAGTATGACGACTTTCCCCGACAAGGGAAGCATCAAGGTCGTAAACGGGATAATGTTTGTAAAACTTGAGTGAACAGGTATGGATTCATGGGAAAATTAACGGTTATAATACCTTCTTTCAATGAAGAGGACAATATCGAGAATACTGCGAAAGTTATAGGCGATATTTTGCAGAATGCGGATATCGACTATGGCCTTTTGTTTGTTTCCGACGGTTCGACCGATACAACATTTGATATCGTTGAAAAACTGGCGGAAAATGACAAACGTATTTCCGGAATTCATTTTTCGAGAAATTTCGGAAAAGAGGCAGCGATATTTGCCGGACTCGAATATGCAAAAGGCGAATGCGTTGCGGTAATAGACTGCGACCTTCAGCATCCGCCCGCAGTTCTGGTGGATATGTATCACCTCTGGGAAGAAGGCTATGAGGTTGTGGAAGGTATCAAAGCCAATCGAGGTAAGGAAAATCCCATTTACAGGATGTTCACGGCGATATTCTACGGAATTATGAGTTCGCTTATGAAAATAAACATGAACGCCACTTCCGATTTCAAACTCCTCGACAGAAAAGTGGTGGAAGCACTTCTGGAACTTCCCGAAAGAAATACATTTTTCCGGGCACTTTCGTTCTGGGCGGGATTTAAGAGCACAACCGTTAAATTTGATGTTGCCGAAAGAAAAGCCGGAAAGAGCAAATGGTCTTTTACCGGACTTATAAAATATGCGGTCTACAACACTACTTCGTTTTCAACGGCGCCTCTTAAGGTCGTATTCATCCTCGGAGTTTTGATGATGATCTTTTCGCTCGTACTCGGCGTTGAGACTTTGGTCAATTATTTCCTGAAGATCTCCGCGGACGGCTTTACCACTGTAATTTTGCTGCTGCTCATAATCGGCGGCTGTATAATGATAAGCCTTGGGATCATCGGACACTATATTGCCAGAATTTACGAAGAAGTCAAAGGCAGACCGAGATACATTGTTTCGCAAACGGCCAATATCGAAAAATAAACTGAAGAGTAACGTCGGATCACGAAATGAATAACGAAAAAACACGACAAGTGAATATGGAGGTTTTGAGGATAGCGGCAATGATGATGATAATCATGCTGCATTACCTTGATAAAGGTGGGATCCTCAAAGACATTGCTCTCAAAATGGGATTTGTGGGAAATCTTGCATGGATCATTGAAGCATTCTGCATGGCGAGCGTGAATATCTATGTGCTTATAAGCGGATATTTCCTCTCTGAATCCGAATTCAAAGTAAGGAAAGTTGTGATGCTCTGGATTCAGATACTTCTTTATTCGTGGATCATCACGGCTGTTTTCGCCATAGTCTGCAAAGGCAGTATTAATTTTGAAAACGGAATATACGATCTTATCCCGCTGATCTTCCCCGTAACCGGCGGACATTACTGGTTTGCGACGATCTATATCCTGCTTTACCTTGTATTCCCGTTCTTAAACAAGGGAATAAAGGCAATGGACAAAAAGCAGCATAGAAATGCGGTACTGGTTTCGGTTGCCGTATTCTCGATCTGGAATACACTGCTGCCGTTTAGCCAGCCCCTTACAGACAGGGAAGGAATGGATATCTGCTGGTTTGTCTGTCTTTATCTGACTGCCGCATATATCAGAAAATACAGAGAAGATTTCAAACTGAACAAGTGGATCTACCTGTTATTATATGCAGGCTTTTCGATAGCAGTTTTCCTGCTCGGAAAAGGTCTTCTTTTTGCAGATTCACTGACAGGAAAGCTCGGCGGATATGCCGAAAACTTTTATCCTTACAATTCACTGTTCATTTATCTGTCAAGTGTCTGCCTCTTCCTTTTTGCGACGGACTGCAAAAAGGATGCACCGAAATGGCTTTCAAAGATCATACTCTTTGCTTCCCAGGGAACATTCGGAGTATATCTTTTGCATGAACACAGACTGTTAAGATACCTTTGGCCGAAATGGTTTAAAGTTTCAGATTTTGCGGATACTCCGCTTTTTGTAATACATATGCTCGGCACGATACTTGCAGTTTTCATTGTAGGTATACTGATAGATTTTATAAGACGTTCAATTACACGACTGGCTGTCAAAAAGGCATAAAGAAGACATATACCCTGTGAAGACAACCTTTTGCCGAAAGTTCTTAATGAGCAAGATCGCGAACAGGCCGTTTCGCCAATAAACTTCGGAGGAAATATAATGATAAGGTTTAATGTACCGCCGTATACCGGAAGAGAACTGGATTATATTAAGAAGGCGGTTGAAAATCAGAAAATATGCGGTGATGGGGAATTTACTAAAAAGTGCAACGAGTGGATCGAAAATAAGACCGGTACCGCGAAAGCACTTCTTACGACGTCCTGTACGCATGCAACCGAAATGGCTGCAATCCTTTGCGATATCAAACCGGGTGATGAGATCATCATGCCGAGTTACACATTTGTATCGACTGCAGATGCTTTTGTGTTAAGAGGTGCGAAAGCAGTATTCGTGGATATACGTCCCGATACGATGAATATGGACGAGAATCTTATTGAGGCAGCAGTCACCGAAAAGACCAAAGCGATAGTTCCCGTGCATTATGCCGGCGTTTCCTGTGAAATGGATAAGATCATGGAAATTGCCGCAAAATATGATCTTAAAGTAGTTGAAGATGCCGCACAGGGTATCATGTCGGAATACAAGGGAAAAGCGCTCGGAACATTCGGCGATTACGGATGCTTCTCGTTCCATGAGACCAAAAACTTCTCGATGGGAGAAGGCGGAGCTCTTCTGATCCGTGATGAGGAAAACATCGAAAGAGCAGAGATCATCAGGGAAAAAGGAACCAACAGAGCCAAATATTACCGCGGACAGATTGATAAATATACGTGGATAGATGCGGGTTCTTCATATCTTCCGAGTGAGATGAACGCAGCGTATCTTTTTGCGCAGCTTGAACTGGCGAACGAGATCACGGCGGAAAGAATGAAGACATGGAATATGTATTACGATGCGGTTGAAGATCTTGAAGAAGCGGGAAAGATCGAAAGACCTTTTATTCCTTCGGACTGCAAGCATAATGCGCATATGTTTTATTTGAAATGCAGGGATATTGAAGAGAGAAGTGCGTTTATCAAACATCTGGGAGAAAACGGAATCCTTGCAGTATTCCATTACATCCCTCTGCACACCGCACCTGCGGGAAAGGTGTTCGGAAGATTTAACGGAGAAGATGTTTATACCACAAAAGAGAGTGAAAGACTTGTAAGACTTCCGCTATATTACGGACTCAAAGAAGAGGAAGTTGATTACATCATCGATAAAGTCAGGGAGTTTTACCATGCCTGAGGTTTCAATACGACCAATCACATATGATGATACCGAAGACATAATCAGATGGAGAAATTCCGACTCCGTGAGAAGCCGTTTCATTGACAAAAGACTTTTCACAAAAGAGAGTCATGAAAGATGGCTTAAGGAATATGTCGAAAAAGGAAAAGCGGCACAGTTTATCATTCTTCTTGACGGAAAGAGTGTTGGAAGCGTTTATCTTCGTGATATCGACATGGCAGAAAAATGTGCCGAGTACGGAATCTTCATAGGCGAAGAGAGTGCCAGAGGAAAAGGCGCAGGTACAAAAAGCGCAAAACTCATTCTGGAATATGGATTCTTTACACTCGGCCTTGATAAGATTTTCCTTCGTGTCAAAAAGGATAATCAGGGCGCGATAAAGAGTTACGAAAAAGCGGGTTTTGTTTTTAACGGAAGAACCGAAACGGTTGTTCTGGAAGATGAAACAGCGGAAATGGTATTTATGGAGTTGGAGAAAAAAGATTTTGGAAAAAGATAAAACCCTGAAAATAATAAATACGGTTTTTGTCGTGATCTTCATGCTCGGATTCACTTTTTATTTTTTTGAGCTGATAAATCTTCATTACAATCAGACTCTTTATCCGGAAACAGGAAGATACGAATCGGATCTTTATGCACATCTTCAGATGGCGACGGACAACTGGGGATACAGTATTCTGGCGGTTGTTTTCAAATTGCTGTCATTCCTTCCGACATTCGGTTTTCATTTTGCGGTGGCATTGCTGCTTGCCGCATGCGAAGCGGGTACGCTTGCCGTATCATTTATACTTTTCAGAAAAAACGACATAGAGATAAAAAGTGCGCTGTTCTTTACTGCGGCATCGGGATTTGTAATGCCGATGTTCGTAAGAGCGATCCAGCCTTACAGATATATCGGTTACCAGTCGGGCAGCATATGGCATAATTCGACATACATAGTGATGAAACTTTTCGCACTTTTATGCATGATCCTGTATCTTTTGATCTCAAGATATTATAAGGACAGGCTGGATATGGGACAGGTTGTGGTATTTTCACTGCTTCTGGCATTTACCACATCCGTAAAAACCAATTTTATCCTGGTATTGGGACCGGTTGCACTGATATTTCTTCTTGTCGACTGGATCAGAGGGGTACCCCTTAAAAGAATACTCATCTGTGCTGCGACAGTGCTTCCTTCGGTTCTGGTGATCGTTTTCCAGGAAATCGTTCTGTTCGGAAAAAGTACGGGAAACGGCATAATAATCGACCCTTTGTACAGCGTATATCTTCGTGCCGAAAAACCGTATATTACCATGATCCTGTCTGCGGCATTTCCGGTCACGGTTTTGTTTTTCAATTTCATCCCGGTGCTGAAAGATACGATAAGTGATTTCAGAGAACAGAAAAGCATTTTAAGACACAGGATGTTTCTGGTTTCCTGGGCAATGTGGCTTGCGGGATTCCTGGAACTGATCCTTTTAAGAGAAGTCGGTGAAAGGGAACTTGACGATAATTTCGCATGGGGATATGATTTCTGTCTTTTCTTTCTTTTTGTGACGAGTATTATATACTTTGCCAATAACATCAGAGCGGTTATAATCAAGTTCAGAGAGAATAATAAAGTCAGGGACACGCGTAATGTTTCGAAAAGAAAAAATACATCCGGAGAAAAGAAAACAAAGACAGCCGATCCCGGACGAAATGACGAAGAAGAGGTATCCGTTTTATCGGACAATATGCAGATTGATGACAGAGCATCACTTCCGATCGCCATTGTATATCTGAGTATAATCCTGGCAATATTTTTATATCATACATATTGCGGTGTATATTATTTCGTGAAGCTTTCACAGGGTGTTACATTCTTTATGAGATAGAATAAGATACTAAAGAAAAGTGAAACAACGGAGGAAAGAATGAAAGTAAGTTTCGTGATCCCGTGTTACAGATCCGAGAATACTCTTGAAGCCGTGGTGGATGAGATCAAATCCACAATGGCGGAACTTAAAAAAGAATATGAGATCATTCTGGTGAATGATTCGTCACCGGACAATACGTTTGAAGTGATCAAACGACTTGCCGCGGAAAACGATAACATCCTCGGGATCGATCTGGCTAAGAATTTCGGGCAGCATTGTGCTCTTATGGCGGGCATGAGACATTCCGAAGGAGATGTCGTAGTCTGTCTTGACGACGACGGACAGACGCCTGCGAACGAAGTGGGAAAACTTCTCGACAGACTCGAAGAAGGATACGATGTGTGCTATGCAAGTTACGGCAAAAAGCAGCATTCGGGTTTCAGGAATTTCGGCAGCAAGGTTAACGAACTCATGACCAGGATAATGCTCGGCAAACCAAAAGAGTTAAAGGTTTCCAGCTATTTTGCGGCCAAAAGATTCGTAGTCGAAGACATGTTAAGATACGAACAGTCGTATGCGTATGTTATAGGACTGGTATTAAGAGCCACCAAAAACGTCTGCAATGTGGAAGTAAACCACAGAGCCAGAACCGAAGGCACGAGCGGTTATACGCTGGGGAAACTCTTTTCCCTCTGGTTTAACGGTTTTACCGCTTTTTCAATAAAGCCCTTGAGAATGGCAACGGGTATAGGATGCTTTTGTGCATGTTCGGGCTTTTTATACGGAATATACACGATCATCAAAAAACTTGTTTTGGTGGATGTTCAGGCGGGATTCTCCGCATTGATGTCCGTACTGGTATTTATAGGCGGCATGATCATGCTGATGCTGGGACTTATAGGCGAGTATATAGGACGTATCTATATATGCATGAACAATTCGCCCCAGTATGTGATTCGTGAGAAAGTCGGAAAGAAATCATCGGATAATAATGGATAATACAAACACCGTAAAAACGAATAAAACGGATAAATCCGAAAAAAAGGGTTCGGTCGTATGGGACTGCATTTTTCTTGCGGTTCTTGTTTTACTGCCGTTTTTGCATCTTGCTTTCGGTGTTGAATTTTCAGATACGGCGTACAGTCTCGGCAACTACGAGAATCTGGACCGCATGAATCTTACGTGGACGATAGCCACGTTCTGGGCCAATATGCTTGGAAAAGGATTTACCAAACTTCCTTTCGGTTCTTTGTGGATCGGAATGAAATTCTATACCACTCTTGTTCCCGTTTCGGGAATTGTGATCTCGTATCTGTTTTTGAAAAAATATATCCCGAGGGTAATGGTATTTATCGGGGAGCTTCTTGCAATAGCCATGTTCTGGTGCCCCACAACGATCCTTTACAATTACCTGACATATCTTTTGTTTACGGCGGCTATAGTTGTTCTTGTCACATCGCTTTCGAAGGACTGCAAATGGGGACTTGCCGTTGCGGGAGCCATTCTGGCATTCAATGTATTTGTCAGATTTCCGAATATAACCGAAATAGCTCTTATCCTGGTTGTATGGCTCAATACAAGGGTTGACAGGAAAAAATTCGTCAACGGAGTACTGGATACAATGATCTGCATCGGCGGATTTCTGGCCGGAATATCGCTTAATATCCTGGTTATAGGACTGAATTACGGTTTTTCGTCGATTCCTGCCATGGTCGTTTCACTTTTTTCAATGACGGGAGACAATACCGGATACAAACCCACGCAGATGGTTCTGACGATAATCAGGGCATATGCGACGTATTACAAGAGTTTTATCTTCCTCATCGGAATAACGGTTATCTGTTTTGCGGTGAGCGCTCTAATGAAAAGACATTATGCCAGAATAATCACGGTTGTGGCACAGTTTGTTCTGTACGGACTGTTTCTTTTCTGGGCATACAGAAATCATGTTTATACGGTAAGATATTCCGATTATTCATCCATGTATTTCTGGATGGTGATCTTCTTTATCCTGGGAAATATCGTTACGGTATGGACGATTCTAAGAAAGAGAAATCCCAAAGAATTAAAACTGATAGCAATGGCAGTACTGGTCGTGATGTGGATCACACCGCTTGGAAGCAACAATGCACTGTATCCTTCCATCAACAACCTGTTCATTGTGGCACCTGCGGTCATATTCATGTGGTGGAACGAAATGTTTAAGGGAAGGAATTTCTACGAACTGCTTGATCTTGAAGCGAAAAATACAATGGTTGCAAGCCGTATTACGGTAGCACTTCTTTTGATAAGCGTATTTGTTCACTGCTCACTTTTCGGTATCGTATTCATCTTCAGGGATACGGGATTTCCTTACGACAACCATACGAGCGTAAGCAACAACGAAGTGCTTAAATACATGCACACAAATCCCGACAGAGCGGCACTTATAGAAGAACTTTCGGCATATGTCAAAAATCACGGACTCGCCGGAAAAGAAGCGATATTCTACGGTGAGATCCCCGGACTTGAGTACATTTTAAAAATGCCGTGTGCCATTTCACACACATGGCCGGATCTCGGTTCGTTTTCGTATGAGGATTTCAGAAAAGATATAGAACAGCTCGAAAAACCTCCGGTGATATTCATAAACGAAAATGTCTGCGAGGATATATTCAATCTTGACGGCGGATCATCCGACAAGGAGATCTGTCTTTCGGAATATATGAACGCAAATGAATACGAACTGAAGGTCAGAATAGATTATATTGCAATATATACGGCGAGATAAAAGATTAACGGGTCCATCTTCCGCTGGCTCCGCAGGGCAGTACGAGTCCGTTTTCGGAAACCGGAAGTCCGATCTCATCGGAAACAACATTGCCGCCGAATCTGCTTTTTATGCAGGTATTCAGCATATATGTGAGCACTGCGGGCTGAAGACCGGTTGTATAGGAATTGATCAAAAAGAAAGAAGCATCATCGCTTAAGAGACTGCTTGTAAGTTCTATAAAAGGGAAAATACTTTCCTCGATTTTCCATATTTCTCCCTTGGGACCTCTGCCGTATGAGGGAGGGTCCATAATGATGCCGTCATATTTATTGCCGCGTCGGATCTCTCTTTCAACGAATTTGACACAGTCGTCCACCAGCCATCTGACGGGAGCGTCCCCGAGATCGCTTGTGAGGGCGTTTTCTTTTGCCCATTGAACCATACCTTTTGATGCATCGACATGAGTTACGGAAGCACCTGCGGCAGCAGCCGAAAGCGTTGCACCTCCCGTGTATGCGAAAAGGTTCAGAACTTTAAAAGATTTATCGGGATTGGATGCTTTTTTGTTTCGGATGATCTCTGAGAACCAGTCCCAGTTGACAGCCTGCTCCGGAAAAAGACCCGTATGCTTGAAAGCAAAGGGCTTGAGATTAAATGTGAGCGATCTGTAATTAATGCTCCATTCCTCTGGAAGATTCTTAAATTCCCATTCACCGCCGCCTTTGCTGCTTCGATGATAGTGGCCGTTGAATTTTTTCCAGCCGGAATGTTTTTTGGGAGTATTCCAGATAACCTGGGGATCCGGACGAACCAATAGATAATCGCCCCAGCGTTCCAGTTTTTCCCCATCCGAAGTGGAGATAACTTCATAATCTTTCCAATTGTCGGCAATCCACATAAAAAACCTCCGAGTATTATAGATCTGAGAAATCGGCAATGCACAAATATCTCGATAAAAACTTCCGTAATCAGTATGTGGGCGATTCCATCAGTTACGGATATATTATAGCACGATATCGGAAAAAGACATGTCCAAATTAAACGATTACTGCAAGAAGAAAAATTTAAAAGAGATGGATCACGAACACCTGCTGATTTACAGAATCTGTTTGTGCATGCTACCGTTTATGATCCTGGCTGTCATTGTTTTTTTTATCTGGGGAGACAAAGTGACAAATCTGGGAGACGGATGCGTTTTCAAAAAAATGACGGGACTCTACTGTATCGGATGCGGCGGAACAAGAGCATTCAATCATCTTGTACATCTCAGACTCTTCAAAAGCATCTGTTTTCATCCGTTTGTTCCCTATGCTTTTTTTGCATACATTCTGTTTACGGTCAATTCTTTTCTTTTCAGACACAATAAGATCTGTTTCAAAAAACTTAATCCCTTTGTACTCATGGTTATCGGACTGGGACTGATGGCAGTCAATTTTATTGTCAGAAATATTCTTCTGTTTGTCTTTTCGATCCCGACATTATAAAGGATTAAGAGAATAAAAATATCAAATATCCCGTATTTTTTGCATTTGTGACATCGGAGGATTGTCGGGGAAATTTTTGAGAATTCAAAATATAATACGGCTTTGATACTGCAAAATCACCAAATATGCGGTATAAAAATGTACAATTTTACCAAAAATAAGAATTATTAGCACTCACACTTGACGAGTGCCAACAGAAGTGATATAACATAATCAACAAAGGAACAGAGAGACCGGAAACAGGTGGTTTCCATGATCGGATCCTTGTCCCAATGTTAAGTAAATTGGACGTTGTGATACAAAGGAGGTAATGATTATGTTAGCACCCAGCATTTTTGGAGAAGATTTATTTGATGATTGGTTTAATTTCCCGGAATTCGGTAATTTGAACAAAGCTGAGCGTAAGCTCTACGGCAGACATGCGGACAGACTTATGAAGACCGATGTCAGAGAAACAGATGAAGGCTATGAGATTGATATTGATCTTCCGGGTTTTGAAAAAGAAGATATTAACCTTGGCCTTAACAACGGATATCTGACAGTAAGTGCTTCAAAAGGTATCGATAACGAAAAGACCGATAAAAAGGGCAGGATGATAAGACAGGAAAGATATTCCGGAGCAATGCAGCGTAGCTTCTATGTAGGCGATGCAATTAACGAGGAAGATGTTAAAGCATCCTTCAAACACGGTGTACTCAGCCTTATCGTTCCCAAGAAAGAAAAAGCCGTTCCCGAAAAGAAGACAATAATGATCGAAGGCTGACATAAAAAAGGCGCGTCCGAAAGGGCGCGTTTTTTTGTGTATGAATAAACAGCGCCTAAAACATGTCATATAATGGACAAATCAAATAAAATAGGGAAAAATGCACGGAATATGAACAAAAATACATGAAAATGCATTATAATAATGTAGTTTGCTATAAACAACGGGGAACGGTATACCGATAAAAAATATGTGAAAATGATTGAAAAGTATACTCAAAAGAATAATTCCCAAAAAGGCTTCACTCTGGTGGAGCTTATTGTTGTGCTTTTGATTATTACCATTCTGGCTTCGATCGCAGTTCCCACTTTCCTTTATTTCATAGATGCGGGCAAAGAAAAAGAGCATAAAGCCAATGCATCCAAGAGTCTTGCCGCAACCCGTACGGCACTTTCGGATCTGTATTCGGACGCAAGCAGTTCACTTACCGCAGATAAAAGAAAAAAAGCAAGAATACTGGCAGGTGTTTCGGAAGATACGTCTTTTATGGTCTGGACCGAAGCTCAGCTTTTTGCGGGCAGGACAAAAGCGATACCCGAAAATATAGCTTCCTATACGGTCGATAAAGCTCTTTACGGCGAGAACGGACAGTTTTTCTTTTATGACGGCGAAGAATGGGTAAAGATGGCCAGCAAATCATGGGATGATGCCAAGAGCGATGCCGCACAGGATAATTCCAAAGCATTGTATATGTGGCCCTATTCCGATGACAGCGGATTTATCGATGATGACGATCCCGAGGACGAAGACGATATAAGCGAAGACGATATAAAAGTTGTTGTTCTGCATCTGGACTATGTGACCAACGCATTTGCAAAAGACAAAGTTTATTTTTCACGTGAAGAAAAAGAGTACGATACCGGTCTCGAATCCGTCAGAGTTCTTTTCTGGAAGGAAAACAACGAATGGAAATCAACATGGGAAGTCAAAGGCGCGAAAGACGTCTATGTTCAGGATGAAACGGCTTACGAACTTCATTTCGTGGGAAACAGATTCTCATTCAAGACATGGAGGAACGCCAAAGACGGACAGGAAATAGCAAGTGCGGATCTTATGAAAGTCTTTATAGATGCCAATGCTAACGTTTCCAATCATTTTGAATTTAATCTTGTTCTTGAAGATAACGGCGAGATCCCCGAAGTGGATAAAGTATATATCTCGAGAGACGCATTCGGAAATGCTCTCGGAAGTTATGGTATAGTTAATATCCAGAAGGTTCCTTCGCAGGGTGAAGCAGGTATCCCTTCGGGTGCTGTCAAGATCGATGACGGAAGAAATCCGGACGGATATGCTTATGCATGGCTTGAAGGCAGTGTTTTGAAGTGGACGAGCAATGCGCTCAAAGTGTGCATGCCCGAAGACTGCAGCGGTCTTTGTGCCGGAAGAAACATAAGAAATGCAGACTTCACAGGATTTGATTTCTCGGAAACGAGAACGATGAAGGAAATGTTCGCGGGATGTCCGAATCTCGAAACCGTTTCCGGCATAACAGTCGGAACGAACGATACTACCGGAACGGAAGGTATTTTAACCGACGTTGGCGGTATGTTTAAGAACTGTCCCGTTCTGACATACGCGGATGTAAGCGGGCTGAAAGGAAATATATTAGCACTTAATTCCATGTTTGAAGGATGCGATCTTTTAAGCAACTACGGAATGATAGCATTTTCATCGGAATTCAACACTTCCGGCGTTTCTGATTTTTCGAATATGTTCAAGAAAAATACGGGCAATTCCGGCAGCGGTGAAACCATAGACATTTCAGCATTTGATATGTCCAAAGCTTCCAATCTTGAAAGCATGTTTGAAAACTGCGGTGCCGAAGAAATAATCCTTCCGGGCGGTACAACACCTTCACTGACAAATCTTAAGAATACGTTCAAAAACTGCACAAACCTCAAATCCCTCGATTTTACCGGATGGACGATGGAGAAGGTTTCGACGATGGAAAGCACCTTCGAAGGGCTTTCAAGTATCGAATCCGTTAACGTGGGAAGCGGCTGGAATCTTTCATCCTGCACAACAATGAATTCCGCTTTCAAAGGATGCGTGAATCTTAATACACTGGCTTCGGAAAAGATCATCACATCGGGCAAACTGACAAATCTTGATTTTGCTTTTGCGGGATGCTGCAATCTGTCGGAAATAAATCTTGACAGATTCTTCACAAGTAATGTTACGAGTATGAAATCCATGTTCTCAATGGACGGATATTCATCGGGTACGATGAGCCTTGAGACTATCGGTTTTGGCTCCACGTTTGACACTTCCCGTGTTACCGATATGAGTAATCTGTTTTACGGCTGCAGCGAACTTAAAACCATCAACGGGATCGACAAATTCAGGACCGTAAACGTTAAGAACATGAGCGGAATGTTTGCCGGAAACACGGAACTTGAGACACTGGATCTCTCATCATTTGAAACAGCCGGTGTTTCGCGTTTTGACAATATGTTTGCGGATACCACATTGCTTAAGACCATATGGGCTTCACCGAGATTTGTGATCGCTTCGTCAAACGAATCTCAGAATGTTTTTGATAACAATACTCTTTTGACAGGCGGAAGAGGAACGAAGATAGAAGATTGTCAGATCTCGGATTCGGAGAATTTCGATACGCTCAAATATGCGAATGTTGACGGATGGGAAGGCGAAAGAGGATATTTTACCGGAAAATTCAGGGAAGTTTATGTTGCAAAAGACAAATTCTCCGGAATGTTCTCATACCACGCTTCTAAGATAGTTCATGAGCCGACATCCAAATATTCGATAGCCGAACTTCAGTATGAAAACAAAAAAGACTTTACGAGTATAAAGGATACAAAAGGAAACAAAAATACATATTATTATATCTTTGCATGGCGCGAAGGAGATAATTTCGAAGAGATACACTGGTGGACCGATGCCGATGTGGCATATTTCCCCGAAGACAGCAGTTCAATGCTCGCAAATGTCAGTCTGGATTCATTCGATTTCAGCGGATTCGATGTTACCAAAGTCACGAAGTTCAATAAGTTGTTCTCAGGTGACGCCGGTCTCAGATCGGTTGAATTCGGAAATATGTTCTATGCCGACAAATGCACCAATATGACTGAAATGTTTGCCGGATGCGGACTGACCGATATCGATATGTCGGGAATGAGATTTAAAAATATAAATTTGACCCGCATATTCTCGAATAACGCAGATCTTTCAAATATTAATCTGTCGGGCTGTCTGTTCAACAAAGCTACAGTTACGAATATGTTTGAGGGCTGCTCAAATGCATCGGTAATCAATTTTTCGGGCTGCGTTTTTGATAACGAAAAGCCGACGGGAATGTTTTACGGATATAATCCGAACGCGACAGAACTGACGATTAGCGGCTGCAGTTTTGTTAACGGATCGGAACTTAACCAGATGTTTACCGGATGTTCCGGCAATCTGACGGGTATTTCATTTGAAAACTGCATCATTAATTCATCCAAAATGAACAAAATGTTTTACGGATGCAGCAATCTGACAAGTATAACGTTTGACGATAACTGCAGCTTCACTGATATTACGAGTTTAAGTGAAACATTCAGAGGCTGTTCCGGCTTAAGCGAGATAACCATAAAGAACCTTTCGGTAAAAGCAGGCAACAACAATGGTATTTCCTCAAATATTTTTGCCGGATGCAATTCGCTTACAGATATAAATGTACCCGGATGGAAGGTTAAAGACAGGAATGAATTCATTACTTTAGTCAGTTCTTCTCCTTCGGTAGTAAATCTGGATGCTTCAAATTGGACGGTTAACAACTCGATGACTGCCGAGTCTGCGTTCACAGTCCTTAAAAAGAATTCGCTAAAGAACGTTGATATGTCGGGATGGACTTTTACCGGCGGAATAACTACTCTGAAAAATGCATTTAACGGCTGCGGCAATTTAAATAAACTTAATGTCGAAAACTGGAATCTTTCCGAAGTGAAGAATCTTGATTTTGCATTCGCTGCATGCAGTTCGCTGACTGAACTTAATCTCACGGGCTGGGGTAACGGTAACAATCTTACCAAAGTAACATCGATGGTTAAGACTTTCCAGGGTGACAGTTCACTTACGAGCATAACAGTGGGAGCCGACGAGGTCTGGGATCTTAAGAGCGTTACGACAATGCAGGCCACATTCGAAAACTGTAAGAGTCTTAATCAGGATATGGGATTCCTTCGGTTATCAGACAAACTTACATTTATGAAATGGACGTTTAAAAACTGTACTTCCCTGACAGAACTTGATCTGAGCGGATGGAATACAAGAAATGTAGGCGGAAATATCAATGAAATGTTTAATAACTGCTCAAATCTTACCACGATCTATGTTTCAGACAGTTTTGTTATTACCAATACATCTGTCGGTGATATGTTCAAGGATTGCAAAAAGCTGAAGGGAGAAAAGAATACGGCTTATGCAAACATGAGCGATGCGGCTTCTTCGAAATATGCTCATATAGACGGCGGAGAGGAAAATCCGGGATATTTTACCCAAAAGCAGTAAAGAATTATTCATAGATAATGCACTTGGGTGATAAATGCACCCCAAAATATAATTTATTAAAAAAACTTAATTTTTCAGGGATACACGAATATGAATGTATTAAAGAAAAAAAAATTTAATACACTTAAAGGCTTCACTCTTGTGGAGCTTATTGTCGTGCTTGTTCTCATGATGATCTTTATTTCTCTCGGAGTGGGCGGAATACTTACATGGCAGGACTGGAGCAGATATAAAAAAGAGAATACCGCTGCCGAGACCATCTTTTATTCCGTACAGAATCAGTTTACCGAACTGGATGCCACGGATGCTTTTGACTCGCAGGTTACCAAAACCGTCAAATCGGTAAAAGATATAAACGGCAAGCAGCAGCTTCTGGTAGCCGACATTACGGATAAGAAGTATTTTGCCGGAATATCTGGAAACAGGATTGAATACGATGTCGACAGTTTCTATGTATGGGAACCCGACGATACCGACGGAACTCCTGTCTGGGCCAATACACCCCTTAATCTTACCGATACCAACGAAAAGAAAAAATATCAGGGAAGCATATATCGTCTCAGCGCGAACAAAAACGATTATGACAAGTACCTGAACAAAACACTCGGTGACGAGAACGGAACAAAACTGTTATTTGATCTGATCACGCCCTATATTTCGGACAAGTCAGTTTTAAACGGTGCAATCTGGGTTGAATTTTCACCCGAAGCCAGACAGGTGTTCTCGGTTTGTTACAGCGACAGGGTAAAGGAATTCGGCTATGCTTCGGATATAAGCGGTGATATTACTGCCATGCTTGACAGAACCGAAGATACCAGAAGAGATCTTTTTATCGGTTACTATGCGGCAGAGAGCCTTTCGATACCGACAAAGGGACGTGACAAAAAGATCCTCGGAGAAATGTATTTTGATCTGCAGAATCCCGAAACTTTCAATCTTGTTATCAAAGAAGAAAAATTCGAGAATATCGATAAATATGTGATAGATGTTTGTCCTGCGCTTGACGACGAACTTCCGGACGAAGATTCGCCTCTTATGACTATCAATCTCGATCTTTCGAGTACCGAAAACCTTTCGGTAAAGAACAATAACCAGACTTTAAATCAGGCATTTTCGAATCCTGCCAAGGCTAAAGTTACATTTTATGAGGGTTATTTTACTTCTGACTATTTCAAAAATCTCGATCCCGATGATCTGAATGTCAAAAGTTTTTACCCCAATCTCGATCAAAGCAAGAGTTCGTTTACTACGGAAATCCCCGTATTTGTAAGAGACTGTGCGAGTGATCCCGGCAAAAAGGAAGTGGTACTTGTTCTTGATGCCGCAGACGTTCAGGCTCAGTCATATCTTTGCGAAGACAAAAACAAACCCGAACCGAGTCTGATAAATACATACAGTTTCTACCGTTTCGGATTTGATCTGGACAAATCAAAGATTCTCAAGATCGGATGTGTGCTTGAAAGCGGTTCATCCGAAAATTCCGTTTACACCGAGAAGTGTGCAAACCCTGTGTTTGCGAACGCAAATTTGGTCAGCGAGAATAACGTATCCAAGGTTAAATATGAAATAGAAAACGGAAGACATTTATACAATGTAAGATTTGAAATCGATTATAAAAATGACAATTCTCCTCGTATCTTTGCCGTTACAAAGGATATAGACTGGGCAGAGTTTTCCGGAAACGGTTTCTTCCTTAATTCATATTCGGTCGGAAAAGTTTCCGGAATCAATTATGACGGTATGGATAATTTTATCAATAAATCCTTCCCGAATAATGATATTACGAAATATGATTTCCCGGGATTCAGATCGCTTGGAATCAATGATGAATTTACGGGTGTGCAGGTGAGCGATACCAACAGAAAATATACGGCCATCAGCAATCTTCATATTTCATTTTCCGCAAATATGGCATACGGAGTATACGGTAAGGACTCGAGAGAAGAATGGAACACAAATAATGTATCCGATTTCAATAAGTATGAAAACATATCTTCTCAAACCAATCAGATTAATTGGACTACTCTGAACAATTATGTTACTGCGACTCATAAAGAAAAACATCCGTCATACGAGAAAGTTATGAGGGGACTCTATCCTCTCGGTCTTTTTGCGGAAAATTCCGGCAGCGTAAGCAATCTCGAACTCAACAGACATCGTGTGATCGGAATGGAAAAACTCGGTAATGATGCTGAAGGCAATGCGATCATAGTGTTCACCAATATGGTCGGAGGTTTTGTCGGAAACAATCTCGGCAACATGAATAATCTTTGCTTAAGAAATGTCAGCGACCTAGGAAATGCCGATACGAGAGCCAATGAAAATACAAATGAAGAGACATCCACAAAGGTAAACGGAAGAACCGATGTCGGAGGAATCCTCGGAAGGGAATCCTGGACGATCCTTTCTGATGACAAGATCACACTTTTCGGTTTAAGCAATTACGGAAAAATCACCGGAATGGAAAACATCGGCGGAATAGTGGGAAGAGCCTATCTGATTCGTGATTTCGTTCAGAATCCTTCAATTGCGTCAGGGAACGTTACAAAGGATTACCAGAATTATTATTTCAGAAGAATTTTTTACAATGACGGATACGATATTTACGGACGATTTGACGATAACGGAAAATACATTGCTTCCTCATCTGTTTCGATGACAGGAAAAATGGTTAAAAGAGTCAATGAACTTCTTATTGAAAACTGTCAAAACCGCGGTGAAGTATGCGGAGACGACCTTGTTTATGAAAATGTCATCAGTCTTTACGAGAACACCGTAGAATGTCAGAAGATTGAGAATTCAAACAACGATCGCGGTACCGAAAAGAGAGAGTGCGATATGTCCAACTACCTACATCAGTGCTCCAATATCGGCGGAATTGCGGGTACCACCATTGACGGTGTTTATTACGACTGCAGACAGGTCGGAACCGGATATACAAGTAACTGGTCAAATAACGCAAATCAGGACAATATAAAACTTACGCTCAAAAACTGCAATGCATACAGACTGTATCCCAATACCGGAAGTGCAGGTGAAGGACTTAATGTTCTGGTATCCAAGGCAGGAACCACAATGACTCCCGGTCATATATATGATATGATCCGTCATGATTTTTATGTCGGTGGACTTATCGGCTACTGCAGATTCACCAATATTGATTCCTGCGGAAACGATATTTCCGGCGATGATGCATCATGGCAGGGCAAATCTTTTGTATTTGGAAGAAATTATGTCGGCGGTCTGTTCGGATGCTTCGATTTCTCCAAGATCATGGTCAGATCTGCAAAAATCAATAACAGATATAATATCGTCAATAATAATAATGTTATCGGTGTAATGTATGTCGGCGGATTTTCGGGCGGCAACGGAATCGGATGCTGCAAACAGGAAAATATTTCATACCGCCATCCCATAAACAATGAAGGATCACAGCCCTCACAGGTTGATAAGACCATCGGCAAGGGCTATATAGACGGTATACTTAATGTCGGTGCGGTTCTCGGAATAAAGAGAAAAACCGTCAATGATGCATCAGATCTTATGGGCAAACAGGATGCAAATATCAACAAGATTTATTATGGTACCGGTAATCAGTCATGGCAGGAAAATCTGACTGATGAACATGATTCGGGTATCGGAGGAATTGTCGGTATCTCCAGACTCGGAATGAGCAATGTCGACAATATCCAGAGCAACAGAGCATACGTAGCCGAACTGATAGGCGGAATTGACAATCTTTCATATGCCAATATACTGAATGTCCATAACAATTCGTATTACGGCGGTAATGCCGTCGGCGGAATAGCAGGAATAGTACTCGGTGATTCCAACATCAACAAATCCGGTGAAAACAGTGTGATCGATGCCATCGTATTCGGTGATGACGTTGTCGGCGGCGCAGTCGGAGGCAGCGGAGGAAACCAGAATATAAGTGCAACCGTAAACAATTGTATTTTAAGAAATACACTTATTGTCGGAAGAAATATGGTCGGCGGATATGCAGGAGTAAATAATGTTAAGCTTTACTGTAAGGAAAAACAGACCGCACATTATGATGTTTACGGTCATTATGCAGTAGGCGGGGTTGTCGGTTATACATTAAATCCCGAAGGAAACAGAAGTTCTATCGGATCCATAAGCAATATTAAAATCGAACCGACCGCATCGGTTACGGTTAACGGTTCCGCTTATGTAGGCGGATTTGTCGGAATGTATTCGAATGCAAGCGTATCGAACTGTTCGATTACAAACGTCACGGTAAATGCAGATAATTTTGCCGGAGGAATAATGGGAGCAATCGGCAGAACCGGCACGATCATGCTCAATTCGATCAATGTCATTGACAGAGGAAATGTCATTAATTCGACCGTTTATTCTGGCGGTTATGCAGGTCTTTACAATATGAACATGAACGACTGGGAAAGAAAAGGTCTGGTCAACCTTGACTCAAGACTCATTTCTCTGGCGGACAATCTGAAGAACAGAAGCATAAACGACAGATACTGGATCATAAAGAATGCCGAAAATGCGAACGGTGCTCTTTACAATGTTTATTCTTCGAGGGATACTCAGAATCTTCATCAGAACAGTATTCCCGCCAACAGTGTGGTAAAGGCTGCTTTCGGAGCAGGCGGTGTGTTCGGATATATTTCCGGCAACACACAGACTACATTTAATATGTATAATAACACGATATCCAATGTCAGACTTGAAGTAAGTGACAGACTAGGAATGGATGGTGAGATGTATTCCCATGCCGGAGGAATTGTCGGATATATCCCCAAGAGTGTGGTTATAAGCAATGCTTCGTTTGCGGGTTCAATCTATTCGAAAGCTTATTATCTCGGTCAGATAGCTGAAGTGAATGCCGGTACCGTGAATTCATGTACGATCAATTCGATGGACTGGTATGACAATAACGCATACAATACGGAAAATATTTATACGGGCGGTCTTGTAGGACTTAATGCAAATACGGGCAGTATAACCGCCGATTCGACATTTGCCGGAACAACTGTAAGGGGAAGAAATATCCTCGGCGGTTACATGGGTGTTAACAGAGGCACACTTCTTCTTGTCGCTTCGGACGGAAACGGATACAACGTGGATGCATCGGCGGAAACAGGACATAATGTGAATATGTCGGTGATCGATTCCGCAAACGGTGCCATAGGATTCCTTATCGGATCCAATGAAGTCGCGCTGGATCTGAAAAACGCAGGAAAGATAGCAAGTGCCAGCATTACTTCGGCCCGTTACGCAGGAAGTATTGCCGGAGTGAATACTTCCAAGGGGACGATATATAACAGCACCATGGATGCTTTGCTCAAGGATGACGCCAATCGTAATTCCAATATAAGATATGCTCTTGCGGGAACGGATGCAAACGGTCAGCCGAATGCGATTCCTTATGGAACAAATGTGACATTGAATGTTACGGGCATCACGAATGCAGGACTTGTATCGGGACTTAATGAAGGAATCATAAGAGATATCTGCATCTGCAAATATAATAACGGTCAGACGGAAGTCTGCAGATTCTTCGGCGGAACCAACCAGAATGTCGGAAGCATAACCGGACAAAACGGAAGAGAAAAAACACAGGGAACATTGTCGAGATGCTATAATTTCATGGACATAAATGCCGCCAACGCGGTAAACGCGGCCGGAATAGCCGGCAGTACAGGCGGAAGATCCGTGATGGAATACTGTGATAATTACGGTAATATTACCGGAACAAATAAGGCAGCGGGAATATCCGCAGAAGCTAATGTTTCCGAAAACGATATAAAAGATGAAACGAACGGAATTTATGTACTTAACTATAATGATTGTGTGAACTCCGGAACAGTTACGGCCACAACAGCCGATACTTCCGCCTGCTTCTCTTCGGGAATCGCGGTAACTACCGGCGGACTCGGACAGTTTGCACTTTGCAGAAATTACGGAACAGTTTCGGGTGCGGGATTAAAATGCGGAATCACATGTGATGATGCTTCCGGCCTGATCGGTATGACACGTTGTCTCGAAGCGGGTGGTCTTAACGAAAATGACGGCAGAATCCCGTTGGCACCCAATTGCGGTTCGAAGGCGAGAAACTTCTATGTTTTCGGTGATCATTCGGGTGATGTGGAAGCCGACAATCTGATTCCGAAGAGTGATATAATTACATCGGGAGCACAGGATTCAAGTCACTGGCCGACGCAGTTATATATAAGAAATAACGGTGCGAAATACGATCTTGTTTTTAAGAGATGGGATTATTTCTTTAATGCGGGAATATCAGGATTAGATGAGTATCCTCTGATCGCGGGAGCATGGGGCGATTCGGAAAGAAGCCTTGACATTCAGTTTGTAAATATGGTTGCAAATGAGAGTTCATATCCCGATAAGGACAGACTTGACGGTGACACTATAGTCGTCGGTTTTGTGAACAATTCGGAAATAGACTACACAAGCCTGCCGGAGTTTATTATTGACGATGATGACGACGACGATGAACCCGATGATATCGATACAGATGATTTTGCAAAGAAAAATGCAGTGGATTTTGATGAAAAGAGGACGGTTATTTGGACAGATCAAAAAGATCCAAACTGAATAATAAAGGCGCTGCCATGGTCATGACCATAATAATCATGGCAATCCTCGTTGTGTTTGTTTTTTCACTGATCCTGGTGTCTTACAATCTTTACGCTTCTCAGAACAAGAATATTTCAAGTGCGAGAAACGCAGAGGCGGTAAATACATTAAGTCAGGCACTGAGAGATGAACTTACCGATGAGAATGCTTCCTCAAAGAGCAATTTCTGGAAGTATCTTCGAACGAATGTGGCTTATCCTCCGAAGCAGACCGAATATATGAATTTTGACGGATGGGAAGACTGGCCGTATTACGACGAGAACGACACTACAGGAAAACACGGGGAAGAACAGGCATTCAGATATTTTGACGTGGACAAGAATTCGCATATAGACGGATTTCCCGCAGAAATGACGGTATGCATGTACTGGACTCTTCCAAGCAGCAAGAATGAGGCGTCCGGAATCACTCCCGAGCAGAAACTGTTTGATGCTCTTAATTCGGACGGGAATCCAAAGGGAATAAAGCTTCATATAGTGATAAAAGCGTTAACGGGTGGTCAGGTATACGAAACGGAAGATATTTACAGACTGAGTGTTAAAAATACCAATACCCAGTCGGAAATGATATATCTGGGAAATAATGTTTTCGGTAACGCCAGGATAGATGTGGCCGGACATTATGCAGGCATTAAATACGATTCAAATGCTCCGATAAACGGTGAACTGAAAGAGAAATGGATATGGAAATACGAAGGAAGAAAATAATACCCCGATTGTTTAAACACAATAAAGCTTCGACCATGGTGGAAACTCTGGTTTCTTTTACCGTGCTCGTTATTGTGCTTGCGGCTCTTTACAGTATCGTTGTTTTCTCAACCGAATTATATATGAAGAGCGTGGATACGAGCAGACTTCAGCAGAGATTTTATCGGGAGATCTACAAAAAGGATGATAAGATCGATTCTTCGTTCATAGAGAAGAAATTTTACGTCAGAGGTTTCGGCGGTAAGGTGGACGTAAACGGAACCGAATGCGAACATGCGGCACTTTCGCTGGTGATCAGGCTCGATGATTCGACATTTACCGGAGACCCTGCAATGAAGAATTCTGAAATAGAACTCACCGGGACAGACCTTACTTCATATGTATGCAAGGACAGCAGCGGAATAGTTCCCAAAGTGGTCAATTTCGAATATGAATCAAATAACTGATGATACGGGCAAAAAGATGGAAAAAACATTCTTTTTAAACAACCGAATAAAAAGAAAAGACAAGGGAACGACGATTCTGGAAATGGTCGTCAGTTTCACGCTGCTTGCAATCTTTCTCTCGGCATCCGTTGTTATCATTTCAAATGTGACAATGCTGTATTACCGTGTCAGGGGAGAGAATTACGCCCGTCAGGTCGGAGATATCGTTGTCAATAAGATCGCATCCGAAATATCCGGAGCGCAGTATAACGAAAAAGATTCGTCTTCGGATCCGTACATTATTTCGGGAAGCGACTATAAGACGGAGATCGGTTATCCTAAAACGATTGACGGCGATGCGATCGTTTTGTATGACAGAACGAATACCAAAGTCGGGATTTTCGCCTCGGACGGGATCCTGAAAATATATTATTATCCCATAACCGATGAAACGGACAGCACGGGTGCGAATGACAGAAAAGAGCTGTACTGGAATTTCGACAAGAACATATATAACGGCTATGAAATAGAATCGCTTGAGTTTGCTCCTGCGGATTCGGCCAAGAACGTCGGTCTTGCATCTTTGTACGGAATTTCCGATACGGATATTTCCGATTACAATTCCAATGTCATTGCCGTATATATGCAGATAAACAGTAACAAATACGGAAGTTTCAGCATTTGCAGATATGTTAAGCTTTATAACTATCCAGAAAACTGTGTAATAGTTCAAAAATAGCAGGTAAAAGTCATGTCAAAGAATGAACAGCACAATTTAATAAATATTGCGAGCATTATCAGAATACTTCTGATCGTGCTGACTGTACTTATTGTCGTGATTTCCGCGTTCTTTTTTTTCAGAACGCGCATCCTTGCAAAACACGCGTTAAGAGATGCAAAGAACGTTTATCTTGCCCTTTCGACTGCAGAGATAGAGTATTATTCTAAGGGAAAAAACATTTACGATCCTTCCAAAGTTAACGGAATGTCGGAGGGTGTCGAAAGAAGAGTGCATGAACTTGTGGACAACGAGGGAACTTTCAGGATTGTATCCTATGATAATAGAGAACATTGCGTCACGGGTATGCAGTACGTCAACGGAAATTATTATGTATTCTTTTCGAAAGACGGAGACGAGCTTGACTGGGAAGTCAAATACATGATGCCAATCTATCAGTTTGCGGACTGAAGACAGGAATAATACATATAGTCATATATGTGCCGTATATTGAGAAAAACGGCAAAATATGGTATAATCGCAAGGATTTTTGTGATACGGATCAATAGATAGGATATTATAATCGCGTCGGTTATAAACAGACGTGATCTGAATAGAAATATGTAAAATAAAAAGGAACGGTCAGATGGCTAATTTTAAATACAAAGCCCAAGACAATGAAGGAAAGATAATAGCGGGACAGGCTAATGCGGCCAGTGAGAACGAACTTCACGAGAAACTCAAATCGGATGGTCTGAAACTTGTTGAAGCAAAGGAAATGGCAGCAGCGCAAAGACGTCTTAAGAGAATGAAGTATGACAGATTGTCGGATTTTTCGAGAAACCTGTCCAAGCTTCTCGCAGCAGGCGTTACACTCGTCAGGGCGCTTAAGATCATATCCGATGACGAGTCCATTCCTCAGAAGGAAAGGGATATCTATGCCGATATCCTTAAACTGGTCCGAACCGGTATGCCGCTTTCCGATGCTCTTGAAGAAGAGGGAGACACATTTCCGCCTCTGTTCATAAATATGATCCGTTCAGCCGAAACATCAGGAAACCTTGATGCAACGGCAGCCAATATGGCAGATTATTACAGTAAAGAGTATAAACTCAATCAGAAGATTTCGTCTTCGATGACTTATCCCAAAATTCTCGGTGTACTTATAGTACTGGTTGTAATAGTGATCATGGGATTTGTTCTTCCGCAGTTTGATGATCTTTTTGCTCAGATGGGTACGCTTCCCTTACCGACGAGAATACTTATGTGGATGAGCAATTTTGTCGCACACAGATGGTACGTACTCATATTCCTTGGTATTGTGGGATTTATGGCTTTCAAGATCATTACTTCGATCCCGAAAGTCAAATACGGACTCGACTGGCTGGAGATACACCTTCCCAAAATAGGAAAACTTCGTAAGATCATTTATACCGCAAGATTTGCACGTACACTTTCAAGTCTTTATGCGGCAGGTATTCCTATCATCACCTGTCTTCAGATAGCTAAAACAACCATCGGTAATTCATATATAGAAAGCCAGTTTGACAATATGATCGCCAGGGTTCGTGCCGGTGAGACTTTAAGTGCCGGAATTGACGGAATAGACGGTTTTGTTAAAAAGCTTACATCATCCATCAGTGTCGGTGAGGAAACCGGTGAACTCGACAGCATGCTGGTATCGATAGCGGATCAGATGGATTACGATTCCGAGATTGCAACCGAAAAACTCGTTGCCATGCTGGAACCCGTCATGATAGTTGTCATGGCGGTTATCGTCGGATTTATCATGATTGCGATTATATGGCCTATTTACGGGTCTTATCAGTCAATTGCCAATACTTCCATGTAAAAAGGGGGAGAAAAAGTGAGTGTCAGTATTTACCTGAACAATCAGCAGGTACAGATCGTGGTCGGTACAAGAGGAAGAAAAGGAGTCTATCAGGATTCCTATATTCTTGATGCACCGGAAGGCAGTATCATTAACGGTATTGTTACGGATACATCCTCTTTTATCGAATTTCTGAAAGAAACATGGAGCAGATACCGTCTTTCGAAAACGGATGTTCATCTCGTTGTTGGCGGAAACAAGATTCACGGAAGAAACCTTGAAGTTCCGGTTCTTTCTCCTGCCAAAACCAAAGAATATTTAAGCCGTGAACTTTCCGATATGGAAAAAGACGGTGAAGAATATGTAGTATGCTATAACAGCCTCTCCGGAAAAGCGGGAAAGAAACTGCGTAATTTCTATGTTGAAATGGCGGAGAAGGAGCTGATAAAAGATTATGTGGATATTTTCAAAGATGCCGGAATTACGTTAAAGAGTCTGGTGTCGGCTGAAGGAAGTATCTTAAGCCTTTTGGACAAAACCGTAAACGGATATTTTAAGACTTTTATCCTTCAGATAATGAACGGCAATCTTGTTACCAATATTCTCTGGGTTGACGGTTCGTTTAATTATTACAATACCGTACGTTGTTTCAATGATGTAGGAACGGGTGCGTATTACGATGACTGTGCAAGGTCTTTGAGTAACCTGAACCAGTTTATTCAGGCTCATAAGATTGAACAGAAAATAGAGAAGATACTTATTGCCGGATCGGATAAACTGGATGTGCTTTATTACGGCGATCTGGTAAGTGCCTACGGAATCGATGCAACGGTGGCAATAGTCAATCAGGGTCTTGGTCCCAATGCGGATAAAAACCACAGAGCGCAGCAGGTAATCTACGGACTCTGCGGTCTTTATACGGACGGAAGTAAGGAAAGCAATTTCCTTGCGAATATTGGCAAGAAGGAAAAGAAGAGCGGAATCAACGCAGATTTAAAAAGAAGCATACTTGCGGTAGCTGCGACACTCGGAATAATGTTCATTATATTTCTTGCGGCATTCGGTTTGAGAATGACAAGGCAGATTAAATATAACAGACTGGTCGAATACAACGAAGATCCGATGATCGTTTCACAGGCCTTGATGTTTGATGCATCTTCGGCAAGAAGAGATACTCTTGCTTCACGTGCAAATTCAATCGAAAATGTTCTTAACACGATTTATACTTACCCGATTCTTACCAAGAAAGTCGAGAAGATTCTTTTTGATACGGCAAAAGGGTATGCAGATATCGAAATAGGAAGTTTTGATGCCGAAAACGGACTGGTAAACGTTACGGCCAGTTCCAAAGATGTCGAACTTATCAATCAGTATATTTACAGACTTCAGGATCAGGAAATCTTCAACAGTGTAAAATATACCGGATACAATTACAATCAGGACGGAACGTGGAGCATCAATGTGACCTGTACGTTCGCGGAAAGCGTCGGAAGGGAAGGTGTTAATAATGAAGAGTAGTTTAACGAACAGAGACAAGCGCCTCCTTTTATTCATGTTCCTTTTCGTGGTTATAGTGGGAATCGGATACTGGGGAATATATCCGCAGATTAAAGCATTTGCAAAACTCGGAAAAGAGATTGAAAAAGAAGAAGTCAAGCAATCGATTAACGAGCAGAAGGTTTCCAATCTTATATTTGTTGAGAGTCAGTGCGAGGAATACGAGGAAAGCATGGCGGAGAATAAGGAAAGATTCTTTGACATTCTGAATGAAGCCGATATAGATCTGCTTCTGACGGGAAAAGCCATTAAGCACAAACTTGAGTCGTTTAATTTAAGCATTAACATTTCGGAAGCACCTTCTCAAAGAAGAGCATACAGATATTCGGATCTTTATGTGCAACAGCAGCAGTGGGAAGAAGAAAGAGCGGCTCTTTATGCCCAGGAAGAATCTGAAGAAGATCTTCTGGACATGTCCGGCAAATCCGACAGCAAGAAAAAAGATAAGGATGACGAAGAAGAAAAGATTGACGAATATGTCGATGTATTCGGCAATACCGATATGGTCGGAGCCAATAACGATATTTATGCTGCTAAGGTTACGATGACTCTGGGCGGTAAAAAGAGCGATCTTGAGAATTTCCTTCAGGAGATTATGGACTCTGACAAAGAGATTTTGATCACTTCTTTCGCATGGAGCAAATACCGTACAAGACAGCTTAAAGAAGGTGTTTATGTATCCGATTCATCGGACAGTGATTTGGAAGTGGTTGAAATGGACGCACTTACGGTTACAATGGAAATCTATATGTGCGAAAAAGACTGATTTCAAAAGGGGAAGCAAATGGATATAAAAACTAACAGGAATATCAGAATAGGTGATGTATTAAAGGAATTCGGATATGTTACCGAGGAACAGATAGGTGAAGCGATCGCATATCAGAAAAGCCACGAAGGCGTGCGAATGGGTGGTGCCCTCATCGAACTCGGTTATATCACCGAACATCAGATGCTTGAGGCTCTGGGACAGAGACTTCAGTACAGGCTTGTAAATATATCCGATCTGACATTTGATATCAACGCGGTGGAAATGATACCCCATCCTCTGGCCGAAAAATACGGCATACTTGCTTATCATTATGAGGACGGAGTTCTTTTCATCCTGACAAACGATCCTCTTAATTTCTACGGAATAGAGGATGTCAGACAGGTCGCAGGTACGGATCTTCATATTGAGCTCTGTGAAAAGCAGCCTCTCGACAATGCCATTCATTATTATTACTCGGAAGTATCGGCCAAAAAGGCTGCCGACAAGGCATCCAAATCGAATGTTGCCGAAGCCGAGGAGATAGAAGTTAACGTTGAGGAAGGCGATGACGATACTCCCATCATCAACCTTTTGAATTCACTGATCGTTCGTGCATACAATTCAAATGTTTCGGATATTCATGTCGAGCCTTTCGAGAAACATACATCCGTTCGTATGAGAATGGACGGTGTCATAGTTGATTTCATGACACTGCAGAAAAACATTCACAATTCTCTGATAGCACGTATCAAGATCCTCGGCGATCTCGACATTGCCGAGCGAAGGATTCCTCAGGACGGACATTTCAAAACCAGTATCGAAGGAACCCCGGTCAATGTCAGAGTTTCCGTTATTCCGACCGTATACGGTGAAAAGGCGGTTTTGAGACTTTTGGCAAGTGCCGCGACCATCGATCATTCCGGAACATTCGGTATGAATGAGAAGAATTATCAGATCGTAAGCGGAATGCTTCGTTCTCCCAACGGGATCATATATGTTACCGGACCTACAGGTTCTGGTAAATCAACTACACTTTACATGATTCTTTCGGAACTTTCTCAGAGAGCGGTCAATATTTCTACTATTGAAGACCCCGTCGAAAAGAACCTTCCGAAACTCAATCAGATGCAGGTTAACAATACCGCGGGACTGACTTTTGAAACGGGCCTAAGAGCTTTGCTTCGTCAGGACCCCGATATTATAATGCTCGGTGAAACACGTGATGCCGAAACCGCTTCGATCTCGGTCAGAGCCGCTATCACCGGACACCTGGTTCTTTCCACACTCCATACCAATGATGCCGCATCCTCGGTTACACGACTTATTGATATGGGTATTGAACCGTATATGCTTGCCAATTCTCTTGTCGGCATAATCGCACAGAGACTTGTTCGTAAGATCTGTCCCGACTGCGGCGAGTGGGGCGTTCCCACAATGGAAGAGCAGCTTATTCTCGGAAGACCTTATGAGAGGGTAATGCATAAAGTTGGTTGTAAAAAATGTAACGGTACCGGATACAGAGGCCGAATCTCGATTCATGAAATACTTCCGATAGACAAGAGCGTGAGAAGGATGATCTCCGAAAACAATACGGCGGAAGAGATCAAAGAGTTCGGTCGAAAGAATCTCGGAATGCTGACTCTGAAGGAAAGCTGTCTTCAGCTTATCGAAGAAGGCATTACCACTGTGGAAGAACTCGCAAAAGTTGCTTATTATGACTAACCGATCTGGATTTTTTACAGATAGGATCGTAAACATAAAAAAATTCATCAAAAAAATGTGGACAAAGTATAAAATATACGAGAACTTGTCCGATAAATAAGATAGTAATGAGGAAATTGTCCTGCACCGAGGATGACAATTAATTTTCTCAGCAAATAAAAATATCATCCAAAGGAGGATTTGATAATGAAAAAAAATACTAACAACAAAGGTTTCACACTTGTAGAACTTATCGTAGTTCTGGTTATTCTCGCAATTCTTGCAGCAATCCTTGTACCCGCACTTCTCGGATACATCGACAGAGCAAGAGAAAAACAGTATGTACTTAATGCAAAGAGTGCTTTAACAGCTGCTCAGACAGAATTATCCAGTCTGTATGGTGAAAATAAGAGTGCCAGCGACATTACTAGCCGTGCAAGTACAGTTAAGAATACCGCTGATGTTCCCGGAACATATTTTGGTATCAATGTTAAAGGCGGAGACGTAGCAAGCGGAGCAGTTTCTTCCAATCATGCTGCATATACTGTAGGAACAGCTTATTATACAGAAGCCGGCATTACAATGTATTTTGACGGAAGCGCTTGGACAAAAGCTGATTCGGTTGGCAGTGTAACATATGAAATCTGGAAGTAACTAAATTCAGTTGTTGCCATATAAAGACATAATAAAATAATTAAACCCCACAGGCTTTAAGCCTGCGGGGTTTATTAATGAAAAGGGTGTATAAGGATAATAACCGGTTGTTTCGAACTCACATTGCAAAGTCGGCAGATGATCACATCATCCCTGCCTGATTGAATAATAAAATGAATGATAAAGCAGATAAAAGCAACAAAATAATAACGATAATTCTGGTTGCAATAATCATTATTCAGGTTATTGGGCTTTTTTTTGTTTTTACTTTTTTAAAACAGGGTCATCATTCGGATGAAGTATGGAATTATGCCTTTGCCAACAGCGTTAACGGGGGCAGTCTTGAAGTATATGAAAACGGATATACAACTTTCAATCAATGGCATGATTCAAAGACTTTTTTGGAATACATTTCGGTAGAAAAAGAAAACAGATTTTCATATTCCTCATGCATACGAAATGCATGGAACGATCTTAATCCGCCGTTTCAGTATATGGTCTTGCATACGATTTCTTCTTTTTTCTCCGGTATCTTCTCATGGTATTTTTGTTTTGCGATTAATATAGTTGCATTTATTGTTACCGAAATATTTATCTATAAATTGACGGGCAGGATTACAGAAAACAAAATTGTGGGAATTGAGGCGGTAATTCTGTACGGATTCGGTGTCGGAGCAATGAACATAACGATCTTTATGCGTATATATGCTCTGGCGGTTATGTTTGTGACCATGTTTGCATATTTCTCGCACAGGATATATGAAACGAGGAATGAAAAGATATACTTAAAGCATCTGATACCGCTCTTTGTCAGCTGTTTTCTGGGTGCTTATACTCTGAATTTATTCCTGATGGTTGCTTTCATCATTACCCTTTGCTATACATTATATTTTCTTTTTTCAAAGCATTTTAAGGTTTTCTTAATTCACGGTTTTACCTCCCTTTTTGCGGTACTGCTTTCACTCGTACTGTTTCCGAAAGCTTTTGATCAGGTCGGCGGAATAAACGAAACTCATACATTTTCCGAGGTCAGTTATCCGTATTCCATGGAGTTGCGATTATATGTTTATTCGTTAACAAAGGATATTTTCGGGATTCATACTTTTTCATATGCCAACGTATATTTTGTTTCGTTTCTTGTGATCCTTTTGTTTATCTGTATAATGCTGACTCCGATCGTTATTCTTGTAAGACGTGAAGAATGGTTTTTGAAGTTTTGCGACAAACTGAAAAAGAAGATAAAAAGGATCATCGAATCCCGAAAGAATTTTAAATATACACTTGTTGTTCTGTTAATGACCGTTACGGGAACGATTCTTACCGTTACAAAATGGACCAGTTATTTTTTCATGAAGGAGTATTCAAACAGATACATATTTGTTCTGTATCCGATGACGGCTGTGCTTGGGGTAAGCATCGTATATTTCATCATTCACTGGATATTCGAAAACAAAAAGGTTCCTGTTATCGCAATGCTTGTTATCAGCATGGCACTGGCAACGGTTACCCATTTTATGCCGGACAGCAAAGCATATTTATTTGAACATGAAGAAGAAGGAACTACATTTAAGGATCTGGATCAAAATGCAAGATGTGTTATTGTATTATGGAGTGACTGGATAATAACCTGTTTTGCGCCGGATTTATACAATACTGATGAATACTTCGCCACAAACTATTTTAATTATCAGGTTCCGTTTGTTTTCGATGATATCGATCCTGACAAAGATTATTATCTTATCGTCGATCAGCATTATATTCTTCCGGATGACATGACATATGAAGAAGCGAGGAAATATCCGTTTTATAATGCGGCCGGAGAGTATCTGTTTTCCGAGGAGGATTTCCTGAGTTTTTATACCGGTCTCGATATTGTGGATAATGTGGAATATGTCGGAAAAGATGAGGAGTACGGAAGACAGTTCAAAATATATAAAGTTATTTTCAACAGTTAAAAATGGGGTAAACTGATATATGGATACGAATAAACAGATAAAATCCGATATTGAAAAAGATTTTCCTTCTTTTGAATATGAGATATTTTCGATGGCTGAGGGGAACGAAGAAGATATCAGATACATCGATAAGGAACTGCTTCATAAAGAACCTTCTTTGACGGATCCGAAAGAAGATCGGACAGATGAATAAATGACCGGATAAATGACCGGATTGTATCGGAAATATATGTTTTTCGATCAAATATCCGATATAATAATATGTGAGTGTATAAAGAAATATCGGTGCGGATACCGACAAAAATTCTTTAATGATACAATCGGAGAAATGTATGAAAAAAAGGTATAAAAAAAGGGTCAATCATTTTTTCTATGTGATTTATAAGCCATCGACCCGATGGCTTAGTACATTGACAGTTGAATAAAAAAGGATCATCCTTTACGATTGTGTTACATCTTGGCGGATGTATAATAACCCAATCATCAGGAGGATCCTTTATCATGGATTGTATACGAACCGGTTCAGACGGACAACTATCTTTTGCTCAATCAACTGACTTTTTATTTACACCTTGTTGTCTTTACGGTTTTCAAAATACCGCATTGATAAGAAACGTCTTCAAGATATTTATACAACCGATGATGGTAAAACTCTTATTAAGCCTAACGAGGAAGCGAAATTCCTTGACACACACTTCGAAGGTATCATGGCACATGCAACTTATAAAATATCAGCCGGTAAGATAGAGGGCATTAATCAAAAGATAAAGACCTTACGTCGGCATGGATACGGCTATCCTGATGATGAATACTTCTTTTTAAAAATCATGGATATGAGTCGCAAGGAGTATGTCAGGAATCAGCCATCACATAAAATTTGTGATTGAACCAAAAAAAATACCTTGCACATATGAATTATAATTCGTCATATTTTCAAACTTTATTTCACAGTTCCCCATACTGCTTGTCCATATGATGAGAGACTAAAAATTTCATTGATTTTCTATTTTTACTGTGATATGTTTGAGATACGGTTGGTATCGCTTACCATATTTCTCCGAAGAGACAAAGGAAATATGATAACAAAGAACGGAAACAGGCGTGAAAAGGATTCGGTTTTTCGGATGCTTTTCAACGAGAAAACGGCGTTGCTGTCTCTTTTTAATGCCGTAAACAATACGGATTATCCGAATCCGGAGGATCTTAAGGTGACCACATTGGAAAATGCGGTTTATCTGACGATCAAAAATGATCTGTCCTGTCTGATCAACACGCGTCTCGGTCTGTTTGAACATCAATCGACCATTAATCCCAATATGCCGCTCCGGTATCTCCAATATGTGTCCGATCTGTTTGAACGGGATTACATCACCCGAAGGATTTACACGAAGCGCAGGATCAGGCTTCCGAGACCGGTTTTTATCACCTTCTACAATGGTGTGGAGAACCAGCCGGAAAGAAAAGAGCTCAAGTTGTCCGACCTGTATGAAACAGAGGGAGCATCCGGGGAAATCAATCTGGAGCTTGTGAGTGTGCAGCTGAATATCAATCCGGGCTATAACGAAGATTTGAAATGCCGCTGCTCGCTGCTCGGAGAATATACGGAATTTGTGGAGCGGGTCAGGATCTATAAAAAAGGAAATGCCGTTTGATGACGCCGTCCATCTGGCGGTAGATGCGTGCATCAGAGACGGCGTGCTTGCAGAGTTCTTACGGCGAAACAAAGCGGAGGTGACGAAGATGAGCATTTATGAATTTGATGAGGAAGAATATAAGCTCGCGAATTACGAGGTCGGATTTGAAGAGGGATTGGAGCAGGGTTTAGAACGAGGAATTGAACAGGGCATCGAACAGGGCATCGAACACCAGCGTGCAAAGGATGAAGCGGAACTTGCAAAATACAGGGCCGAGGTGGAACATCTTCGCGCGGAGCTTGCTTCCCTGCGGGCATAGGCCGATTTTCCGGGAAATCATAAGAAGGAGCACCCATGAAAAAAAGGGTCAATCATTTTTTCTATGTGATTTATAAGCCATCGACCCGATGGATTAATACATTGACAGTTGAATAAAAAAGGATCATCCTTTACGATTGTGTTTCATCTTGGCGGATGTATAATAACCCAATCAACAGGAGGACCCTTTATCATGGATTGTATACGAACCGGTTCAGACGGACAACTATCTTTTGCTCAATCAACTGACTTTTATTTATTCCTTACATCTAAAATTATTCATAAAAATACCGAAATAATAAAAAGAAAAATAAAACGAGGAGTGATTACATGA
>JAILRA010000075.1 GCA_024698715.1 Lachnospiraceae bacterium
ATTGAGGAGGTTCAAAAATATGTCAGAACTTACTTTTGAACAAATGCTTGATGAATCATTCAAAACAATTCGAACAGGAGAGATAGTTAGCGGTGAAGTTATCGATGTTAAACCCGATTACATTATTTTAAATATCGGCTACAAATCAGACGGCATCCTGACTAAAGCTGAGTATTCAAATGATTTAAGCATTGATCTGACAGAAAAAGTAAAAATCGGTGATAACATTGATGTAAAGGTTATCAAAGTTAATGACGGAGAAGGACAGGTTTCCCTTACTCACAAGAGAATAATCGCAGATAAGGGATCCAAGGCTCTTGAAGATGCATTCAACAACAAGACCGTTGTTAAGGGTGTTGTTTCACAGATCCCCAACAACAAGGGTGTTATCGTTGTTGTAGATGAAGTAAGAGTATTCATTCCTGCAGGCCTTCTTTCAGATGCATATGAAAAAGATCTTTCCAAGTATATGGATAAAGAGATCGAATTCTATATGCAGGAATATGAACCCAAGCAGAGAAGATATATCGGAAACCGTAAAGAACTCGTTCTTGAGCAGAAGAACAAAGCCATGGAAGAAGTTCTTTCCAAGATCAATGTCGGAGATACAGTAGAAGGTACCGTAAAGAATGTAACAGATTTCGGTGCATTCATCGATCTCGGCGGAATTGACGGTCTCCTTCATATCAAGGAAATGAGCTGGGGCAGAATTGAAAGTGCCAAGAAGCTTTACAAGGCCGGAGATAAGATCAAAGTCCTTATTAAAGATATAAACGGAACAAGAATTTCACTTTCCACAAAATTCGAAGACGAGAATCCCTGGAAAGATTTAAGCACAAGATTTCCTGTTGGAAGCGTTGTAACAGGTAAAGTTGCAAGAATGACAGATTTCGGTGCTTTTGTACAGCTTGAGGGTGGCGTAGATGCACTTCTTCATGTTTCACAGATCTCCAAGAATCATGTTGAGAAGCCTTCGGATGTTCTTAAGATCGGCGATGAAGTAACAGCAGAAGTTACCGAAGTCAATGAAGAGAACAACAGGATCAGCCTTTCGGTAAGAGCAATGCTCACACCCAAGAAAGACAAAGAAGAGAGCGATGACAGCGAAGAGTATTCAACCGTTAACGTTGAAGAAGTTGTTGCCAACGAAGAAGAGGCTGCAAAAGCTGAGAGCGAAGAATAATCAGATTGATTTTATGCATAAAAAAGAGTACAGAAATGTACTCTTTTTTTCATTCATTGCGTCTGTTATATAATCAACTAAAGTGATATAATAATATACAGATTTTGTATATTCGGAGATATTAATGGAATTAGATTACGAATACTTCAAACGAGAAGTGTATAAGATCACACAGATCGATTTGAACGCATATAAAGAAAAACAGATGAAAAGAAGGATCGATACGCTCATACTTCGTCATCATCTGACGGGATATGAGAGTTTTGTATCCTGCTTAAAAAACGATAAAGAAGTTCTCGAAGAATTTGTCAATTATCTGACGATCAATGTTTCCGAGTTTTACAGAAACCCGGATCAGTGGAGGATTCTTGAAAAGGATATAATTCCTCTGTTATCTGAGAGATTCGGTTCCGGTATTAAGATATGGAGCGCAGCATGTTCGACCGGAGACGAACCGTATACACTGGCCATGGTATTCAGTGATAAGCCCGGCAGATCTGATTTTTCGATCTATGCTACGGATATAGACAAACAGGTCCTGGATCAGGCTAAAAGCGGGATTTATCCGAAAAAGGCTCTTTCAGATCTTCCCAAAGAATATAAGGATAAATATTTTTCTACCGAGAATGATGCAACATTTAAGGTTGATCCTTCCTTAAGGAAATACATCAGATTTGAAAAGCATAATCTGCTCCTTGATCCTTTTCCGAAGAATCAGCATCTGATCGTTTGCAGGAACGTTCTTATATATTTTACGGAAGAAGCGAAAGAAGCGATCTTCGAAAAATTTTATGATTCACTTGCACCGGGCGGAGTGCTGTTCCTGGGTTCTACGGAACAGATGATCAATTACAAAAAGATAGGGTACGAGAGAAAAGCTTCGTTTTTCTTTGAAAAACCATTATAAAGACATATTAAAAAAGCAGGAAACAAATTCCTGCTTTTTTCATTTTAGAATTCTTAAGTTCTTTATACCGTGAACATGTTCTGTAAGATATGCTCGGCATATTTGTTGAAGCTTTCTCTTGAGGTTTTAAACTCGGGAGTAAGCTCGAAGAACAACTGGTTGTCTCTGTAGTCCCTCTTGTAGAACGGCTCGAACAGAACGCCCCACTGGGGAAGATATGTGGATTTTTTACGTGTGTAGCATGTGAGAGCACTTGCCGGCTCTTTATGGTCTTTTTCGATAAACTGTGCTACCGATTTGTGAACGGCCATATCTTCGTTCTTCAGATAATAATAATCTCTGTAGTTTGAATAGAAGTATTTGAGTTCTTCTTCAAAGAGAGGCACTTTTAATAATCCGTCGATACCGCTGCAGGTAAAATAGCATCCGTTCGCCGTATAGGAGAGGGGAACGGGGATCGAATTTCTGAAACGAAGGGAAAGGATGAGTTCCTGACGTTTTTTGTTCTCGTAATCGTTGTAGTAGTTAGCTTTAACCTTCATTACCCTAAGGGATTTGTTGAAGATATCCGGGATAGCAAGAAGATTTACCATATGAAGCATTCCTTCGACGTCTTCCTTATTATGAAGGAGAATGGCTTCCATGACCGATTCATCTTTTGTAACAACATATTCATGGAAGTAATTGATGAGTTCACCACCGTCAAGTCTGTCTCTTCTTATCATTCCGAGAAAGGTCTGAAGGGTTTTCTGTCTGCAGTCCTCGAGTTTCATGAATGTTTTGTAAGGTTTGATCCTTTTGTAAATATCAAGTCCGTTGAAATTGTTGAAGTCGAAATTGAATTCGAACTGCTGACATTTCTGCTCCAAAAACGGGATATCGAACTGATTTCCGTTGAAATGGATGAGGAATGAATAATTTACGCTGAACTGAAGGAAAGCTCTTAAAACTTCGTTTTCTTCTTCATAATTCTCGGCAAGCCACTGAATAAGCTGCCATTCGTCATTTTCATAAAATGAACAGCCGATCATGTATAGAGTTGAACTTCTGGCCGAAAAGCCGGTAGTTTCTATATCCAGAAAAAGGATATCCTTAAGCGGTGCCAACGTCTCGATAGGGTAATTTATTTCTTTGATCTTAGTCGAACACTGAATTGTTTTCATCGGATTTCCTTTCAAATTATATATTTTTGCATACATCAATAGTTTACTACATTTTAAAAATTTAATATAGTATTTTTTGAAAATTAGTAGTAATATATTATAGGCTATTTTTGAAAAAATATAAGGGAGGCAAGGTTTTGTTTACATTTCACGGTGGTATTCACCCCTATGACGGTAAAGACATTTCAAAGGATAAACCTATTGTGGATTACAAACCCAAGGGTTTGCTTGTTTATCCTTTGTCACAACATATAGGCGCACCCTGTGAGCCTGTTGTTGAAATTGGGGAACATGTATTGGTTGGACAGCTTATTGCCAAGGACACGGGGTTTGTTTCATCTCCGATTTATTCGTCTGTTTCGGGTACCGTAAAAGCGATCGAGCCCAGAAGAGTAATAACCGGCGATCATGTAAAGGCTATTGTTATCGAAAATGACGGTCTTTACGAGGAAGTTGAGTTTACTCCCAATCCGGATTACACAAAGCTTTCAAGAGAAGAAATAGTTTCTCTTATTCAGAAAGCGGGTATTGTCGGTATGGGCGGCGCAGGTTTTCCCACACATGTTAAGGTTTCACCCAAGGAACCGGATAAGATTGAATATATAATCGCAAACTGTGCGGAATGCGAACCTTATCTTACGAGTGACTACAGGATCATGATCGAAACACCCGAAAAACTCGTTGAAGGTTTGAGAATAGAACTTTCCTTATTTAATAATGCGAGAGGTATTCTTGCGATTGAGGATAATAAACCCGACTGTATCAAGATTCTTAAGGAACTTACCAAGAATGATGACAAGATTACGGTCATTCCTCTTAAAACAAAGTATCCGCAGGGTTCGGAAAGACATCTGATCTTCGCTACCACAAAAAGAGCGATCAATTCTTCGATGCTTCCTTCAGATGCGGGTTGTATCGTAAATAACGTTGATACGATATGTTCCATTTATTCTGCTGTTGTCGAAGGCAGACCCCTTCTTCACAGAATTGTAACGGTTACCGGAGACTGTATTAAGAATCCTCAGAACTTCAGAGTACATATCGGTACCAATTATCATGAACTTATAGATGAAGCCGGCGGTTTCACAAAGACACCCGAAAAGATCATTTCAGGCGGTCCCATGATGGGATTTGCGATCTTTGATCTGGATGTTCCCGCCACAAAGACTTCGTCTGCTTTGTTATGCCTTTCCAAGGATCAGATCTCCGCTGCAACGGAAACCGCATGTATCAACTGCGGAAGATGCGTGGAAGTATGTCCCGGAAGAGTTATCCCTTCCAAACTGGCTGACTTTGCTCAGAACGGAGACAGAGAGCAGTTTGAGAAATTTAACGGAATGGAATGCTGCGAATGCGGATGCTGCAGCTATATTTGCCCTGCAAAGCGTTTTCTGACACAATCGATCAAGTCGATGAGAAGAATGATTCTTGCAGACAGAAAGAAAGGGGGTAAGAAATAATGGATAAGAAATTAAAAGTATCATCCAACCCTCATGTAAGAGACGGAATGTCTACAAGAAGCATAATGCTTGCGGTTGTGATAGCTTTGCTTCCGACCACGATATTCGGAATCATCAATTTCGGTTATCATGCGCTTCTTGTTGTTCTTGTTTCGGTAGGAGTTTCGGTTTTAGCCGAATTTATCATGTGCAAGATCCTTAAAAAACCGGTTTCTGTCGGCGACTGTTCGGCGATAGTCACAGGCCTTTTGCTTGCGCTTAACCTTCCGGCCGGATTTCCTTTATGGATGACCGCACTCGGTGCATGTTTTGCTATCGTAGTAGTAAAAATGCTTTTCGGCGGTCTCGGCCAGAATTTCATGAACCCCGCACTGGGAGCAAGATGTTTTCTTGTTATTTCCTTTGCAAAGTACATGACCAATTTTGAATGCGATGCATATACGGGAGCTACTCCTCTTGCGATAGTTAAAGCTGGCGGAGAAGTAAACATTTTTGATATGGTAATAGGTCGTACGGCCGGTACAATAGGTGAAACAAGCATGATCGCCATTGTACTCGGTGCATGCTTCCTCATTGCTCTGGGAATCATAGATCTGAAAATCCCCGGAAGTTATCTTATTTCCTTTACAATCTTCATCCTTATATTCTCAGGCAGAGGATTTGATCTTAATTATCTTTGCGCACAGCTTGCCGGCGGCGGACTTATGCTGGGTGCATTCTTCATGGCAACGGATTACGTTACCAGACCGATAACCAAGAAAGGACAGTTCCTGTTCGGTATACTTCTGGGTATTCTTACAGGTCTTTTCCGTGTGTTCGGTCCTTCGGCGGAAGGTGTTTCCTTTGCGATCATCTTCGGAAACCTTCTTGTTCCGCTCATTGAGAAGATTACTCTTCCTAAAGCTTTCGGTAAAGGAGGAGAGAATTCGTTATGAAAATTACCAATGATGAAATAATCAAAATTATTAAAGATACTGCCGTAATTTTCGGTATTACTCTGGTAGCCGGTCTCGGTCTCGGATTCGTATATGAACTCACAAAAGAACCGATCGCACTCCAGGAAGCACAGGCTCAGGCGGATGCCTGCAACGAAGTATTTAAAGAGGTAAATGCCGCAGGTGAGCTTGAAAGCGTTGAAACACTTACATTCGAACCGATAGAGGTTGATGCTGCTATTTCGGAAGCTCTTAAGAATGAAAATTACAATACCGCTTATATTGACAGCGTTTATGAAGCAAAAAAGGCCGACGGCTCTTTATACGGCTATGTTATTGGCGTAACATCGACTTCGGGTTACGGCGGAAACATTTCATTTTATATGGGTGTTACTACCGACAATATGCTCAAGGGTATTTCGATCCTTTCCATATCGGAAACTCCCGGACTCGGAATGAATGCGGAAAATGTACTGGTACCTCGGTTCAGAAACAAAAAACTTGAAGAGTATACCGTTGTTAAGACAGGTGCACTTTCTTCAAATGAGATTGATGCCATTACCTCTGCGACGATCACATCCAATGCCGTTACCAACGGTGTAAATACGGGTGTCAGATATTATACTATACTCAGCGAAGGGGGGAATGAATAATGAAAAGATGTCTGGAACGTCTCTATAACGGACTCATTAAAGAAAATCCCACTTTTGTACTCATGCTCGGTATGTGTCCGACACTTGCAGTAACCACATCAGCTATCAACGGTCTCGGTATGGGTCTTTCGACGATGGTGGTACTTGCACTCAGTAATATGATCATTTCGGCTTTAAGAAAGATCATTCCCGATAAAGTGCGCATCCCCGCATATATCGTCATAATAGCTACATTCGTTACTATCGTAGAACTGCTTATGCATGCTTTTGTGCCCGGATTGTATTCGGCACTCGGCATTTACATTTCACTTATAGTTGTTAACTGTATCATTCTCGGACGTGCCGAAAGTTACGCATCCAAGAATCCCGTATTCCCTTCATTGTTTGACGGTATCGGAATGGGACTCGGATTTACGATGGCACTTACGATCATCGGTCTCGTCAGAGAGTTCTTCGGTGCAGGAACTGTATTTGGAATAGCTACAGCAACCATGTTTGGTGATACATTCGGAAATATCCTTCTCGGTGTATTTGACAAGATTGTTGCTCCGGGTTCAAAGGGATTTTTGAAGATATTAAGAGATATCTTTACGATCGAGTTCTCTTCATTTTCACCTGTCGGCATTCTTGTAATGGCTCCCGGTGCATTCTTTGTACTTGCAACTCTTACCATGATACAGAATGTTATCAAGGATAAGGGTGCCAAAGCCGGAAAAGATACATCCAAGATCGGTTCGGGATGCAATTCCGATTGTATGAACTGTAAGGATACCGGCTGTTCAAGAAGACTTATCGATGAAACAGTCGAAGCAAAATCGGACAGCTCTGAAAAGGTTTCCGACAAAAAAGTTAAAGAAGAAGATGCTCCGGATACCGATGCAGAAAATCTGAAAGAAATACTTGAGAAGGAGGGCGAAGAAGATGAACAGTAGTTATTGGGCAAATATCATTGTTATTGCCATCAGTTCCTCGATCATCAGCAATGTTGTATTAAGCCAGTTCTTGGGTCTTTGTCCTTTCCTCGGTGTATCGAAGAAAGTTAAGACTGCCGCAGGTATGGGTGGTGCGCTTATATTTGTAATCACGCTTTCATCACTTGTTGCAGGTCTTATTTACAAATTTATTTTAAGACCGCTTAATATTGAATATTTAAAGACCATTGTATTCATTTTGATAATCGCTGCACTTGTACAGTTTGTTGAATTCTTCCTTAAGAAATACATTAAGTCTCTTTATCAGGCGCTTGGTGTATATCTTCCTTTGATCACGACCAACTGTGCGGTTCTCGGTGTTGCGATCAATAATGTTAATTTGGAATATGATATTTTTACCGGTGTGGTTAACGGATTTGCTACCAGTGCGGGTTTTGCGATTTCCATTATCATCCTTGCCGGAATCAGAGAAAAAATGGAGTACAGCAATGTTCCCAAGTATATGAAGGGAATGCCTATTGTACTTGTAACCGCAGGTTTGATGGCGATTGCGTTCTGCGGATTTTCAGGATTGATTTAGATTAGGTCAGATATAAACTTGCGTTTATAGAGGAGAACAGATATGAGTGTTACCGGAATTTTACTGGCTGTCGGAATTGTGGCTGCCGTAGGATTGTTTATAGGTATATTTTTGGGAATAGCTTCGGTTATTTTTAAGGTTGCGGTTGATGAGAGAGAAGAAAAGATTGTAGAAGTTCTTCCCGGAAACAACTGCGGCGGATGCGGATATCCCGGATGCTCGGGACTTGCTGCAGCGATAGTTAAAGGCGAAGCACCCGTTAACGGATGTCCCGTGGGCGGAGACGCGGTAGGCAAGAAAGTAGCTGCCATAATGGGAGTTGAAGCTGTTGACAGCGAGAAAATGGTTGCTTTTGTTAAGTGTAACGGCAACTGTGATGCATCCAAGACCAATTACGAATATGTAGGACAGGATGACTGCCAGATGCTTATGTTCGTTCCCAATCAGGGACCGAAGGCATGTAAGCACGGCTGTCAGGGATTCGGAAGCTGCGTTAAGGTTTGTCCTTTCGATGCGATCCATGTGGAAAACGGTGTTGCCGTTGTAGATAAGGAAAAATGTAAGGCCTGCGGAAAATGTATTGCGGTTTGTCCTCAGCATCTTATCGAACTTATCCCTTACAGTGCAACTTATACCGTTGCCTGCTCTTCAACGGAAAAGGGTCCCGTTACAATGAAAGAATGTGATAACGGATGTATCGGATGCGGACTTTGCAAGAAGAACTGTCCTGAAGGTGCTGTTGAAGTAACTGACTTCCATGCCAAGATAGATTACACAAAATGTGTCGGCTGCGGAACATGTGCTGAAAAATGTAAGAAGGGCTGTATCATAGCTCACTGATGATCAAAGAAAATAATCAAACCTTCCTCGGAAACGGGGAAGGTTATTTTATTAATAAAAGATTGCTTCGGCATTATATTTTTTAAGGATATCTTTTGATCTTTCCTCGCCCAAGATAAGACATACGGTGGAAAGAGCGTCGCCTTCGAGAGATGAATCAGAAAGGATCGTAACGCTTTTGATACCGTTATTGACGGGATAACCGGTTTTGGTATCGAGAATATGATGATATCTGACTCCGTCGTATTCCACGAAACGTTCATAGGTTCCGCTCGTTACTACGGATCTGTTACTTACTTTAATACTGTTGATTATATCACCTGTATTGTCCGGATCCTTTATTCCGATGTTGTAGTCCGTCTTATCCGGCTTGGAACCGATGACAACTATGTTACCGCCGAGAGAAATGATTGCACTTTCTACGCCGTTAGATACAAGATATTCTTTTAATTTATCGGCAATATAACCTTTAGCGATAAAGCCGAGGTCGATCCTGGCTTCAGGATCTTCGAGTTTTACTGTATCCGGTTCTTTTAAGATCACTTTTTTGTAATCGACAACTCTTAATGCATCGGAAATCTCATTGTCTTCAGGCTTTTTCGTAACCGAGATTTCATTTCCCTTATGATTGAATCCCCAGATGTCTGTTAAAGGAGCTACGGTAATATCGACGGCACCGTCTGTTTCTTCACAGAATTCAAGAGATCTCTTTAAAAGATAAAAGGTTTCATCATCTACAGTGACTTCTTCTCCGTTAGACGAATTGATATTGTAAATATCGCTTCCTTCATTATTTTTGCCAAACAGTTTGTCGTATTTCTCACAAAGCCTGATGCAGTCGTCGAGATATTTTTCGTCTTTGTTCTTATAAACGGTTATCGAAACATAGGTATCGAAACAGTAGCAGTCCTTGGTATATATTTTATCTTTTTTGGAAATAAAAAATATGCAGATTAAGAATGAAACAAAAACTGCGAGTATTATCAATATTTGAATTATTGTTTTATTTTTCTTATTCATTCGCTCGTTCGGTTGAAAAGTTAAAAATATTGATTTTTGATTTCTTCAAATCTATAATGGTATTACTCAAAAAATATTGAAATCTTTTATCATTCTAATGAAGAATTTAATTCAAATCAAGGGCCGTATACAGTTTTTGATTTTTTAAAGATTTGATTTTTCGAATATATTGATATAACGGATTGCTAAATATGACTGCCCCAAAAAAGACCGGATTTTTTTATCTGATTCTATTTCTTTTTGATATAGATATCATCGTTCTGGCTCTGATGCTTCAGCTGCTGAACGGATGGAAAACAATAAATAACGAAAATGAATGGAAATACTATTCTTTAGGTAAAGCCTACACCGGATTAAGAACCGTCGATGATAAAGAATATTACTTTGACGATGACGGCATAATGCGAGAAGGCTTTTTTTCAGTTAACGAAAAGACGTATTATCAGGATTACGAAAACGGGATTTATACCGGTGAATCATATATTGACGGTCATGAATATAATCTTTGTGATGACGGTCATCTGAATAAAGGTATAGTCGGTGTTGACGGATATTATTATATTTTTGATGAATACGGTTATCCTTTGTCGGGTATAAATGAGTTTGAAGAAAACAGATATTACTCGGACGATACCGGAAGACTGTTTTCGGGATTCAGGACCATAGATGATGAAAAATACTATTTCAGCAGGAATGACGGTCATATGTATACCGGATTGCATGAAATAGAAGGTTACAAGTATTATTTTGACGATGAAGACGGACATATGCTTTCCGGATTTATTCCGATCGACGGCGATACTTATTTTTTCAGCGCCAACACCGGAAAAATGATCAAAGACAGGATGCAGTATCTCGGCAAGTGGTATATGTTCGACGGATCGGGCAAAATGATCACGGGCTTTTTCGTTGACGGCGACGATCTGTATTATTACAAAGAAGATACCGGCGAGATGTTTGTCGGCTGGATGTCGCTTGACGATGAATACTGTTATTTTAAGGAAGACGGTAAACTGGCCAAGGGCTGGACTGTCATAGATGATAAAAAATATTATTTCGAATCGGAATTCGGTTATTCCGTTGAAGGATGGCAGGAGATCGATTTTAAGAAATATTATTTTACCCCCGAAAGATATGCTGCAAGCGGATTTTATCAGATTGACGGGAAAACCTATTATTTTAATCCCGACTGTACTTGGGTTGAAAGAAACGGATTCAATTCTCTGCTTGGAAAGACGTATTATTTTAACAATGACAGTACGCTGACATTCGGATGGAAGGAGATAGGAGATAACAGATATTATTTCGATTCCGAAGGCGCGATGAGTGTCGGTTTCAAGAATATAGACAATAAATACTATTATTTCTATAATGACGGGAAACTTGCGATCAACACCATGGTTGGCAAATACAGGATCGACAAGGATGGTGTTGCGACCAATCCTTTCGCCGTTATCACCAAAGCCAACCTTAACGAATATGTTAAGTATCTTTTGGATTCGAACGGAAAAGATCTGTATTCTATCTACAGTTACTGCAAGAATAATTTCAGCTACAGATATCTCGACAAGGCAGATATTGATACAATGGCATGCAGAATGTTCAATAACGGAAGCGGTGCGTGCTGGGATTATGCGGCTATCTGTTATAAGATGATGACGGCTGCAGGATATAACTGCAAGATTGTTATCGGTAAAGGTGCAGTTTACAGCGAGCATAACTGGTTGCTGGTTGAAATATCGCCGGGAGTATGGAGGCATGTGGATCCCGAAAGACAGGGCTATAATATTTTCCTTCTGACTGACGAAGAACTGGAAGCGTATGACGGAATAAAATCCAATGTAAGGTATCAGTGGAATCATGATGATTATCCGGCTGCGAAATAAAAATGAGTAAACAGAACAAACATAAAAAAAGAAATATGTTCATTTATGCATTCATATCGTCAATATGCATTTTTATGCTATTGGCGATGTTTGTTTTGCTTTATCCTTATTTAAGCGTTAAGGTAAAAGATACTTATGAGAATCTGATCTCCAAAAGAGCGGAAGCAGGTATTATTGGAGATGAAAACAATGATTTAAATAACGTGAACGCTAATGATGATACATTAAACGAAAACAACAATGATTCCGGTACCGGTGATGATGTTAATAACACAGGAGACAATAATAGTAATAACGGTACTAATGAAAGTAACAATTCAGGTAATGGAACCGGAACCGGCGAAAACAGTGATTCGGGAAATGATAATTCGGATAATAACTCGGGAAATGATACAGGCAATGCTAACAATGATCCCGGTAACGGTACAGGCAAAGATATTACCATAAATCCCGTATATGATATTAAGGTTAATGCAACAAGCGTCGATATTACATTTGATTTTTCTCCCGAAAAAGGATTTACGGTTAAATACAGATCAAAAGAAAATTACGATAACCACGGGAAGGATAAGAGAGAAGACAAAACCTTATCGATGGATGAAATATGTACGCATATAAAACATGATGAAGGAAATTCCGTGGAAAGTCGTGAGAACGGATGGCATGTTATTGAAGCCAAAGGCAGTTCTCTGTCGATAAGCGGACTTGAACCTGATAAAGAATATGAACTTCATGTCTTATGCAATAACACTTCCGAAAGCAAACCGGTCGAGACTATAAAAACTCCGGCATACGGATTCGGAGATCCTTTTAAAGACATAGACTCTTTCTTTTGCGTGAGCGAAAGGGAAGAAACGGGAAAGGTCATAAAAAGAGGGAAAATTAAGGAAGTAAAAATGTCTTCGCCCAACGGATGTCTTAATGCCAAGGTGAAGCCTGTAATGGATTCGGATCTTTATGATGACATTCTTCTGGTTTCAAAGTCCTCTAGTATCGAAAAAGGTGCTGAAGCAAAGATAATCATGGATCAGAACGGGCATTACTGTTATCTGACAGATGAAGGCGACTGGCTTGTATTTATTGAAGATGTATCAGGAAACAAAGGATGGATAGATGCAAGAAAGCTTATGATAGATTCCATGAGGCTTTTCAGTCCTGAAGACAGTAAATATGCAGTAAGGATCTCAAGAAGCAATGCATATTCTTCATTGTTTACGGCGGGCGGAAATGCTAAAGAGGTTAACGGTTCATCCGACAGCGAATCCCGATTCGATATTATTAAAAACGATGATTTTAATATCAATGACGATTTCGATGGTTATAATCTGATTGAAAATATTACGGGAACTGCGCTTCCGAATTACGGAAGCAGGGATGAACTTCCAGTTATCTGGGATCTGGCACACGAACTTATCCAATGTCAGAAAGGAGCGCTTGAAAACGGATATACACTTATCTTGTACGACGGATACAGACCTCAGTCGGCATCAAAAGCCGTCAGTGATAATCTTTCCTCGGAAGGATATCTGTCAAAAAGCATAAATAACAGGAATCTTGCCAAGGGATTTCTTCAAAACGGAAGTTATGATCATACATATTATATTTCAAAGTATTCAAGACATAATAAGGGGATAGCCGTGGATCTTTCTCTGGTCAGATTAACTGCTGACGGTGAAGATGACGGAGAAGCCGTAATGCAGACCAAAATGCATACATTGGATTTTAGATGCAATATGTATTATAATACTTGGGAAGCTGATCTGCTTTCGGATATTATGATGGGACACGGTTCGAATCTGGAGTGTCTCAAGGTGAGATCGGAATGGTGGCATTTTCAGATGAAAAATGACCGCACGGATATTTATCCGTTATTTGACAAATACGAATACAACGATTTTGTATTCTAGAATATATTTGACCGGAGTAAAAATGAAAAGAAGATTTATTACAATATTTGCAGTCGTATCGTTCTCGTTTTTGTTTGCATGCTCAAACGGAAATGAGGTTAAACAGGAAAGAAATACTTCCGTTTCGGTTAATGAGACCGTTCCGGAAGCGGAAGAGGAAATTGCCGAAACCGATACCGATAAACCCATACTTGATGCGGTACCTACAGAATCAAAGCTCGGTTCGGGAGATTCATATCTTGATGCATTCAAGGCAGGAATAGTTCTTGATAACATGATGACCATCAATATCGGTGATGATTTCACAAGTACGGCAGAAAAGATCGGTGAATACGAAGCTGAAGAAGGTCAGGCCTGCCTGGATGACGGCTATGACACCAATTATTATTACGGTGATGAGGATCTGATAGTATATACATATGCGGGCAACGGCAAGCAGATAGTTTACGGAATATATGCTTCGAAACCCGGTTATAAAACGTCCGATAAGATCGAGATCGGAACGACTGTCAAAGACGATATATATGAGCTTTACGGTGATGCCAATGAGTCTTTCGGCACTACCTGGGTTTATTATGTTACAGACAAGGATACGAAATTAAGTATCGAATTCGATAAGAATGATACTGTTAAAAGTATCTATGTAAATAAAGACAACTAATACATTTCGGGTGCAGATTAATGGTTTTCAGCAGTTTTGCTTTTTTATGTTTTTTTCTGCCCATAATTTTTATACTTTACTATATAATTCCTTCGGCTAAAGTCAGGAATTATATTTTGATGTTTGCAAGTCTCGTTTTCTATGCTTACGGTGAACCTGTATACATCCTTCTTCTTTTGATTTCAGTTTTTATCAATTATATATTCGGGATCATTCTCGATAAGAAAAAAAGCAGGGCAGTACTTGCTGTTGCTGTTATTCTAAATGTTTCGTTTCTTTTTGTATTCAAATATCTTGCATTTTTCATTGCGTCTTTTAATATGCTTCCGACCGGACTGCATATACCGGATGTATCGATCTCGCTTCCCATAGGAATCTCATTTTATACTTTCCAGGCGATATCCTATATTGTCGATGATTACAGGGGCGATGTAAAAGGGCAGAAGAATTTCTTTAAACTGCTTCTTTATATTTCTTTTTTTCCGCAGCTTATAGCAGGTCCTATCGTAAAATATCATGATTTTGAACATCAGATCGATAACAGGATCGCGGATCCTTCAAAGATCAAAGACGGTATCATCAGATTTTCCATTGGTTTATCAAAAAAAATACTGATCGCAAACAGAGTCGGCTTTGTGGCAGATAAGATCTTTCAAACGGATATGTCCAATATGAGCGCGCTCGGAGCATGGCTTGGAGCATTTGCGTATCTTATGCAGATCTATTACGATTTTTCGGGCTATTCGGATATGGCTATCGGTCTCGGCAAAATCTTCGGGTTCGAATTTGCAGAGAATTTCAATTATCCCTATATTTCCGTCGGGATCAAAGAATTCTGGAGAAGATGGCATATCTCTTTGTCGACTTGGTTTAAAGAGTACATCTATATTCCTTTGGGCGGTAACAGGAAGGGTAAGGCAAGGACGCTCGTAAATAAATACATAGTTTTTGCCGCAACGGGAATCTGGCACGGTGCGAACTGGACATTTCTTTTGTGGGGACTATATCACGGAACTTTACTTGTTATAGAGGATTCGTTAAAAGATATCAGATTTTTTGAGAAGATCGGAAAGAATAAAGCATTTCGCTTTGTCGCAAGAATATATACCCTGCTTGCAGTCTGTATCGGATTTGTTCTTTTCAGGTCGGACAGTATCGGTCAGGCTTTTATGATGTTTAAGAATATGCTTTTTATAAATACAGGCATCATAAAACCCGATGTCGTTACATTAGTATCGCCGATCTATATTTTCGTATATATCATTGCGGTTATCGGCTGTACGGGTGTGGTTAAGAAAGTTTTCGAAAAGATAAATGCAAAAACTGATATTGTACTTATGGCATTCAGCATTGTCAATCTGCTGCTTTGCTATATGAGCCTGGCATCAAATGCCTATAATCCTTTTATTTATTTCAGGTTCTGATAATGAAAGCAAAAAACAATATTTTCATTTGCATATTTGTTATTCTTCTTACGGTACCTTCGCTGAGCATGCCGTTCTTTTTCAATGCCGTTAATACGGAAAAAAGAGAACTTGCATCTTTTCCGGAGATTATGAACGATGGTAAGATAAACAGCTCATTTACTTCGGATTTCGATTCATGGATCAACGACAGGATAGGATTCAGAAACGAACTTGTCTATGCAGAAACTTTGACCGAAAAGAATATTTTCGGTAATTCCGCGGTTTCGGATATAGTTCTCGGAAAAGATGACTGGCTTTTTTATTCGGATACGCTTGATGATTATTTTGCGAACAGGACGATATCCGATAAGAATGCGGAAAATATAGCGACTTCTTTAAAAATGGTACAGGATCACTGTGAAGAAGCCGGCGTTGACTTTGTATTTACGATAGTTCCGAACAAGAACACGCTTTATCCGCAGTATATGAAAGACTATTATCTTTCCGGAAGCGACGGAAACATGGAAGCCGTTGTGAAGGCATTGAAAGAAAAAGATGTCAATTATGCGGATCTTTACTCTGCATTTGCTTCAAGAGACGAAGTTTATTATCAAAGATACGACAGTCACTGGAATTACGAGGGCGCACTCATCGGATACAGAACGGTTATGAACTGTTCGATAAATGAATATAACGATTTCGATGATATAAGCTTTGAGAAAAAAGAAGACTGGGAACCCGATCTTGCACAGATGTTTTACGGTGTACATATGCCCGATGACATTCAGTACTATCCCGTATATGAGTTCGATTACGAGATCGTATCGAAAGAAAAGGAAAGCGATGCGTTAAGACTTAAGACCGAATGCGAGAGCGGCAAGGGGAATGCTCTTATATTCAGGGATTCTTTTATGAATACAGCATATATTTATTTTGCGCAGAATTTCGAAAATGCAACGTTTTCAAGAAGTTATCCGATCAAAATAGATGCCGGAGACGGTGAAACCGATACAGTCATTTATGAGATCGTTGAAAGAAATCTTAAGCTACTTTGCGAGAAAGCGCCGGTTATAAAGGCAAAAGCCTGTGATGAAATAACCGAAAACCATAAGGAAGTAAATTCAGAGTCTTATAGGATCTTTTCGGAAGAAAAGAACAAAATGACTCATATTTACGGATATTTTGACGAAAACTTATCCGTATCGGGAAATGATATCTACGTAAAAGTAAATGACAGATTTTATAAAGCTTTTCCCATATATGAAAAGGAACTGCTTGACGATAAAACATCCGATAACGGTTTTTCGGTATACATGGATACCGAAAATGATGTACAATTGGATAAAGTAAAAGTATTTGTTGACTGATGAGGAAATCGTAAATGAAAGAAGACGATGATTTTTATAAAGACGAACCCGAAGAAGGCTCCAAATCGTTGATCGGTGCCGGACTTATGATCTCGGGCATTGCCATTCTCGGAATAGTGGCGGTTGTTATTGCATTTAACAGGGATTCTTTCAGATTCGGAAAGAACGAAACGACTGAGACTTCACCAAAGGTGGAAGGATATGTGAATCTCGATGATTATATTTCGGGAAACGATATAGTTTCCGACGATCTGGATATCTGGGATGAATATCTTGACGAAAACGAAGGCGAAAACGCAGCTTCTTCTGAAAACGTCGAAACCGAAGAAGAGGAAGAGACGACACCCGTTGAAGAAGATCCTTCGATGGGCGGAACCAAAACACTCGTAAAAAAATCCGACGGTAAGGAAGTCTGGGTCAATATAAACAAATATCTTTCTCCCAATCAGCTGGATAATGCTTCTTTTATCCTCAAAAACGGAAGACTGGATTATTATGACGAGGGCGAGAAGGTTTCCAAAACCGGTATCATAGTGGATATGAATGACGATTACGTGGATTTCGCCAAAGTCAAAAGAGACAATATCGATTTTGTTCTCATAAAACTCGGACAGAGAGGATATTCAACCGGCAATATCACGCTTGATGAAAATTTCTATACGAATTTTAAAAATGCAAAAGATGCGGGACTTCATGTCGGAGTGCTGTTTTCCTCTCAGGCGATAAGCAAGGAAGAAGCCGAAGAAGAAGCGAGATTCGTAATTGAAACTCTCGGCGAAGAGAAGATTGATTATCCCGTCTGCTTCTATATGAATTACGTCAAAAACGACAAATCAAGAGTCGAAGACATTACTCCCGAAGAAAAAACACTGGTCGCACGTGCTTTTATGGATACGATCAAAGAAGCCGGAATGAATTCGATACTTTACGGAAACAAGGAATGGCTCCTTTGCAACATGAATTATACTTCCATATCCTATTATGATATCCTGCTCGATCAGGAAGAAGACCTTCCGGATTTTCCGTACAGATTTAAGATGTGGAAATACACAACTGCTGATATAGAGGGCGTCAGCGGAAAGTCCGAACTCATAATATCCTTCATTGACTATTCGCTCAAATAATGATGACCTATTCTTCGTTCAGACGAATTTACGGAAAGTTTTTGGAAATACATTGAAAATTTATTCTTGAATTCTGAGAATTCTTATTATAAAATATTTTAGTATTTAATTGCTTTACACATATTAGGAGGAAAATTTATGATTTCAGCCGGAGATTTCAGAAACGGTATAACGATTGAATTGGAAGGAAATGTTTTTCAGATCATTGAATTCCAGCATGTAAAACCCGGAAAGGGAGCTGCTTTCGTAAGAACTAAACTTAAAAATATAAAGAACGGCGGTGTCGTTGAAAAAACTTTCAGACCTACCGAAAAATGTCCTCAGGCACGTATCGACCGTAAGGATATGCAGTACTTATATGCAGACGGTGATATGTACAACTTCATGGATGTTGAATCATACGAGCAGATAGCTTTAAGCAAAGATGAGATCGGAGATGCTCTTAAATTCGTTAAAGAGAACGAAATGGTTAAGATGCTTTCTCACAACGGACAGGTATTCTCTGTTGAGCCTCCTCTTTTCGTTGAACTTGAGATCACCGAAACAGAACCCGGATTTAAGGGTGATACGGCTACAGGTGCTTCAAAGCCCGCTATCGTAGAGACAGGTGCTCAGGTTTCCGTTCCTCTCTTTGTTGAAATCGGTGAGAAGATTAAGATCGATACAAGAACCGGCGAATATTTGTCGAGAGTATAATCTTAATCCTATAAATTCAGCTTATAAGACAATGAATATATATAAATATGTTCATTGTCTTTTTTGTTTTGTATTTTGTGTATTGGGAGGATTATATGGAATACGGTTTATTTAAAGAATGCATTTTAGAAGCCATGAAAGAAAGATTTGGCGAAAACTGCAATATTGAATACAGGGAAGTTTTAAAGAACAACGGGATAAGACTTGACGGACTGGTTGTCCGTTTTGACGAATCGGGTATTTCACCCACGGTTTACGTCAATGATTATCATCAGATGTATGAGGAGGGCGAAAGCCTGGATTCGATCTGCGACAGGATAGAAGGCATTATCAGGGGAAACAGTCTTGAAAAGGATTTTGATGCGAATTCGCTCATTGATTTTGACAAGGTTAAGGATAATATTGTTTTCAAACTGATCAATTACGGTAAAAACACGGATCTTTTGAAGGATATACCTCATAAGCAGTTTCTTGATCTTGCGATCGTTTATTATATATCCATTGATGAAAAAGTACTCGAAAGTGCGACGATCCTCATAAATAATACGCATCTGATGATGTGGGAAAAGGATGCGGAAGAGATAGATGCACTTGCAAGAAAAAATGCACCTCGTTTGTTAAAGGCCGAATTAAAATCGATGGCTGAAACACTTTCGGAAATGCTCGGATTCGAAGATGAGTATCAGTTTGATGACGATGAATGCAATATGTATGTATTGTCGAACGAGAAGAAACATTTCGGTGCTTCGGTTATCTTATATGAAAACATGATGAAAGAAATCTGCAAAAAACTTGAAGGAAACGTGTATATTTTACCAAGTTCCGTACATGAGACGATCCTTATCCCTTCAAGGATGGTGGATACGGTTTCGAGGCTTGACGAAATGGTGTGTGAAGTTAACGAAACTCAGGTTCCTACGGTGGATATTCTTTCAGATCATTCATATCTTTACAACATGGAAAAGGAATGTTTCGAATATTAGGCAAAAAGTACATAATGTAGACAAATGATGCCAAAGGTGTTAGAATAACTTCGTATGTGTTGGTCCTAAGGATTAATTTGCACCCGTAGTCTAATGGATAGAATATTGGCCTCCGACGCCAAGGATGCAGGTTCGATTCCTGTCGGGTGCATACGAAGTGAACTGTCAGGAGTATACATTTATGAAAGATAATTCCAAATCTTTAGTTGAAAAAGTTTGGATGGTTGTCAAAAAGAATATATTGGTTTTCGCAACACTTGTTTTTGTGCTTATTTTGCTTTTGGTATCGTTCGGTATCGTCGGTATCACCAAATACCGTGAGGAAAAAGCAAAGCAGAAGGCATACGATGCTTTGTCCGAAGAGGAAAAGGCGCTTTTGTCACAGGATTTCACACTGGCAAAGGATGCATATGATACTGTAAACAAAGCTGTTACCGGATATCTTAATGCACTTGCGGAAAACGATGCGGCATATCTTAAGCAGAATATGTTTAAGATCACATCCAATGAACTTGATAATATCGAAGTAAAGAGCAAATATATCGATCATTACGATAATATAGTCTGCTATACGCAGGAAGGATATGAGAAAAATTCATACTATGTATATGTTACCTATGATCTTTATATAACAGGATTCGATACCGGTGTTCCCGCTGTAATAGGACTTTACTATGCTCAGGATTCAACCGGCGTTTACAGGATCTACAAGCGTGACGATATGACATCCGAAGTGCTTGACAATTTTTACATTGCGTTTATGCAGCAGGATGTTCAGGACATTTACAACCAGGTTTCGCTTTCTTATAACGAAGCACTTGATTCCAACGAAGAATTAAGCGAATTCATGGCAGGTTACGACGAACTCATTAAAAACGATCTCGTAGCCCTTATCGAAGAAAGAGAAAGACTTGCTGCCGAAAACGGTGACGGTGATTCCAATCAGAATCAGGGACCTAAGAGAGAAAATGTTAAGGCCGTAACAAGCGTAAATGTAAGAAGTTCGGATTCGGAAACTGCCGAAAGACTCGGTACTGTTTCTGAGGGCTCCGTTCTCGTGAGACTTGAAGCAAAGCTTAACGGCTGGTCCAGAGTCGAATATCAGGGCAAAGAAGCATATATTAAATCCGAATATCTTCAGGCGGTGGATTCCGAAGGTAATGTGGTTGAAAACGATACTGATACAAATGATACCGATACAGGCAATGACCAGAATGATAACGATACTCCGGCCGGCGAGACCAAATATGTAACCGCTATAGATAATGTAAATATAAGAGCGGAAGCCGATATAGATTCCGAACGTGTCGGATTTGCATATAACGGAGACAAACTGGAATTCCTTGAGAAATTATCAAACGGATGGACCAAGATAAAATATAACGGCAAAGAGTGTTATGTTAAATCCGATTATGTACAGTAAATCATGAGTTTTGTGCATTTACCATGCGGACGGTTTTATTTGAAACGGTAATATTTTTAGGCGGGCTTGTGCATAAAATTTTCAGTGCATAACTCTTACGGGTTATGCACTTATTTTTTTAGGATAAATATTTTTGATCAGTTTCAGAACTGACAGGTGATTCGTATGAATGAAACCAGAATTAACAAATATATAGCTTTATGCGGAATCTGTTCCAGACGTGAGGCCGACGATCTTATCGCACAGGGAAGGATCCTTATAAACGGCAGTAAAGCCGAACTGGGAAGCAAGGTATCCGATGGCGACGAAGTCACCCTGGACGGAAAGCCGGTTAAGCCCGAAGAAAAAAAGGTTGTTGCATACTATAAGCCCGTAGGTGTCACATGTACGCAGGCAGATGTTCATGCCAACATTACCCTTACCGAAGCTTTCAAATATCCGACCAGGCTTACGTATGCGGGAAGACTGGATGAAGAATCCGAAGGTCTTCTGATAATGACAAACGATGGCGAACTCATACATGTAATGATGTGCGGTTCCAATAATCATGAGAAAGAATATCTTGTAAAAGTAGATAAAGACATAGACCCGATGATCTTCGACAGAATGAGAAAAGGTATTTTTCTTTTTGACCTGGATGTTGAAACCAAGCCATGCAAAGTCGAGCCCGTTGACAGCAGAACATTTAAGATAACCCTGACACAGGGGCTTAACAGACAGATAAGAAGAATGTGTTTCGAATGCGGACTCGATGTTGTAAGCCTTAAGCGTATAAGAGTCTGCAACATACTTCTCGGTGATCTTAAACCTTCGGAATACAGGGAGATAACCGGCAACGAACTGGATGAACTGTACAATATGGTATTTAAGAATCCTTATTCGGAAGAGTAGATCGTTTGGGTTTGTTTTGGGGAATAATAAATGGACAGTAAAGACAGAATAAAAGAATTATGCGTCATTTTGAATAAAGCGAGCGAAGCATACTATGCAAAAGACGAAGAAATAATGTCGAATTTCGAGTATGATTCGCTTTACGACGAACTCGTAAGACTTGAGGAAGAAACAGGGATAGTTTTATCGGATTCACCCACAAGAAAAGTCGGTTACGAGCCGGTTTCCTTTCTTCCGAAATATACGCATGCAACACCGATGCTTTCTCTTTCAAAGACCAAAGAGAGAGAGGAACTTGTTGAGTGGCTTAACGGAAAAGAAGGTCTTCTTTCATGGAAACTCGACGGACTTACCGTTGTACTTACATATGACGGCGGAGAACTGACAACGGCCGTAACAAGAGGTAACGGTGAAGTCGGTGAAGTGATCACACAGAACGCCATGTGTTTTAAGAACCTGCCCGTTAAGATCGCATATACCGGTCATCTTGTGATACGTGGCGAGGCAGTTATCTCATATTCCGATTTTGACAAGATCAACGAAAAGATAGAAAATCCTGCCGAGCAGTATAAAAATCCGAGAAATCTCTGCTCGGGTTCCGTAAGGCAGCTTGATCCTAAAATGACTGCATCGAGAAATGTTTGTTTCTTTGCATTCGCTCTGGTTGAAGCTGAAGGAGTGGATTTTAACAATTCAAGATTCGAGCAGATGAATTATCTTTCGAAACTCGGTTTTGAATGTGTTCACGAGGAAAGAGTAAACAAAGACAATATTTTGGATAAGATCGAATGGTATGCCAATGAGATAAAGACCTATGATATTCCGTCTGACGGTCTTGTTCTTATGTTTGACGATATAGCATACGGCAGATCACTGGGTACCACTGCGAAAGCTCCGAGAAATGCCATCGCTTTTAAATGGCAGGACGAACAGGCGGAAACCATATTAAGAAGTATCGAATGGAGTCCTTCGCGTACGGGACTTATCAATCCTGTCGCCATATTTGATACCGTAGATCTTGAAGGAACCAATGTTTCGAGAGCGAGTGTGCATAATATTTCCGTTATGCGAAGCCTTAAACTTGGAATAGGTGACAGGATCAAAGTATATAAAGCAAATATGATCATTCCGCAGATATCCGAGAATCTTACGATGAGTGACAGTATAGAGATTCCAAAAGAATGTCCTTCATGCGGTGAAAAAACCGTAATTGAATCCACGGAAGGTACGGATGTTTTAATGTGCAGGAATCCTTTATGTCCGGTTAAGCAGACAAAAGGACTTACGCTTTTTGCATCCAGAAATGCGCTTAATATCGATGGGGTATCCGAAGAAACAGTCATAAAATTCATCGAAAAAGGCTTTATTAAGGAATTCGCTGACTTTTTCAAACTGGAAAGATATAAATATGATATTGTATCAATGGAAGGTTTCGGTATAAAATCTTACGAGAATATCATGGAATCCTGTAAGAATGCATCGAAAACCACTTTGCCGAGACTTTTGTACGGACTCGGAATAGATAATGTCGGAGTGGCGAATGCCAAACTTATCGCAGCCTTCTATGATTATGATCTTGATTCGATCCGGAATGCTTCGGTTGACGAATTATCTACCATCGATCAGATCGGTGATGTAATAGCGACAAGCATATACAATTATTTTCATGATAAAAAGAGAGTAGCGGAGATCGAGCGTCTTCTCGAAGTGATAGAAATAGAAAAAGTCGTTTCCGATACCGAAAAAGATCTTGCCGGAAAAACATTTGTTATCACCGGTAGTCTTGAACATTTTGCAAGCAGGGATATACTTAAAGAAATCATAGAAAACCGAGGAGGCAAGGTTGCCGGAAGCGTTTCCAACAAGACGGAAGCGCTGATCAACAACGATGTTAACAGTACTTCGGGTAAAAACAAGAAGGCCAAGGAACTTGGTGTACGTATCATTTCCGAGGACGATTTCTTAAGTGAATTCAATATAGAATATTAAAATACTAAAAGCGACAAAATTAATCTTTAACAAAATCCGTTTTGCCGCGTAAAGGAGAAAAAATGCCAATCAGAATTCAAAGCGAACTCCCCGCAAAGGAGAAACTTGAAAACGAAAATATATTCGTAATGGATGAGACGAGGGCAATGCACCAGGATATAAGACCCCTAAAGCTAGCCATTCTCAATGTGATGCCTCTTAAGGAAGAGACGGAATTACAGCTTTTGAGAGTCCTTTCCAATACGCCTTTGCAGGTGGATGTTACATTTTTGAATGTTAAAACTCATATTTCACAGAATACTTCGGCTAGTCATCTGAACAAATTTTATACATTTTACGATGAGATCAAGGACGAAAAGTTTGACGGTCTTATCATAACAGGTGCACCTGTCGAACAGCTTGAGTTCGAAGATGTCGATTACTGGGAAGAACTCTGCAGCATTTTTGAATGGTCAAAAGAAAACGTTACGAGCACACTTCATATCTGCTGGGGTGCGCAGGCAGGTCTTTACTATCATTTCGGACTTCAGAAGAAAGAGCTGAAAGAGAAGATCTCCGGTATTTACAGACACAGGGTTATGAACAGAAAAGAGCCCCTTGTCAGAGGTTTTGACGATGAGTTTTACGCACCTCACTCAAGATATACCGAAGTTGCAAGGGAAGATGTCGTAAACTGCGATAAGCTCAAGATACTTGCCGATTCAGACGAAGCAGGTGTTTTCATTTGCATAAGTGAGGGCGGAAAGCAGGTATTCGTTACCGGACATCCCGAATATGACAGATATACTCTGGACAGTGAATACAAGAGAGATGTGAACAAAGGCCTCAATCCGAAGATCCCATACAATTATTATCCCGACGACGATCCTTCGAACAGACCGCTTTTACAGTGGAGAAGCCACAGCATCAATCTTTACAGCAACTGGCTTAACTATTATGTATATCAGACCACACCATATGATGTGAAAGAGATCGGAAGAAAATAAAAAATCTTTTTCGGATAATTGTTTGATTAGAGAGTGTTGTTATGACTTGGTTTAACAAATTGGAAAGAAAATTCGGCAAATTCGCTATTCCCAATCTGCCGTTAATAATTGTTATCATATATGGCTTCGGCTTTCTTATGAATGCGGTCAAACCCGAGTGGGTTTATTTTATAACGCTTAATCCGCATGCCATTCTTCAGGGACAGGTATGGAGACTTATTTCGTGGATCTTCGTGCCCGAGAGTACGATGAACATATTTTTTGTTCTTATCTTTCTTTTCTTTTATTATTCGATCGGAAAGAATCTTGAGCTCGCCTGGGGCAAATTTGCGTTCAATTTCTTCTTTTTCTCGGGAGTGTTCCTAACCGTTCTCGGAGCTTTTGTTCTGTACGGATATTTCAGATTTATCAATCCCGGATATGCATCGGCTTTCGAACTCGGTATGACATCGCAGTACGGAAACTGCACAAAAGCACTGGGCGGTTCGTGGTTTTATTCCGCTCTGGCATCCGAATTCAGTACATATTATCTGAATCTGTCCATTTTCCTTGCGTATGCGATAACCTATCCGAACATGAGAGTTATGCTTTTCTTCATAATTCCAATTAAGGTGAAGGTTCTTGGATTTATTTATCTGGGTGTTCTTGCTTTCAATATCATCATGGCGTTCATGAGCGGATTTAACATCGGCCTCATCTCATTTGTATCGATCGGCAGCTCGCTGCTTAACACCCTGATATTCTATCTAATCCTAAGGAGCGGAAAGAGACGTTTTAAGGAGATCAAGAGGCAGAGAGAGTTTAAGAAGAAAGTTAAGGAAGCGAGTGAACCCGTTTCAAAGATAAGGCATAAATGTGCAGTCTGCGGTCAGACGGATGTATCCAATCCCAATCTGACATTCAGATACTGTTCAAAATGTAACGGTAATTACGAATACTGCAGCGAGCATCTGTTCTCGCATAAACACATAACCTGAGGATTTTAATATGGATGAGAAAAAACTGTTCATCGAAAGAATGGATAAACTGATCAAATACGGCAGAGAGAACGGGAATTTCGTGACCAAAGCCGATGTTGATTCCTATTTTGGCGAGATCACGCTTACCGAAGATCAGAAACAGCTTATCTACAATTTCCTTTACGATTCAAAGATCGGTGTGGACGAGCCTTTTGATTTTGATGAGATCCTCGATGAGGAAGATGTCGATTTTCTTCAGATGTATATCGATGAGCTCGAAAATATCAAAAAATACAGCAACAAAGAAAAGTTTTCGATCATTGATGAGTTTGTTTCCGGCAATGACGGATTAAAGGATAAACTGATCGAGAGTTATCTCCGGGATGTTGTTGAGTGTGCGAAACTTTATTCAGGCGGCGGGGTTACAATAGAAGATCTTATCGGTGAAGGAAACGTTGCACTTGCATTTACCGTTGACTCACTTGACAAACGGAGCAGTGCAAAAGAACTCGACGGATTTATCACTGACTGCATAATGTCGGCAATGGAGGAACTGCTTTATGACGACAACAATGAAGCCAGCAAGATCAACACCTGGGCTGAAAATGCAAACGAGGTTCTGGAAAAGGCCAAAGAACTTGCCCAGACACTCGGAAGGAATGTGACGATCCCCGAGCTTTGCCAGTTTGGAGATTTTGACGAGGATTTTCTCAGAGAAGTATTACAGATCACGGGCGGAATAGAGATCATAGAAGATAATGGAACAGATTAACAGAGAGTTTAAAGCCGTTGTTCAGGATATGACACATGTTTATATCGGTGCTCAGATGAGTGTTTCCGAACTGATATCCTATGAAGACGTGCCTTTTAAGGTTAAAGCCGTTTTCAACAAATATTTCGGGAAAGCGGAAGACAAAGAAAGAAAAATAGGCGATCTTGTCGGAAGTGTTAAAAAAGATAATTTTACCTATCAGGTCATAAAACAGCTGAAGATCAAGTTTAAGGTCGGAACATATACCGTTAAAAACGGATCCGAAACATACAGATCAAAGACTCTTACCTTTGACGAGTTCCTTGATCTGCATTCTTCGGATGAAAAATATTTTGACGAAGAACTGGTGTTTAACAAACTTGCACTTCTGGCTTTTTCGACATAAACAGGAACGCGGTTTTTGTACAAACCCTGCTTCAGGTGTTTTACTTGTATAAATTATTGATATTTGATATAATAGAGTATCATTTTAGGGGAATAGTATCATATGGAATTGGAGCAGGAAAAAAAGCCTACCGGTTATAAAAAAATCAGATATTTTCTGATAGTTGAAAATATACTCATTGTTCTTGCATTTCTTCTCTTTGCGGTCGGAGTATATTATATTTTCACATTCTCAAGTTTTACTTGGTTTGCCGTTGCATACTTTATTTTAGGCGGCGCATTCTTTTTGTTCGGCGTTACCATTGCATTTAAAATGGTCAAGGCCTTTCAACGTGACGATTTACCCGTATTTTCCAATATGACCGAATCCGAAGATGTCGATCCCGAAACAGGATTGCCTTATTTTGATTCTTTTACGACCGAAGCCGAATCACAGCTGACTTTGTCCATGTCGGATGTTTACCTTGCGACTTTCGAGATTGAAGGTCTTGAGCATTTAAGACATTTTGTAGGATATCAGAAAGCTGCCGACACCATGGCCGAGATCGGTTCCATCCTCAAAATGTACAAGAAGAGAATGGGTGATCGTTATGTCACACTCGGATGCAAGTCGGGTCATGAATTTGTTGTCATGACAAATGAGGTCGATTCAAAAGACATTCAGAGATATCTTCATGAAATTATGAATGAAATCAATGAAATTCTGTTAAGACTTCCGACTACGGAAAACTTCAGTGTTTACTGCGGATATTCTTCGTCGACTCAGGGCAAAATGATTGAAGATATGATTCAGTTCACTAATTTTGCCGTAATGGAAGCGGCAATGTTCAAAAAGAGTGAACCGCATTATTTCTCTCAGGATGCATACAGACGTCAGGAAACAGAATACATCAAAGACGATAAAATCAGAAAGATCCTCGACGGAAACGAGCTTCAGTACAATTTCCAGCCCATTGTTTCTGCAAAGACCGGAAAGATTTATGCATATGAAGCTTTGATGCGTACCAATAAAGAAATAGGTTTTTCACCGACCGATGTTCTTGAACTTGCCGAACGTCAGGACAGACTTTACGAAGTCGAGCATTATACATTCTACAATGTTGTGAAGATTATGCATGAGAATTCATCAATCTTCGAAAACCGCAAGCTTTTTATCAATTCTATTCCGACGGTTATAATCAAAGAAGATGAATTTAACGAACTGTATGCCCAGTATAAAGACGTGATGAAGAATCTCGTTATTGAGATTACCGAAAACGGAATGCAATCCGAAGCATCGTGCGAGACTGTACATAAATACATGAAAAAATCCGGCTGCGAACTTGCACTCGATGATTACGGTACCGGTTATTCGAATGCTTCGACATTGCTTAACAATTCACCTCATTATCTTAAGGTCGATCATTCACTTATCATGGGTATTGATACCGACTCCAAGAAACAGCAGCTGGTGAGCAATGTAATCTCATTCGGTAACAATCACGGTATGAAAATACTTGCAGAAGGTGTTGAGACCGCCGATGAACTTCAGATGGTCATTCAGCTCGGATGTCATCTTATACAGGGCTTTTATACCGCACGTCCCGCAAAGATAATTGCAGATACTATTCCGGCGGAAGTTGAAGAAGAAATCATGGCGATCAATCTTAAACTTGCCAAGCTTGCTCTTGAGAACAAATCTTATACACCGAGCAATTTCGAAACGATTTCGCTTATCAATCTTGCTCTTGATTTTTATTCTCAGATTATCATCGAGCAGCCTTCGGTTAATCTCGTCGGTATGAAGAGCAAAAAAGAAGTTAATATGTCAATTAAGATTCCCGACAATATTGAGACGGTTATAAATCTTAAGGATGTCAATATCCGAGGCAGGGATAATCCCGTCATCGAGATTGGTGAGAATTCATTTGTAACTCTTGTTCTTGAAGGAAACAATATTTTCTCATATGAGGGTATCAAGGTTCCCACAACATCAAGACTCAATATTCAGGGTAAAGGAAATCTTACCATACGTGTGGATCACAACAACGGTATCGGTATCGGTTCCGGTTCTGATGAAAAGATACCTTACGGCGATATCTGCTTTGAAGGAAGCGGAACGCTTCGTATCGAAGCCAACTCCGATCAGGCGTTTGCCATCGGCGGATATCTGGCAGATGAGAATTCGAGGATCAAGATCGATTCCGGTAATCTTGAGATCATCGTTAACGGTTCCAAGACGGTTGGTCTCGGTTCCATGAAGGGATTCACTCATATTACGGTAAATCAGTCGCATGTGGCTATTTCCTCAATGGGTGCGGATGCCATCGGTATCGGTTCCATGGAAGGTAAAGTAGATATCAATATCAGTGCGGATGTTGAAATGGATGCTTCGGGAAGCAGGGCAACGGGTATCGGTGTTCTCCAGTACGGCAAGGGAAGCATACATGTTCATTCCGGATTCGTATCCTGCAATGTTCATTCGATGAGCGGTATGGGTATCGGTTCGCTTGACGGCGATATGGATATCCGAAGCAGTGCCGAACAGATATTTATTTATGTCGAAGGTTCTGAAGTCGGAGGCATCGGAACATATCACGGATACGGTATCACCAGGATACAGAACGGTGTTCATAAAGTTGTACTGCTTGCGGCCAATCCCGTTTCGATGGGCGGTTCAAAAGGCAGACTTGAGATCTCCGGCGGAAATATATACGCAGATCTTTCCAATTCACCCGATCCAGTCAACCAGTTCGATGTACCCGTATTCAAGAAAGAAGTTACCGGCATTGAACTTTATTCCAAGAAGATCGAGACCGAAGAAGGTTCGTATCAGTATATGGCATCGGCTTCGAAGCTTTTCGACAATATCTTTGTATACATTCCGAAGTATTGCAACGAGCTTGAGCCCAATGTGATCTGAGATTAATAAGTTTTAAAATATATTTAATAAAAGACGGAGAGAGTAATATCTCTCCGCTTTTTGAAGGAGAAAGATTTAATGAAGATAGAAGACTTAAAAGCCTACGAAATAGAAGAGCACAGATTCCTTAACGACATCAATACGGATTCTTATCTTTTAAGACATAAGAAAACCGGCGCCAGAGTTGTAATTATGCCGAATGATGAAGAAAACAAAGTGTTCTATATCGGATTCAGAACTCCTCCCAAGGACTCTACGGGTGTGGCTCATATAGTAGAACATACCGTGCTCTGCGGTTCTGACAAATATCCTATTAAGGATCCTTTTGTCGAACTCTGCAAGGGAAGTCTAAATACATTTCTCAATGCTATGACATATCCCGACAAAACTGTTTATCCCGTAGCGAGCTGCAACGATTTTGATTTTAAGAATCTTATGGATGTTTATCTTGATGCCGTATTCCATCCGAATATCTACAAGGAAGAGAAGATATTCAGACAGGAAGGCTGGAGATACGAGATGCAAAATGCCGATGACGACCTTAATATCAACGGTGTCGTTTATTCGGAAATGAAGGGCGTTTTCTCGGATCCCGACGATATAGTCGACAGACAGATAATGAACGCCGTATTCCCGTATACTCCCTATGGCGTTGAATCCGGCGGCGATCCCGATGTCATACCAGAACTGACTTATGAGGGATTCCTTGATTTTCACAGAAAATACTATCATCCTTCAAACAGTTATATCTTTCTTTACGGAAACTGTGATATGGCTGAAAGACTGGATTATATCGACAGCGAGTATCTTTCGAAATATGAAAAGATCGAAGTTGATTCCGAGATAATCTCTCAGGAAGCATTCGACAGTATGCATGAATGCACCATAGAATATCCCATTACAGATAATGAGGATGAAAAAAACAATACTTATCTTAATCTGACATTCTGTCACGGGGATTACAATGATAAGGAAATGCCCATCGTTTTAAGAGCGTTTGAATATGCGTTCAGCGGAAATCCGGCTGCACCTTTGAGAAAAGCGCTTCTTAATGCAGGAATAGGCGACGAGGTATTTGCGTCAAGCGACTGTTCGATCAAACAGAATCTTTTCGAATTTTATGCCAAGGGAGCCAATCCTGAAGATAAAGATGATTTTATCAGGATCATCTTTGAGGAATTTGACAGGGTATTAAAGGAAGGCTTTGACAAAAATACTCTTCTGGCATTTCTTACAAGAGAAGAATTCAAGTATCGTGAGGCTGATTTCGGAAGATATCCCAAGGGACTAACATACGGCCTGGACCTTCTTGATTCATGGCTTTACGATGACACCAAAGCTTTTTATCATGTTGAATGCCTCGATACTTACAAGTTTTTAAAAGAAGCCGTAAATACGGACTATTATGAAAAAATTCTGAAGGAATTTTTTATCGATAACAAACATTCCGTATTTTGCATGGGTGTTCCCGTAAAAGGTCTGACAGGCAAAAAGGATAACGAACTGAAGGAAATGCTTGCCAAAAAGAAGGCGGGACTCTCAAAAGAGGAAAAAGATAAAATAGTCAAGGATACCGAAGATCTTAAGATATATCAGGAGTCGGAAGACAAAAAAGAAGACCTTGAAAAGATCAAGCTTCTCTCTGTTTCGGATATCAGAAAGAACATAAGGAAAAATACGAATGAAACAACCGTACTTAACGGTATAAAGTTCCTTAGACAGGATATTAAAACATCGGGTATAGCTTACCTTTCAATGTTCTTTAACATAAACAACATTCCGCTTGAACATCTGAGATTCATACCCATCTTAACAAACATGCTCGGAAGACTGGATACCAATAAGCGCTCTTACGGTGACATTTCAAATGATATCAAACTGTATTCCGGCGGAATGAATATGACTATAAGCAACATCAGGCATTTCGAGACACGCGAGATCACTTCGTTTTTTGAGATCAATTCCAAATTTCTTTACGAAAATTCGGATAAGGTTTTTGAGATCATTACCGAGGTGATAAAAGAGAGTGTTTTCGACGATAAGGAAAAGGTTAAGGAATACTTAAGCGAACTGCGTTCACAGGCTGACAGCGCGATGGTGGATTCTCCTCATACGGTGGCACTGACAAGAGCGGGATCATATTTTGACGAGCTTATGAGATTAAACGACATAACAGCGGGACTCGAATCCGTCAGACTTATCCGTGAACTTGATGAGGACGAAAACGGTACAGACAGGATCATCAGTGAATTTAAAATACTGATGCCGATGATATTCAGAAAAGAGAATCTCACAATCAGCCTAATTTCGCCCAAAGAAAAACAGGATTTGCTTAATGACGAACTTGTGAGATTCAGCGAAGATCTATATACCTGTGATGTGATCAAAGAAAGATCAAAGATCACGCTCAATGATGGAAATGAAGGATTCATATTCCCGGGACAGGTTCAGTATGTGGCTTTATGCGGCGAATATAATTCGTTTGGATACAGTATGAAAGGAGCCTTTAATGTACTGAAAACGATCCTGGGTTATGATTATCTCTGGAACAATGTCAGGGTTAAAGGAGGAGCTTACGGATGTTTCTCGTCATTTTCGGTTGCCGGTTTATGTTCCATAGTTTCGTTCAGGGATCCGCATATCAAAAATACTCTTGAAGTTTACAGAGGTCTTTCGAAATATCTTCGTGATTTCGAATGCAGTGACAGACAGATGAATCAGTATATAATAGGTGCAATTGCGGAAGCCGATGTCCCGAAGACCGCTTCAATAGAGGGACGAATGGACTGCTATTATTACATGAGCGGAATAAAAGAAGAGTACCGTCAGAAAATGAGAGACGAAGTTCTCGGCTGCAAATGTGAAGACATCAGGGCGCTTGCGGATTATATTGAGGCCGCGTTCAGCAAAGAACATTACTGTGTTGTAGGCTCGGATGAAAAAATAAAAGAAAATGAAGATCTTTTTGATAAAGTTTTATATCTTATTTAAAAAACTTCCATAAATTCATTTCACAGATCCGTATATTAATCAAAAGATGAAAAACAGGTTTCGAAAAGAAACATATGTGACATATCATTAAGGAGGAACGGAAATATGAAAAAGAAAGAATTATTTAAGAAAATATCATTTGCTATGGCGGTGATCGCATCAACCGGTATGCTCTGTGCATGCGGAAGCAACGGAGCTTCGATGTCAATGGACAGAAAAAGTGCTGACAGTGAACCTGCAGCATATTACACCGATGATGTAACGTATGCAGGTGCGGGTGATTACTATGATGAAGTCGAAAATTACGACGGAGATTTCGGAACAACAGCTGATACCGCTCCCATAAACGAAAATCAGGCAAATGCATCCGTAGCGAAAAACAGAAAGCTCATCAGAACCGTGGATATGGATATCGAAACCACCGGCTTTGATGATACAATAAGAAGTATAAAAGAGAAGATCAATGAAGTCGGCGGTTATATAGAAAGTGAGAATTCTTTTAACGGAAGCATATATAACGGCACACGCAATAATAAATATGCTACGATAACAGTCAGAGTACCCGATGACAAACTTGATGTTTTCGTAAACAATGTTTCGGGCGTGGGAAATGTTACTCAGAAGAACACATCAACACGTGACGTGACATTAAGCTATGTTGACACCGAAAGCAAAAAAGAAATGTATCTTGCAGAGCAGGAAAGTCTTCTCGCACTTCTTGAAAAAGCTGAAACGATCGAAGATATCACCTATCTTACACAGCGCCTTACAGAAGTCAGATACAATATCGAATCAATGGAATCAACACTCAGGGTTTATGACGATCTCGTAGATTATGCAACAGTTAATCTTTCGGTTAATGAAGTAAAGGTTCTTACACCTACCGTAGTTGTTGAAAAAACACCTGCACAGGAACTTAAAGAAGGTTTTGAGACCAGTGTTAAGGATGTACTTGTAGATACAAGATCATTCTTCATCAACCTTTTGATCAACTCTCCTTACATCATTCGCGGTCTTATCTGCCTTGCAATACCTGCAGTTATCATATTCGTGATAATCAGAATAATAATTGCATCAAAAAGAAAGAAAGCAAAAAAGGGTGCTGAATATCTTGAATCTATAAAAAAGGAAGAAGCCGTTAAAAAAGAAAAGGCTGAACCTGAAAATAAAGAAAACACGGAAAACAAATAATGGATAAAAAAACAAGATCGGGATTTGTTTCGATAATAGGTCGCCCTAATGTCGGGAAAAGTACTCTGATGAACAAGATCATCGGACAGAAGATAGCCATCACATCGAGCAAACCTCAGACAACCAGAACAAGAATCTCAACTGTCTATACCAAAGACAATGTACAAATGATATTTGTCGACACACCGGGACTTCATAAAGCGAAGAACAAACTCGGCGAGAACATGGTATCGACGGCGAAAAGAACATTTAACGAATCGGATGTCTGCCTCTATCTGGCTGAGGCAGACACCTTTATAGGAGAGCAGGATGAAAACATCCTGTCTCTTTTGCGTACTGTGAGCATACCGGTGATCCTTGTCATCAACAAAACCGACAAAGTTGACAAGGCAAAAGTTTTTGAAGTCATCGATGTATTTTCAAAAGCTTATGATTTTGACGAGATAGTTCCTTTATCAGCCAAAACCGGAAGGAATATCGATACGCTTCTTGAAGTGCTGGCCAAATACATTCCCGAAGGACCTTTTTATTATGACCCCGAAACGCTTACGGATCAGCCCGAGAGACAGATAGTATCCGAGATCATAAGGGAAAAATGTCTCAGATGCCTCGGCGACGAAATTCCTCACGGTATCGCGGTTACCATAGAAACAATGAAGTTTTCGAAAGGGATCGTTAATATCGAAGCAAGCATAATCTGCGAACGGGATTCCCATAAAGGAATGATCATCGGCAAAGGTGCTTCAAAGATAAAAGAAATAGGTACCAAATCCAGGATCGACATTGAAAAGATGCTGGATAAAAAAGTCAATCTGAAACTCTTCGTAAAAACTAAGGAAAACTGGAGGGATTCGGATTATCTTTTAAGGAATTTCGGACTTTCAAACGAAGAGTTAAACAAAGATGAGTAATCCTGTTGAGAACCTTATTTCTGTTACCGGCATGGTTTTAAAACAGGAACCGAGCGGGGAATTTGACAGAAGACTGGTCATACTGACAAAAGAAAAAGGAAAAATATCGGTATTCGCAAAAGGAGCGAGAAGACAAAATTCCATCCTGGCTGCCTGCACCAATCCTTTTGCTTTCGGAAGATTCACTCTTTTCGTCGGAAGAAGTGCCTATTCGTTAAGAGAGGCTTTTATAGACAATTATTTCGAGAGTATGAGAAGCGATGTCCGTATGGCTTTTTACGGAATGTACTTTCTTGAAATCGCCGATTATTACACAAGGGAAAACAATGACGATGTCGATATGCTGAGACTTTTGTACAAAGGTGTTCAGATACTCGAAAACAGATCTTTTCATCTCGGATTCATAAGAGCCGTATTCGAACTGAAGGCTATTCAGATAAACGGAGAACTTCATCCGATAGACGAAGAGAAATACTCACCCGGAGTCGTTAAGGCCTATAATTTTATAGTTTCTTCGAAACCGGCTAATGTTTTCGGGTTTAAACTTTCAGAAGAAAGTGAGAACGAACTTATCGAACTGGCCAAAAAGATCTCTGAATATACTTTTGACAGAAAATTTACTTCGCTGGAATTGATCGACTGATAATATATATTTTGACAAAAAAATATCATATATGTATAATTGTATGAAGTTTTAAGCGGTATAGAAGATTATTTTTTCGATGATCCCGCATAAGCATTAAATCCGTCATATTGGAGGTTTGACATGGAAAAATCAATGGATAAAATAGTTGCTCTTGCAAAGGGAAGAGGATTTATATATCCCGGAAGCGAGATTTACGGTGGTCTAGCAAATACCTGGGATTACGGTAACCTCGGCGTAGAGCTTAAATATAATGTTAAAAAGGCCTGGTGGCAGAAATTCGTACAGGAAAATCCTTACAATGTCGGTGTAGACTGTGCGATCCTTATGAACCCTCAGACATGGGTTGCTTCCGGACATCTCGGTGGTTTTTCCGATCCTCTTATGGATTGTAAGCAGTGCCACGAAAGATTCAGGGCAGACAAACTTATCGAAGATTTTGCAGAAGAAAAAGGTATCACACTTCCCAAGCCCATCGATGCGTTTTCACAGGATGAGATGATGGCATTCATTAAGGATAATGCGATTTCCTGTCCTACCTGCGGTAAGCATGATTTTACAGATATAAGACAGTTTAACCTTATGTTCAAGACATTCCAGGGTGTTACCGAAGATGCAAAGAATACCGTATATTTAAGACCTGAAACTGCACAGGGTATTTTTGTTAACTTTAAGAATGTTCAGAGAACTTCCAGAAAGAAAGTTCCTTTCGGTATCGGTCAGATAGGTAAGTCATTCAGAAACGAGATCACACCCGGAAACTTTACCTTCAGAACAAGAGAGTTCGAACAGATGGAACTTGAATTCTTCTGTAAGCCCGGCACCGACCTTGAGTGGTTCCAATACTGGAGAGGCTTCTGCCGTGACTGGTTATTAAGTCTCGGCATTAAAGAAGACGAGATGAGACTTCGTGACCATGATCCCGAAGAGCTTTGTTTCTATTCTAAAGGAACAACAGATATCGAGTTCTTATTCCCCTTCGGTTGGGGTGAACTCTGGGGTATCGCGGACAGAACTGACTACGACCTTACCCAGCATCAGGAAGTATCCAAGCAGGATATGTCCTACTTTGATGATGAAACAAATGAGAAGTACATTCCTTACGTTGTTGAACCTTCACTCGGTTGTGACAGAGTTGTTCTTGCGTTCCTCTGTGCCGCATATGATGAAGAAAACCTCGGAACCGAAGATAAGCCCGATATGAGAACCGTTATGAGATTCCATCCGGCACTTGCTCCCGTTAAGATCGGTGTTCTTCCTTTATCAAAGAAACTAAATGAAGGTGCCGAGAAGATTTTTGCGGAACTTTCGAAGAAATACAACTGCGAATTCGACGACAGGGGAAATATCGGCAAGAGATACAGAAGACAGGACGAGATCGGTACACCTTTCTGCATCACATACGACTTTGATTCCGAAACAGATAACTGTGTAACAGTAAGATTCAGAGATTCCATGGAACAGGAGAGAGTTGCGATAGCAGATCTCGATGCATACTTTGCAGATAAATTTACATTTTGATCAATTCCCTCATCCGGCTTCGGATGAGGGTTTGTACGCTTATTTTACGTATTATAAGGAAAGGTAAAAAATGAAGAAAATTATTTATGCATTATTATCTTTAACGCTTTTGATCTCTCTTTTCGCGTGTGCGGCTCCCAATAAGGAACCCGAGACTCTTGAAGAATTTTATAATCAGCCTTTGAACAAGTTCATGGTCGACAATATGGTCAAATCAGCCGTAGAATCCGATGACACTTTTAAAAGCTGTGATATTACGTTTGAAGGAAATAAAATGATTTACAGTTTCTATTCAAACGAAAAACTTGAAAAAGATAAAAATACCGAAAAATACATGCAAAAGTATCTGGAATCTCAAAAGAGCAAGTTTTTCAAAGAGCTTAGAGATTCCATTGATATAAAAGATGCCGTATATGAAATAGAATATATTTATTACAGCAATGATTATTCAAAAGCATTTGATATTTCGGTTACCGAAGATACCGGTGATGATGATTTTCTGATAACCACCGATACTCAGTCTGAAACCACTCAGGTTGAGGAAAAAGTTGTTACTCTTCAAAGCTATTATGACGAAGTTTACGGCGTTGATTACTGGAAGGATGCGACAAAGCTGCTTTTGGAACAGAATTCAGATATCGTTTCCGAAATAAATGTTGACTGCGTGGACAATACTGTTACATACAATTTTATGCTTATCAACGATATGGGTGATATTCAGGACAAACTTGAAAGCGCGATGGATGAATACGAAGTAAATGCCATCATTAATGAGATAAAAGGACCCACCGGTGTGACAGAAGAGATAACCGTTATATATATTTATAACAATCCTGACGGATCCATAGCCGCACATCTTGAATTTAAGGGTTAATCTTCGATCTTTATGTAAGCAAAAATTATATAGCGTATTATTTTTTCTTATGATATAATATACACGCGATATAAATAGGGGAAAATATTTTTTCTTTTAAAACTCAGAGGAGAAAATATTTCTTATGAAATGACAAAGGACGTAAAAAGCGTTCTATGTTGTTTTTTGCCGTTATTGTAAGTTTTACAAAATCTATGTTTCAAAGGAGGAACAAATCGGTATGGCAAAAAAATGGGTTTATTTATTTAAAGAAGGAAGCGCTGATATGCGTAATCTTCTCGGCGGTAAAGGTGCTAACCTTGCTGAGATGACCAATATCGGATTGCCCGTACCTCAGGGATTTACCATTACTACGGAGGCTTGTACTCAGTACTATGAGGATGGAAGAGAGATTAATTCTGAGATCAGAGCTCAGATTGATGAGTATATTGTAAAGATGGAAGAGATTACCGGCAAGAAGTTCGGAGACATGGAGAATCCTTTGCTTGTTTCCGTTCGTTCAGGTGCGAGAGCATCAATGCCCGGTATGATGGATACAATTCTTAACCTTGGTCTTAACGAGGATGTTGTAGGTGTTATTGCAGAAAAATCCAATAATCCCCGTTGGGCTTGGGACTGCTACAGAAGATTCATTCAGATGTATTCGGATGTAGTTATGGAAGTCGGTAAGAAATATTTCGAAGAACTTATCGATCAGATGAAAGAGAAGAAGGGTGTTAAGCAGGACGTTGAACTTACTGCTGAAGATCTTAAAGAACTTGCTAATCAGTTCAAGGCTGAATACAAGAGCAAGATCGGTTCAGATTTCCCTTCGGATCCCAAGGAACAGTTATATGGTGCGATCAAAGCCGTATTCCGTTCGTGGGACAACCCCAGAGCAAATGTTTACAGACGTGACAACGATATCCCTTATTCATGGGGTACAGCCGTTAACGTTCAGTCCATGGCGTTCGGTAACATGGGTGACGACTGCGGTACCGGTGTTGCATTCACAAGAGACCCTGCAACAGGAAACAAAGGACTTTTCGGTGAGTTCCTTACCAATGCACAGGGCGAGGATGTTGTTGCCGGCGTAAGAACTCCCATGAAGATAGCTGAAATGGAAGAGAAATTCCCCGAAGCTTTCGCACAGTTTAAAAATGTCTGCAAAACTCTTGAAGATCATTACAGAGATATGCAGGATATGGAATTTACAGTTGAGCATGGAAAACTTTACATGCTTCAGACTAGAAACGGTAAGAGAACAGCTCAGGCTGCATTAAAGATTGCCTGCGATCTCGTTGATGAAGGAATGAGAACCGAAGAAGAAGCTGTTGCTATGATCGATCCCAGAAACCTCGATACACTTCTTCATCCTCAGTTCGATCAGGCTGCTCTTAAGGCTGCAACACCTGCAGGCAAGGGCTTAGGTGCTTCACCCGGAGCTGCTTGCGGACGTATCGTATTCTCTGCAGAAGATGCTGAAATCTGGGCTGCCAAGGGAGAGAAAGTTGTTCTTGTAAGACTTGAGACATCACCTGAAGATATCACAGGCATGAAGGTTGCTCAGGGCATCCTTACAGTTCGTGGTGGTATGACATCTCACGCAGCAGTAGTTGCCCGCGGTATGGGAACATGCTGTGTATCAGGTTGTGGCGACATCGCCATGGACGAAGCTAACAAGAAATTCACTCTTGCAGGCAAGGAATACCATGAAGGCGACTGGTTATCAATCGACGGTACAACAGGTAACATCTATGATGGTAAGATTGCAACAGTTGATGCCAAGATTGCCGGCGAATTCGGTCGTGTAATGGCATGGGCTGATAAATACAGAAGACTTAAAGTTCGTACTAATGCAGATACTCCTGCCGATGCCAAGAAGGCAAGAGAACTTGGTGCAGAAGGTATCGGTCTTTGCCGTACAGAGCATATGTTCTTCGAGGAATCCAGAATTGCTGCATTCCGTGAGATGATCTGCTCTGACAAAGAAGAAGAAAGAGAAGCAGCTCTTGAGAAGATTCTTCCTTATCAGCAGGGCGATTTCGAACAGTTATACGAAGCTCTTGAAGGTTGTCCCGTTACCATCAGATTCCTTGATCCTCCTCTTCATGAATTCGTTCCCACCGAAGAAGCTGATATCAAGAAACTCGCTGATTCGCAGGGCAAGAGTGTAGAAAAGATTAAAGAATACATTGATTCCTTACATGAATTTAACCCTATGATGGGTCACAGAGGATGCCGTCTTGCTGTTACATATCCTGAAATTGCAAGAATGCAGACAAAGGCAGTTATCCGTGCTGCAATTAAAGTTTCCAAGTCACATCCTGACTGGACTATGAAGCCTGAAATCATGATTCCTCTTGTATGCGATGTAAAGGAACTTAAAGTTGTTAAGAAAATTGTAGTTGAGACTGCTGATGCAGAAATTAAAGCTGCGGGCGTTGATCTTAAATATGAAGTAGGTACAATGATCGAAATCCCCAGAGCTGCTCTTACAGCTGATGAGATCGCATCAGAAGCTGATTTCTTCTGCTTTGGTACAAACGACCTTACACAGATGACATTCGGTTTCTCAAGAGATGATGCAGGTAAGTTCCTTGAAGCTTACTATGATACAAAGATCTTTGAGAACGATCCTTTCGCTAAGCTTGATCAGACAGGTGTCGGTAAGCTTATGGAGATGGCTATCAAACTCGGTAAGCCCGTTAATCCTAACCTTCACATCGGTATCTGCGGCGAGCACGGCGGAGATCCTCAGTCAGTAGAATTCTGCAATAAGATCGGACTTGATTATGTTTCATGTTCACCTTTCAGAGTTCCCATTGCAAGACTCGCTGCTGCACAGGCTGCTATTGCTGAAAAGAAGAACTAGTTGATCCGGATCCGTTAAAATCATAATTATGATATAAATCAAAAGGGAAGGCATTAACGCTTTCCCTTTTTAATTCTTTTTCATATGATCAACATATGTTAATATGATTAAGAAAGTAATGAAGAAATTATTGACGGATCAGAACTTTGGAAAGATCGTCCGAGTGAGTTTTTTGAAGCCGACAACTATAACAATAGAGTATATCCCAATCCCTAATTAAAGCCGGTATAGTAAACATGATTGAAATTCAGGAAGTTAAAACACAAAAACAAAGAAAAGAGTTTGTTGATTTTGTTAATAAACTATACAGAGATGATCCCAATTATATGCCTGCGGTTTTTTCGGATTCACTGTCTTCCCTGAATCCTGAAAAGAACAGATCTTTTAACTACTGCGAAGCTAGATTCTGGCTGGCAAAGCGTGACGGAAAGACTGTCGGAAGAATTGGTGCCGTTATAAACCACAGTGCAAATATAAAATGGAACAAAAATCTTATGCGATTCTGGCATGTTGATTTTATTGATGATGCTGAGGTTTCATCTGCGCTTTTTAGTGAAGTCGAAAAATGGGCCAAAGAAAGAGAATGCTCTGAAATAGCCGGTCCTCTTGGCTTTACGGATCTGGATCTTGAAGGGATGCTCATCGACGGATTTGATGAGCGCGGATTATTTGTCACCTATTACAATCATCCGTATTATATTAAACATCTTGAAGACCTCGGATATGTAAAAGATGTTGACTGGGTCGAGTATCGTGGCAATTGTCCCGAGAAAAAAGAAGATTATGCCAAACTCACGCATATATCCGAACTTTGTCTTAAAAGATATAATCTTCATGTAAAAGAAATAAAAACATCAAAGGACTTTGAATATGCAGCATCTGACATAATGAAAATGATCAATACTGCTTATACTGATCTGTATTCCACTTCCGAATTAGATGAAGAGCAGCGGGCAGCATATGTAAAAAGTTTTAAACCCATAGTTAACTACAAGACTTTGATTGCTTTGTACGATGAATCGGAAGAAATGGTTGGATTTGTGGCTGCCATTCCGGATATTTCGAAAGCTCTTAAAAAAAGTGACGGAAAACTGTTTCCTTTAGGATGGATTAGAGTACTGAGAGCGATTAAGAAGAATGATGAATATATCTGTATTTTGATAGGGATCAGTCCCGAGTACAGAAATAAGGGTGTGCCTGCGATCCTTATAAGTCATTTGTTTGACGGATTTGTGGAGGTTGGGGCAAAAACTGCAGTAACATGTCCCATGCTGGAAGATAATGCAAAGGTATTGGGGTTGCTGAAAGTATTTCCATCATATACCTACAAGCGAAGAAGAAGTTTTGTAAAGCGTCTTTCAAGATTATCCGATTAAAACAGATATTTTTATAAAAAAGAACGTCGATGGACGAAATGTGCACAAAACTGTAAAGAATTGTTAAATATTCATTCATAATTTATTCCTTTATTTGTAATATTTGTTTTGTTATTATATGAATTGGGAATTCAAATATATTAAAGGAATGGATTGACGTGGATAAAAAATCACAAATTCTTGAACTTGAAAAACGTATTCTTGCGGAAAGAAACGAACTTGACAGCATAATCGCCTCTTATCAGGAAAGCGATGACTATATAATTAACAATAAACTCAAATTTATGCAGGCAGAACTTGATTATCTTAATAATCAGTTTATTTACCTGACTAATTCCGTAACCAGTAAAGTATCGGTTGAAAACAAAGTTTCACCCGATACTTTTATTGTTTCAGATAAAAAGAACAAGGATAAACTTACGGAAGAAAAAGATACTGTATCAGAAAAAACGGGAAAAGTATCTGATGAGTTAAATTATGTAGAAGATGTCTACAGACCCAAGACAAAGATCTGGGTACGGGAAGAGCAGGAAAACAAAGTTAAAAAAGCTGCTCCGGAACCCATCAAAAAGACTGTTGTCGGTGAACCCACAGTCAGAAAAGCCGATATTTCTGATGCTGTTGTAAGAAAACCTGCGGTTCCTGAACCCATATCGTCAAAATCTGTTACACCTGTTCCTGTATCAGCTAAAATCCTTAAAAATCTTTCCGAACCTGATAATATTCTAGGTGTTGAGGAAGTAACTGATATCAATATTTCTGATGCAAAAAATGAAGATATCATAACTGAAAAAGAAAATGTCGTACTTGAAAAAGAAGAAATTGTAACTGAAAAAGAAGAAATTGTACCTGAAAAAAATGAAATCAATCTTGAAAAAGAAGGCTCCGTATCTGAAATAGCAGAGGTTAAATCTGAAACAGAAACAGTAAAAAAAGAAACAAAAGAGGAAAAATCAAAAACTTTAACGGAAGAAATTCCTCCTATCGAAAACTTTGAAGTTGAAGAAACCATAGAGATAAAGACTCTTCCTAAAACTTCGGAGCCTGAAAATAAAAAAGAAAAGAATAAAAAAAGTTCGATCGAAAACAAGATCGGTCTTATGGTCATGCCGGTTCTTGCGGCTATCCTTATATTCGTCAGTGTTATTCTTTTCGCAAACGCACTTCCCGAAGCGGCCGGCAATGTTATCAAGCAGATTACTATGTATGTTGCCGGTTTTGCATTTATCGGAACAGGATTGTTTTTGAACAAAAAGAAAAAAGGCGGAGCATTCGGACAGGTACTTATGTCGATCGGAGCCGGTGAATTGTTTATTTCGATTATTATCAGCAGATTTGTATTTGCTTCGATCAATGACCTTGTTTTATATATTCTGATCATATTATGGTCCGGCCTTCTGACACTGTTGAAGCGGTATTCGAGTATTCTGTTCCAGGTTATCGGTGAGATAGGAGTTGCAACAGCTGTAATATTCGGTGTTTGCTACCTTCACTCGATCAACTATGCAGACGGATTCTATGTGATCATTGTATTTAATATTCTTACTGCGCTTATTTTCTATTTCCTGTTCAGATTCAGGGGAAGCCCGGCGAATCTTATCGTTTTCCACGCTTTCAATATGGTTAAGTTAACAGTACTTACCATAGGATTCCTTATGAGTCTTAAATATGGTTATGCATTGTTTATAATCGGTTCTCTGACCACATGCTTCCTTTCATTTATGTCATTCGTTGACATTATTGCAACGTATAAGGCAGATCAGGACAAAAAAGGAATATTCTGCGCACTTTCCAATATATGTTATTCGTTGATTTCGGTTATCAATGCATTTGCCGGAAGCGTATTGTTCCTGCTTATTTTCAAAGGTCGATCGGTATTGCCTGAAGGAAATAATGTATTTGATCTGTTGTCCATGTTCGATGACCAAAGATGGGTATTTCTTGCTTCAGCGGGTCTTACCGCCTTCGTGATGCTTATGATAACCGAATTGTTCTGGAAATCAACGGTTGCATGTTATTTTGTAGAAGGAAGCCTTTCTTTTGTGACATTCTGTCTTTTGATTAGTTCGCATGAGACTTTTAAATACGGATTTATAGTTGTAATAGCTGTTTTAACGGCTTTCGGATATTTAAGAAAAAATCATTTACTCAAAATTGCTGCACTTGTATTTTATGTTATATATGCATTTATTCCCGATGAAAACATTGCACGTATTGCAGTAGGAATTTTGACGGCGATCACTCTGTTGATACTGATATATGCCTGCAAGGAACAGTATTTTGCAGCATATAAGATCTGTGTATATTTCTCACTTCTTATATACTCGATAATGGTTTCGTTTGCGATATTCGATCCTTCGAATGTTTTGGGAATAAAACCTGTAGCTGCACTTTCATGCATAACGGTCCTGAACCTTATGTTCATGTTCACGCCTCTGTCAAAGAGTAAAGAGCATAAATACGATCTGATAATAATTCCTGAAATATGTAATGCTGTTGTTATTGTTCTTCAGCTTTATATAGCTATGATCATTAAGTGTTTTGATGGAACCATCGGTTACCTGCCTCTTTTGGAAGCTTTTGCTCTGACACTGATCGCCCTTGTCAGAGGATTTGCAAAGTCAAGGATCATTTGTAAGATAACTGCTTTGATATCACTGTTTTTCGCACTTGGCTCATTATGGGCATTTGATTATTCGGGCTTATGGTTTGCGGGTGTTATCATTGTGACCGGCATTGTTCTTCTTTATCTGAAAGAAGAGTGGTATTCGTTAATCTATAAGATCGCGATCTTTATACTTGCGCTTTGTTACTGCATTTTTTGTACGACGTATTTCTATACATTTAAAGATCTGGATATGAATATTGCGTTTAATATTGTAAACGTAATGCTAATCACAATGCTTTTTGTAACATATATATTCAGATTCACGCCGCTTTCAAAGAGCAGAAAGACCAAAGAAAACGACTTTTACTTTGCATCATTCTCGAGTGAAGCGATAATACTGTTCTTTACACTGCCTGCAATATATTTAATGACCGGTAATGCGATTTTCGTACCTATAGTTCTGCTGGCTGTTATTTCGATCATATGGTTAATTCAGGGATTTGTATGCAACAGGATTCACGAAAAGGTTGGGGCACTGTCCGTTATATTCCTTATGATGTTTTTCTGCAGATATTTCCCGGAACCTCTGTATATGGGAATTGCAGTTGTTCTGACGGTTCTGTTCTTTGCATTTCTTTATGCGAAAGAAGAAAATTACTATCTGATCTTTAAATATGTACTGTATGCAGCTTCGTTCGTTAATCTGATCATTATACCGGTTCTTTATAATGATACGTTAAAGGATATTACCGGTCTGCATACCGAAGGTGTTGTACTCATTGCGGAAATACTTTTGTCATTCCTCTTTAAATACACGATACTTTCAAAAAATCCCTTCGAAAAAGAAAAAGATTTCTTTATACCGACAGTTGTGACGGATTGTATGGCTGTTCTGACAGCTTCGGTTCTGATGTTCACATTTAAGGATGAAGGCAATTTTGTTCCGTGCATTGCGGTTGCGGTCATTGCGATCAACTGGCTGATCCATGGTTTTCTTACAAACGATTTTACGGAAAAAGTTCTGCTTTTATCTGAAATGGCTTTAATGCTTGTGATAAGCATGTTGATCCCGGCATCTTTCTATACATTATTTGTCATTGCGATATTTGCGACATTTCTGTTTATGCTTTATAAATGCGAAGATTCCTATTTGTTTGTATTTAAGGTCTTTGCTTATGTTTTCCTGATGATAAACAGCATTGTATGTCCGATGCTTTTCAGAGCAACACTTGAGACGTTTGATATATTTATTACAGGAAACGTTGTTTTACTTTCACTTGCCGTTGTAAATACCGTGTTCAGATTTACGCCGCTTGTTTCGAATCCCGATACGGACGAAGACGATATGAAAGTCCTGACGATTATCGTAGACAATGTACTTGTTCTGTATGGTCTTATGATGACTTTCGTCCACAATTCGCCGGCAGACATACTTACAGGTGTTATAACGCTTATTCTTATCCCTATCGGAACTGCATGGATCTGGACCGACGAAGAGGACAATACTGTTGAAAAATACCTGGCAGTTACAGAATATGTATTTGTTCCTTTCCTTCTTTGCTACGGATGGAATACTCCGGCATATATTTCCAGTATTATCGGTCTTGCACTTGCAGTCGGATGTATAGTTCTCGGTTTCGGTGTAAAGATGAAGGGTATAAGGATCTACGGTCTGGCTGTAAGTATGATCATGATATTCAAACTTGCTCTCGTAGATTTCGAAAAGAGTTCGTTTATGGCATATGCACTCAGCTTCTTCATTGCCGGCATCAGCTGTCTTATCATAAGCATGTTATATTACTTCGTTAATGCGGCTATGGCTGACAAGGAATAGAATTTTACGATTTTGGAGTTAAATTCAATGGAAAATACGATCAGTGTCGAACAGATGCGAAAAAGCGATGCATATACGATAGAACATTTTGTCGAAAGCAAAGAACTCATGTATCGTGCTGCCATGGGTGTTTTCGAATCTTATAAAGAATGGACCGGGAAAAGCATTGCGATAGTTGTCGGCGGAGGCAATAACGGCGGCGACGGATATGCTCTGGCGGGAATATTAAAAGAAAAGAACATAGGATCAGTCATTATAAAAGTTTCCGAAAAGATGAGTGAAGACGGAAAATATTACAGTGAAATCGCTTCCGATCTTGGTGTTGTAATTGAAGAGTTCCGCGAAGAAACGGATCTTCGTAAATACGATATCATCGTTGATTGCATTCTCGGCACCGGATTTGTCGGAGAAGTCAGAGGGAAAGCCAAAGATGCGATTGAAGCAATAAACAAAAGCAGTGCTTATGTTATAAGCGTCGATATCAACAGCGGTATGAACGGAGATACGGGTGAAGCTTCAACTGCAGTAAAGTCAGATCTTACGGTATCTATAGGATATTTCAAAAAAGGTCTTTTTACTGAAGCGGCTAAGGAGTATATTAAAGAAAAAGTTAACGTGAATATTGGCATAGTTTTGGTTTAAACAGCATAATGAAAAAATATATTTCCATATATGAAAGCCTTAAAAAAGATATAACGGAAGGAGTTTACAAAAAGGGCAGTAAACTTCCTTCAAAAAGAACTCTCGCGGATCAGTGGGGCGTAAGCCTTATAACCATTGAACATTCATATGAACTTTTACTTGACGAAGGATATATTCAAAGTCAAGAAAAAAAGGGATATTTTGTTTTGTATGAAGCGGGGGATTTTTTTTATGGGGATAAAAAGTCCGATTCGCTATCTTATGAGCTGATAGAATATAATTATGAAAACATTACTCCCGCAAAACAGGGTGAATATTATATCTCATTTGATGTTTATGCAAAATATGTAAGGCGTGCGCTTTCGTTCTGTCAGGATGAAGTAATGGTAAAAGCACCTTCTTTCGGAGTTCTGAAACTTAGAAAATCGATCAGTGAATATCTTTTGAGAAGCCGTCATATAAATGTTTCTCCGAAACAGATAATCATCGGTGCAGGAGCGGAATATCTTTACGGTCTGATCGTAAGGACTTTGGGAACCGACATTGTATACGGTATCGAATCTCCCGGTTACAGAAGGATAAAAGAAGTATATGAATCATACGGCGTTAAAACAGATACTTTAAATCTTTGCAAGGACGGTATTGAAAGTTTTGAGCTTAAAAGAACCAATGCAGGTATTTTGCATGTTACACCTTACAGAAGTTATCCGACCGGTGTTACGGCTACGGCGGGAAAGAAGAGTGAATATTTAAATTGGGCGCATGAGAAAGACGGGATCCTTATCGAAGATGATTTTGAATCCGAATTCACGCCTTCAAGAAAAGCCGTTGATACCATTTTTTCAATGGATAACGAAGGTTCGGTAATATATGTTAATACATTCACCAGAACAATTTCCCCTTCAATAAGAATGGCATATATGCTGATACCCGAAAAACTCCTCGATGTTTTCGAAGAAAAGATATCTTATTATTCCTGCCCCGTACCGACTCTCGAACAGATAACAGTTTCTTATCTTTTGGACAGCGGAGAATTTGAAAGGCATATAAACAGAGTCAGGAGAATGTTAAGAAACAAATAATCGGCGACAAATGAATGACAAATATACAATTTGTATTTTATAATTTATTAATGTATAAAATATTTACAAAAATCCATTTATTTTCAATCAAATTAAATATATAATAATTTATCAATATTATTTTTTAGACGATCTTGTCGGATATTTAAAAAATTTATCGATTTTATAGGATTCTGAAGGGAGTTCTTATGGCGAATGAAGTGAAATCTGACGGCTTTTTTAAAAGATATCTTAAACCTATATTGTTTTATTTGCTTTTTGTTCTGGTAAATATTGCATTAAACAGGCTTGTAAATTATTTTCATCTTCCTCTTTTCCTGGACAGTATCGGCACTATTTTAGCCGCTATTCTGGGAGGTTATCTTCCCGGTATCATAGTCGGATATACTACAAATATAATCAACTGTACATCGGCTCCCTCAACAGCATATTATGCTATTCTGAGTGTTCTCATAGCCCTTACCGCAAGATTCTTTTATGACAGAGGCTTTTTTGACAAATTCCATAAGACTATTGTTACAATTCCCGTTTTTGCGTTTATCGGAGGATTTTTAGGGTCTATTTTAACATATTTTATGTACGGCTTTGGCATGGGAGAAGGCATATCTTCTTCTTTTGCGCAGTCACTGCTTGCCAGCGGTAAAGTAAATGTATTTTTTGCCCAGCTTATTTCCGACGTAACGATCGACCTTATCGATAAAGCCATTACGGTTATAGTTGTATTTATACTTCTAAAGATAATACCCGAGAAATTTGCTTCTATGATAGCTCTGGTTAACTGGAAACAGAGACCTTTAAGAAAAGAAGAGATCATTGAAGTTAACAAAACAACCAGCAGGAAAGCGCCTCTCAGAACCAAGATCATCGTTATCATCGGTTCGGTTATGATAATCGTTGCTCTGGTAACAACAACGATCAGTTATATCCTTTATCAGCAGTTTGCGATCAAACAGTATACTTTTACCGCAAAAAATGTTGCGAGCCTGGTTGCAAGTACTGTTGATGGCGACAGAGTTGATGCTTATTTCGAAGAGGGTCCCGGTTCCGTCGATTATGCCGATACGGTAAACAAACTTAAAAAGATTTACGAAAGTTCTCCTTACATAAAATATATTTATGTTTATAAGATACTTCCTGACGGATGTCATGTTGTGTTCGATCTGGATACCGAAGACATGGAAGGCGGTGAACTTGGTGATTTCGTGGAATTTGACGAATCATTTATGGATAAAGTTCCTGCGCTTTTATCAGGTCAGCCTATTGATCCAATTATTACAAATGATACATTCGGCTGGCTCCTTACAGATTACGAACCCGTATATGATTCCACTCATAAATGTGTATGCTATGCATGTGCGGACATTAGCATGGAAGAAATTACTTCAAACGGAATAAGTTTTCTTGTGAAGGTATTTTCTCTTTTCCTTGGATTTTTCATATTCATACTGGTATTCAGTATGTGGCATATGCAGTATCATCTGACTTTCCCTCTGGATGCCATGACATATGCGGCAAATCATTTTGCACACAGCTCGGATGAAGAACTGAAAAACGGTGTTGAAAGATTAAACGATCTGAAGATCTTGACCGGTGACGAAATTGAAAGTCTGTACGAATCATTGTCGAAAACCTTCGGCGAAACGGTCGGATATATTGATGAAGTTAAAACAAAGGGCAAGGAAATTTCCAAGATGCAGAACGGTCTTATTTATATAATGGCCGATCTTGTGGAAAGCCGTGACAAGAGTACGGGCGATCATATCAGAAAAACCAGTGCTTACGTTAATCTGATCTTAAATAAGCTTAAAGAAAAAGAAGGATTTAAAGATATACTTACTGATGAATATATTTACGAAGTTTCAAATTCATCTCCTTTACATGATGTCGGAAAGATCAAAGTATCCGATCTGATACTTAATAAACCCGGCAGACTTAATGACGAAGAATTCGAAAAGATGAAGATGCATACTATCGAAGGCGAAAAGATCATAGATAATGCAATGAAACTTTCATCAACTTCGGATTATCTTAAAGAAGCCAAGAATATTTCGACATATCATCATGAAAAATATGATGGTTCCGGATATCCTTACGGATTAAAGGGCGATGACATTCCTTTATCGGCTAGAATCATGGCTGTGTCAGATGTTTTTGACGCTCTGGTTTCTCCCAGAGTATACAAACCGGCCATGAAATTCGAAGATGCTATGAATATCATTAAAGACGGATCAGGAAAACATTTCGATCCCATGATCGTTGAAGTATTTGTCGAAAATGAGGAAGCTGTTCGTCAAATTGCCGAAGAACATAAGAGAGTGTTCTACGATCAGGATAACGATGACGATAAAAAAGAGGAAAAGAATGAATAGTTTAAAGTGTTCGGAGGCCCGTAATGGCTGACAGCGAACTTGTATTTAAAAAATCATATAAATGTCCGATCTGCGATTCCAGTTTCAAAAATCTTACCGTCAAACAGGGAAGAGCCAGGATGGAAAGCACGGATTTCGATCTTAAGATCAATTACAGAAGTATTGAACCGCTTAAATATGATATCATTCTTTGCCCGGTATGCGGATATGCGGCTCTTGAAAGATATTTTGAAAGGGTTTCGGTTTTTCAGAGAAAAAATATCATAGACAAGATATGCCAGTCTTTTAATTCGGTTTTCGAAGACAAGGACGAGTTTGATTTCGAAGATGCCATCATTAGATATAAATTTGCATTTCTGACATGTCAGGTTAAAATGTCCAAGAGCAGCGAACTTGGATTTCTGTGCCTGAAAATGGGATGGCTGTATCGTTCGTATGCCAAATCACTTGATGAGAACGAAACCAAAAAGATAAAAGAGTTAAACAAGCTCGAGTTGGATTTTCTTGACAAGGCTTACAACTATTTCGAAGATGCGAGAGCAAATGAACAGAGTCCTATCTGCGGAATGGATGAGATCACGTTCGATACGCTTCTTGCCGGCTTGTGTGTTAAATTAAAGAAAACCGATGAAGCGAGAAATTATATAGGGATCATTCTCCAAAACCGTGATGCACTCAAAAGAGTAAAGGACAAAGCGAGAGATCTGAAAGAACTGGTTGATGAGATTGAAAATGAATCCGAAGAATGAGGATTAAAAGAAATATCTTATTTACATAATTAAAACAGTGTGATAGAATATCTTTCGTATGCGAACCGAATCTATGTTGTTTGACACTCCGACTTACAGCTTGGATTTGGCAGTAAATAATAATTCAGGAGGAAAACAAGATGATTTCAAAAGAGAAGAAGCAGGCAGTTATTGCTGAATATGCTCGTTCCGAAGGTGATACAGGTTCACCTGAAGTACAGATCGCAGTTCTTACAGCACGTATCAACGAACTCACAGAGCATATGAAGAAGAATCCCAAGGATTTCCATTCTAACAGAGGTCTTCTTAAGATGGTTGGTCAGCGTCGTGGCTTGCTTAATTATCTTAAGAATACAGATATTGAAAGATATCGTGCTCTTATCGAAAAACTCGGACTCAGAAAATAATCATTACAGGCGGGCATTTATTTGTCCGCCTTATTGCGTTATTATGGAATACGCATTTTATCTGTTAACTTAAGGCAGAAGATCATTCCGAAGCCACTGAAATCAATACAAATTTTCGTTGACGAACTAAATATCCGATTTGTGTTGTTCTCAGTAGTTTCGGCCGCTTCTGCCTTGAAAATAAAAATATTTTAAAGGAGAAGAAAAATGGCATTTAAAACATTCAGTCTTGAACTTGCCGGACGTACGTTATCCGTAGATGTCGGAAGAGTATCCGCTCAGGCAAACGGCGCCGCTTTTATGCATTACGGCGACACAACGGTTCTTTCTACTGCTACAGCTTCAGAGAAGCCCAGAGACGGAATCGACTTTTTCCCTCTTTCCGTTGAGTACGAAGAGAAATTATACTCTGTAGGAAAGATCCCCGGAGGTTTCAACAAAAGAGAAGGTAAGGCTTCAGAGAACGCTATTCTTACAAGCCGTGTTATTGACCGTCCCATGAGACCTTTATTCCCCAAGGATTACAGAAACGATGTTACTTTGAACAACCTCGTAATGAGTGTTGATCCCGAGTGCCGCCCCGAGCTTGTTGCTATGCTTGGTTCAGCGATCGCTACATCAATTTCGGATATTCCTTTCTTCGGTCCCTGCGCTACAACACAGGTTGGTCTGATCGACGGAGAGTTCATCATCAACCCTAACCAGGAACAGTGGAAGAACGGTGATATGCAGTTAACGGTTGCTTCAACAAGCGAAAAGGTTATCATGATCGAAGCGGGTGCTAACGAAGTTCCCGAAGCAAAAATGATCGAAGCCATCTACAAGGCTCATGAGATCAACCAGACAATCATTGCATGGATCAATCAGATCGTTGCAGAGGTTGGTAAGCCCAAACATGAATATGAATCATGTGCTATTCCCGAAGAACTCTTTGCAAAGATGAAAGAGATCGTAACTCCCGAAGAAATGGAAGTTGCCGTATTTACAGACGAAAAGCAGAAGAGAGAAGAAAATATTCGTGTTATCACAGAGAAACTCGAAGAAGCTTTTGCTGAGAACGAAGAGTGGCTTGCAATTTTAGGCGAAGCTATTTACCAGTACGAAAAGAAGACAGTAAGAAAGATGATCCTTAAAGATCACAAGCGTCCCGACGGTCGTGAGATCACACAGATCCGTCCTCTTGCTGCAGAAGTTGATATCATCCCCAGAGTTCACGGTTCATCCATGTTCACCAGAGGACAGACACAGATCTGCGATGTATGTACACTTGCTCCTCTTTCAGAGGTTCAGAAGATTGATGGTCTTGATGACAACGAAACTTCCAAGAGATATATGCATCATTACAACTTCCCTGCATACTCTGTAGGTGAGACAAAGGTTTCAAGAGGTCCCGGACGTCGTGAGATCGGTCACGGTGCTTTAGCTGAGAGAGCTCTTATCCCCGTACTTCCTTCAGAGGAAGAATTCCCTTACGCGATCCGTTGCGTATCCGAAACATTTGAATCAAACGGTTCAACATCCATGGCTTCAACATGTGCATCATGTATGTCACTTATGGCCGCAGGTGTTCCCATTAAGAAGATGGTTGCAGGTATCTCATGTGGTTTGGTTACAGGCGAAACAGATGATGATTTCATCCTTCTTACAGATATCCAGGGGCTCGAAGACTTCTTCGGAGATATGGACTTCAAGGTAACAGGTACTACAGACGGTATCACAGCTATTCAGATGGATATCAAGATTCACGGTCTTACAAGACCCATCGTTGAAGGCGCCATAGCAAGATGTCGTGAAGCAAGACTCTTCATCATGGATAACTGCATGAAGAAAGCAATCGCAGAACCCAGAAAAGAGATCAGCAAATACGCTCCCAAGATCGTTCAGATCTCAATCGATCCCGATAAGATCGGTGATGTTGTCGGACAGAAGGGTAAGACTATCAACGAGATTATCGCACGTACAGGCGTTAAGATCGATATTACCGATGACGGCAAGGTTGGTGTATGCGGTACAGATATCGACAAGATCAACGAAGCGATCAATATGATCAATACCATCGTAACTGATTACGAGGAAGGTCAGATCCTTAAGGGTGTTGTTGTTTCCATCAAGGAATTCGGCGCATTCGTGGAATTTGCTCCCGGAAAAGAAGGAATGGTTCATATTTCCAAGATTGCAAAGAACCGTATCGAGCATGTCGAAGATGTTCTTACACTCGGTGACAAAGTTACCGTTAAGTGCATGGGCAAAGACAAGATGGGCAGAATGAGCTTCTCCATCAAAGATGTGTAAAATACTAAAATAAATAAAGAATAAATGCGGGTACATTTGAAAGTGTACCCGTTTTTTATTGCCCTGAGAAACTAATTCAAACTGTATTTTATGAGTATAAATATGGTATAATGAATAAAAATTCAAAAGGGTATTTCAGTTATACTATGGTTGTACTGGCAGGTAAGAAATTAATATCGATAATTATCGCAGTGATATTTTTGACGGTTATAGTCGGACTGATAGTTGCAGGCATTCTGACATTTAAACCCTTACATTATCAGACCGATTACAGTAATGATGTATCGTGGCTTTGTAAAAATCTGGATGGTGTTGTAAGTGGCGAATACAATACGGGTTATGAATGCTGGAATATATTCGGAACCACACAGGTTGCTCCGGGTGCCGCAGGAGATAAGGATTATTACGGATATATCAGAATATCCGAGGAAGAAGCAGAGAAACTCTGCAATGAATACAATTGGTCAGTGAGTAAGAAACCGATGCCGAATACCGGTAATATTAATTTAACATCTTATGATCCGAATGACTGGTATGTCTGTAAGGATTTTACAGATGACAAGTTTCCGGGGCTGGGTATTACGGATGTCCGTTTTGATAAAACAGATACGATAGTTTTTTCTACAGAACATTAAGATCTTGGATTTTTGTCGAGCAATATTTTTTTATATATAATAGATTGATTCTTTTTTGATAAGAATATGATTGGAGGGTTACAGGTGAAAAGAGTATTTCTTATAGTTTTGGACAGTTTCGGGATAGGAGAAGAACCCGATGCAGATCTGTTCGGTGATGCAGGTTCAAATACAATAAGATCCTGTGCATCGAGCACATTTTTTGATATGCCCAATATGGCCGAAATGGGTCTTTTTAATATAGACGGAGTAGATGTTTCCTTTACATCAAAAGATATTAACGGTCTTGATGATGAAAAGAAGGCATTTTATTCGAAGATAAACGATGATATCAAGAATGGCAGTTACAAAGCTCTGATCGCACGTATGAGAGAAAAATCCATGGGTAAGGATACAACCATTGGACACTGGGAAATCGCGGGAATGGTTTCACCCAAACCCATGCCTACTTATCCGAACGGTTTTCCTAAAGAAGTAATTGATGAGTTTGAGAAGAGAACCGGAAGAAAAGCGATAGTAAATGCTACATATTCGGGCACCAAGGTTATAAATGATTACGGTGATGAACATGTTAAGACAGGCGCTCTGATTGTATATACATCTGCAGATTCCGTATTTCAGATCGCTGCTCATGAAGAGGTTGTTCCTCTTGAGCAGTTATATGAATACTGCAGAATAGCGAGAGAAATTCTTCAGGGTGAACACGGTGTGGGAAGAGTTATAGCAAGACCTTTCTTAGGTGAGAGCGGAAACTATTACAGAACTCCTCACCGTCATGATTTCTCGTTGATTCCGCCTAAGGATACAATGCTTAATATATTAAAGAATGCCGGAAAAGATGTTTTGTCGGTAGGCAAGATCTACGATATTTTTGCCGGTAACGGAATTACCGAATATGTTTATACCGAATCGAATGAAGACGGAATTAACAAGACATTAAAATGGATGGACAGAGATTTTAACGGACTCTGCTTTACCAATCTTGTTGATTTTGATATGCTTTACGGTCACAGAAGAGATGTGGACGGATATTCAAAAGCACTGGCATATTTCGATGAAAGACTTCCTGAGATGTTAGATAAACTCGGAGATGAAGACTGTCTTATGATTACTGCCGATCATGGCTGCGATCCGGCTTATACAAAGACCACGGATCATACAAGAGAGTACATTCCTTTTATCTGTTACGGAAAGAATATTAAAGCAGAGAATATGGGTACAAGAGAAACGTTTGCGGATATCGGTGCTACCGTTCTTAATCTGCTTGGAGTTGAAGGAAAACTTGACGGAGTATCCATGGTCTGAAATAACGCATATTCTTTACTGGCGATTCAACATTAATATGATGAATCTGCTAAAATCAGATTTCTGTGTAAATCACAGACTGAATAAAATATTTAAATACGAATTCGAGGAATACTGAAAATGCTGCGTTTAAGACCATATAAACCCCAGGATGCAAAATATATAATTTCATGGCTTAAAAATGAAAATGTATTTGAATTTTGGGGCGGAAAATTATTCGGTAATTATCCGATTAACGAAGAGATAATCAATAACAAGTATTTTAACAATAACGGGGACTGTGCTGAAAGTGATAACTTTTATCCTTTTACCGCGTTTGACGAAAGCGGAGTTGTCGGACATTTTATTATGCGTTATTTAAACGGCGACAATAAACTTTTACGTTTCGGCTGGGTAATTGTTGACGATACGAAACGCGGTAAAAGATACGGTCAGGAAATGCTTAAACTTGGTCTTATATATGCTTTTGATGTTTTAAAAGTCGATAAGGTTAACCTTGGTGTTTACGAAAATAATCCTCTTGCTTTAAGCTGTTATCTTAAAACAGGCTTTCATGAATATGAAGGTGCAAGAGAACATTCTGATGAAGTCGGCGGAGAGCAGGTCAGAATAATCGAACTGGAAATATCAAAATCTGAATTTAAAGCTGAAATGTAACATGGTTTTACGAGAATAACAATAGTTTTAAGGAATATATATTTTATTACTTTTTCAATTATAAGATTAAGTTAAAAGGTTGAGGAAAAGATATGTTTATAAACAGGCTCAATCAGCTTTATAAACCAAAAAGAATTCTTTATTATATCGATGCTGAAAATGTAGATATTGTTTTATTCGGCAAAGGTAAAACGGACGAAAGAATAAGCAAATATTCAAATACTTTCGGAGTATATGATTACCCCGGTTTATTTTACGTTGATTCTTTGAATAAGCCTGTTATCGGTATTGAATTCAGGATTGATGACGAAAGGATTGATTACCCGAAGAATCTTTCATCCGTTGTTCTTGATGAAGCTTTTTATTATTCGATTGAAGTAGACAGCGATACCGATGTGGAAATTAATAAACTGAAAGAACTGTTTGTCTGCATATCCAAAGATGATGATGCTCACAGACAGTATGACGATCTTTCGATTTGCGATAATCCCCGTGTTATAAGCGTATTTTACCATGACGAAAAATTCAGAATTCTTTATGAGTGGAAACTTGATGAAGACAGGGCTATCGATGTTATAAATGATAATTTTGAGAAGTTTGATAAGGAAATGCTTTATAAAACTTCGTTTTTCGATCCCATTACGGGACATTATAACTGGAATCATCTTGTTCCTTTTCTTGAAATGCCCATGGATGCGGGAATCAGAGATTACGCATTTGCGCATTTTGATATTAAGGAATTCAGAATCTTTAATGAAGTTTACGGTCATATCGCCGGCAACAATGTTTTATCCAAAGTGGTTAAGGCAATGAATGATTCGGATTTCATTTATACGAGTGCAAGATGTCATAATGATAACTTTGCGATGATAATACGTGATATGCCGAATGAGGAACTTATTAAGAAACTTGAGGAGTTCTTTGATAATCTTTCTCATCTTGATGAAGATCCCGATTATAAGATTTGTTACCGATGTGGGGTTGTTCCGATGCCGAGGTCCCTGCTTTTCGGAAACAGAGTTGCGGATGCCGGAAAGCTTGCTCAGAAGATGGGTACAACAACCAACAGAACGGATATCGTTGTGTATACTGATGAAATGCACGATGACATTCTATGGGGGAATTATATAAAGGCATATGTTGATTCTGCAGTTAAGAATGATGAATTTCTTGTTTATCTGCAGCCTAAATTCGATATAGAAACCGAGAAGATAAAAGGTGCGGAAGCTCTTATAAGATGGAATTACAAGCACAGAACTTTGCTTGCTCCATATAAGTTTATCCCGTATTTTGAAAAAGACGGTACCATAGCAAAGATTGACGATATCGTACTTCGTAAAGTCTGTGAAGCTCTTGCCGAATGGAAAAAAGAAGGAAAGCCTCTTTATCCGATTTCCGTGAACCTTTCCAGAACAAGAATGTATGATGAAGGTCTGGTCGATTATCTTGAGAGCATAGTGGATTCTTACGGCGTCGATCATTCATATATAGATTTTGAACTTACCGAGAGCGCCACATATGACGATACCGAACAGATGATATATGTTTTGCTTAAACTCAGAGAGAAACATTTCGAACTTTCCATGGATGATTTCGGTACAGGATACTCATCACTTTCGCTGCTTACTCAGATGCCGATGGATACTTTAAAAATCGATAAGAGTTTTGTCGATAAGGTTGGTACGGAAAATGACAGGGAAAGCGACTTGGCTGTTATAAGACATATTATTTCGCTTGCAAAAGAACTTGGATTCGTATGTCTCGCTGAGGGGGCCGAAGAAAAGAAGCAGGTTGAAAGGCTTAAGGAACTCGGATGCGATATTATTCAGGGATATTATTTCAGCAAGCCTATACCGCTCGAAGAATATGAAAGTAATTATCTAAATCCATACGAGGTATCTCCGGCATGCGAAGAAGACAGAAGCGAACTTATATCTCTTTATCGTGCACAGGTAGGAGCCGAAGGATGCCCCTGGAGCGAAGAATATCCGTCAAACGAGACGATCGATTTTGATCTTTCCAGAGATTCTCTGTTTGTTCTGAAACATAACGGCAAAATAATTGCTGCGGCCTCCATCGAGGAAGATGAGGAAGTCAATAAACTTGTATGCTGGAATAAAGATCTCGAACCCGAAGGCGAATTCGCAAGGATATGTGTAAATCCCGAATACAAGAAAAAAGGTATCGGAAGGATGATCCTTCGCTATATTGAAGAAGAGATGAAAAGAAGGGGATATAAAGGCATTCATATCATCGTTAACAAGAAAAACCTGAATGCACTTCGCCTTTATGATTCCTTCGGCTACATAAACGTCGGCGAATGCTTTATGTACGAGCAGGATTTCTGGTGTTATGAGAAAAAATTGTAAACTTGAAAATATTACCGATAAATAGTATCATTTATCGGTACTGTTTTTGTACGGAAATATTTTATTATTGCGATAAATTTGATCTTTTCGCGATAATTTGTGAAAGTGAGAACCAAAAGTGGGTAATTTTGACAAAGAAATAGAAAGAAGAAGAACATTTGCTATCATATCCCATCCCGATGCCGGTAAAACAACGCTGACGGAAAAATTTCTTTTATACGGAGGTGCGATCAATCTTGCCGGAAGTGTTAAAGGAAAGGCCACTGCAAGACATGCCGTTTCAGACTGGATGGAAATAGAAAAGGAAAGAGGTATTTCCGTAACATCATCCGTTTTACAGTTTGAATATGACGGATATTGCGTTAATATTCTGGATACACCGGGACATCAGGATTTCTCAGAGGATACATACAGAACTCTTATGGCTGCCGATTCGGCAGTGATGGTGATTGATGCATCAAAGGGTGTTGAGGCTCAGACGAGAAAGCTTTTCAAAGTCTGCGGTATGAGAGGAATACCTATTTTTACATTTATCAATAAACTCGACAGAGATGCTCTCGATACTTTTGAACTTCTCGATCAGATCGAAAACGAACTCGGAATAGCAACATGTCCGGTTAACTGGCCCATAGGTTCAGGCAAAGCTTTCAAAGGTGTATATGACAGACATAATGAGAAAGTTGTAATGTTTTCGGATACGGAAAAAGGAACCAAAGAAGGTAAATCCTGGGAAATAGATATCAAGTATGAAGACACTCTGAAGGAAGCTATAGGTGAAGATGCATATTCCACACTTAAGGATGAGATCGAACTTCTTGATGGTGCGGCTGCCGAATTTGATCTGAAAAAAGTCAGGGAAGGCAAGCTCACACCCGTATTTTTCGGATCTGCTCTGACCAATTTCGGTGTTGAGATCTTTTTGAACAATTTCCTTTCGATGTCTACGACTCCGCTTCCGAGACAGAGTGATATCGGTATCATCGATCCAATGGAAAATGAGTTTTCTGCATTTGTATTTAAGATCCAGGCCAACATGAACAAGGCGCACCGTGACAGGATCGCTTTTATGAGGATCTGTTCGGGTAAATTCGAGGCCAGCAAGGAAGTGTACCATATGCAAGGCGGTAAATCTTTAAGATTATCCCAGCCCCAGCAGATCATGGCTGACGACAGAAAGATACTCGATACCGCATATGCCGGGGATATAATCGGTGTATTCGATCCCGGAATCTTTTCGATCGGCGATACTCTGACTACTGCAGGCAGGAAATTCAATTACGAAGGAATTCCCACATTTGCACCTGAGCATTTTGCGAGAGTCAGACAGATGGATACCATGAAAAGAAAACAGTTCATGAAAGGAATCACACAGATCGCACAGGAAGGTGCTATCCAGGTATTCCAGGAATTTAATTCCGGTATGGAGGAGATCATTGTCGGAGTAGTAGGCGTCCTCCAGTTTGAAGTACTCAAATACAGACTTGAAAATGAATATAATGTTGAGATCAGAATGGATATGCTTCCTTATGAGCATATCAGATGGATCGAGAACAAAGATGAGATAGATGTCGTAAAACTCACAGGCACTTCCGATATGAAAAAAGTAAAAGATATGAAGGGGAATCCTTTGCTTTTGTTCATAAACGAATGGAGCATAGGCATGACGAAGGACAGAAACAAGGATCTTGTACTGTCCGAATTCGGAAGGAATTAAATGAAAAAAATATACATAATAACCGCAAGTCTTGCCGTACTTCTCTTTTTGCTTATCGGCGGTTCGATACTGGTTGACAGACAATTCGAAAAAGACCCGACATTTATGAGTAGATATATTGATTTTGATTACTCAACAAGTTCGGGAAGTTCATCGAATAAAAACTCATATACCGATATGGAAATTACAGGCAAGGAAGCAAAGGCCAAAAATATTTCCAAGATCTCGGATCATGAGACTATTCATACTAATATAGGTGATATAAAAGTCGATGCCGGTCTTTCGGATGAGGAATGGGAAGCCAGGATCGGTAAAGGCCTTACCGAAAAAAATTTTAATGAGGCCGACGAATACTGCAGCAAAAGATTTTATTATTCGAGAATGGATGAATCCTTAAAACAGTTATATCTTGAGATATATATTGTTTTGACCAATCATGTCGAATCGTTTTATATCTGTTCCGTTTCACCGTCCGATATTGATTACGCATTTAACTGTGTAATGGGAGATCATCCCGAGATATTCTATGTGAACGGATATCTTTATACCAAATATACGGCTGACGGAAGTATCATAAAGATAGAATTCAATCCCGGATATACCATGAGCCATTCAAAAGCCGTGGAATGCATGAACTATGTTGATCAGTACAGATTTGCTTTTTTAAAGGGAATAAACGAAAACGCGAGCGAATACGATAAAGTCAGATATACTTATGAATTTGTGATCTATAATACGGAATATGATATAGAATCCGTGGAAAATCAGAATATTCTGTCCGTTTTCATGTACGGCAAATCAGTATGTCAGGGTTATGCCAAAGCCTTTCAGTATCTGGCATCTGCTCTTGATATTCAGAGTGCACTCGTTGTCGGAACCGTTGGCAACGACGAAGGTCATGCATGGAATATCGTAAGATGCAACAGCGAATATTACTATATTGACTGCACATGGGGTGATTCCTCGTATCTTCAGAATTCGACCAGCTTGAATCAGTACGGGATCAACTACGATTACCTGAATATAACGACCAAGGAACTTGAAGTCAATCATGTTATAGACAATTTTGCAATTCTTCCGACATGTGTTTCAACAAGGGATAATTATTATGTGAAGGAAGGTTTGTATTTTAATACCATTGACGAAGACAGGATAGCTCTGGCATTCGCCAAGGCTCTGGCTTCAGGCAAGGAGTCGGTTGAGATCAAATGTGCGAATACAGGTGTTTTCTACAGAATGGGCGAATATCTGCTCGATGAAAACCATGTTTTCGACTATCTGCCGAGTGATATCCAGACTCTGACTTATATGAAGAATCAGGATCTGAATATTTATTCGTTCCCTTTATACTGATCAGCAGTCTGTCTCTTGTGAGAGAACGGGTTTTGTGATATTATAAATGATAATGGTGTTGAAAAAGACTTATTTTGAAAATATATAATCGGAGGCGATAAAATGAGTATGACAAACAATAACGAGAAAATCGGTTCGGTTCGTATAGCTACGGATGTAGTACCTCTTATTGCTGCACTGGCTTCTCAGGAAATTGAAGGAGTTACGCCTCTTCAGGATAAGAAGATCATTACATTTAAAATAAATTTGAAGAGACTTACCAGAGGGATCAAGGTGGATATTAAAGGCAGAAAAGTAAGCGTTGATATGTCCATCGGTATTCTGTACGGCTATCAGGTACCTGAAATATCCGGCAAAGTTCAAAATGCGGTTAAGACTTCCATAGAGAACATGACCGGTCTAGAAGTTACCGATGTTAATGTCAGAATTTCCTCAGTAAGCATGGCATAAGGATTATTATGAACAGAAAAACCGAAAGGGAATTTACATTTAAACTTTTATTTATGACTGATTTTTACGAGAAGAAGGAGTTGACCGACGAACTTCTTCTCTATTTTGATGCACCTTTTCCTTTCGAAGAAAAAGAAGACGATTCGGCTTCTTATGAAGAAACAAAAACATTAAAAGAATCCGTGGACGATGAAGACAGAAGAAGAATAGTGGCAAGATTTGTCGAGATCATTGATAAGATCGACGAGATCGATGAGAGGATCTCCAAAGTTTCCAAAGGCTGGGTGATCGACAGAATCGGTAAAGTTGAACTTGCGATCTTAAGACTGGCTGTTTATGAGATTCTTTTCGATGATTCAATCCCCACATCGGTGGCCATCAATGAAGCGGTTGAACTTGCCAAAAAATTCGGTCCCGAAGAATCGTATGCTTTTGTTAACGGTATTCTTGCAAGGTTTGCTTAATGAAAACTGTTTATTCTGTTTTTCAGATCAATACATATATTCACAATATGTTCAGGGAGGATTATCTTTTATCGAACGTTTCGGTCGAAGGAGAGATAAGCAATCTGAAATTCCATTCTTCCGGACATATTTATTTTACGTTGAAAGACGCAGAGTCTGCCATTTCGTGCGCTATTTTCCGATCATCCGCCCAAAAACTTAATGTCGAACTAAAAGAAGGCGACAAGATACTCGCTAACGGAAGTATTTCAAATTATGTTCCGAGCGGTTCGGTTACGTTTAATGTGACTGATGTTGAACATGCCGGAATCGGCAATCTGACTAAAAAATTTGAGGAGCTCAAGAAAAAACTTAAGGAACAGGGGCTTTTTGATCAGGAGTTTAAAAAGCCGATCCCCAAGTTTCCAAAAAGGATCGGGATCGTTACGGCTCCGACCGGTGCTGCGGTAAGGGATATCATCTCGGTATCAAAGAGAAGGAACCCGTATATTTCGTTAATACTTTATCCGTCTCTTGTTCAGGGAAACGATGCTCCGGCTTCGATCGTGAAAGGTATAGAAACACTTGAAAAAAAGGGTGTTGATGTTATCATTGTCGGTAGGGGCGGAGGAAGTCTCGAAGACCTCTGGGCATTTAATGAAGAGGAAGTTGCATATGCGATCTTCCAATGCAGTGTTCCGATCGTATCCGCCGTCGGACATGAGATAGATTATACGATTTCTGATTTCACCGCGGACATGAGAGCGGCCACACCGTCTGCCGCAGCGGAGATGACGGTGCCCGATATGATGAGTGTTCTTGCGGATATCGATGCGAAAAGCAGGATGCTTGACAGAAGTATCAAGAGACTGACGGATATAAACAGACGAAAGATAATGCTTCTGGAAACAAAACTGAATGCTCTTTCGCCGCAGAATACGATCAATAAACAGAAGATCATGGTCGAGTCGATGGAAAAACGGCTTGATATGAACATAAAAAGGATAATCGAAAAGAAAAGATCTTATCTTTCGAATCTGTCCGAAAGACTGAAAGGTGTTTCACCTCTTGAAAGGCTTATGGCCGGTATGGCATATGTTACGGATGAGAACGGAAACAGAATTGTCGGTGTGTCGGATCTTAAGAAAAACGATAAGATCCGTATCACTATGAAGGACGGATACGCGAAAACTGTTGTTGAAGAAGTCGCGATTTCCGATTCTTAAGTATTATTTGGAGGGATTATGGATTCAGTTAAACTTGATGATAAATTCAAATCTATAGAGGAAATTCTTAAAGAGCTTGAAAGAGACGATATCGGCATTGAAGAAGCTCTTGATCTTTATACCAAAGGCAAAGTTGCCATCGAAGAGTGCAAGAACAAACTCGACTTGGTGGAAAAAGAAGTAATGAAGATAAATCCCGATGGCTCCGAATCGACTTTTGAAACGGCTGATTTTTGATTTTTTAAAATATAAATGACCGGATTTTCCTTAAGCTGAGTGTAAAACAGCTACGGGAAATAACGGAACAGGAATATATAAATGTATCTTGAAAAAATAAACAAACCGAATGATATTAAAAAAATAAATAAAAACCATCTATACGATCTGGCTGATGAGATAAGGGAGTTTCTTATCGAGTCCATTTCCGAGACGGGAGGACATCTGGGTGCCAATCTCGGAACCGTGGAACTTACGATGGCTCTTCATCTGGTACTGAATCTTCCCGAAGACAAGATAATCTGGGATGTGGGACACCAGAGTTATACTCATAAGATATTAACAGGCAGAAAAGACGGATTTTCATCTCTTCGTAAATACGGAGGTATGGCGGGCTTCCCCAAGACCTGCGAGAGTGACTGCGATGCTTTCAATACAGGGCACTCGTCGACATCCATTTCCGCAGGACTCGGTATGGCAATGGCACGTACATTAAAAGGCGAAGATAATACGATTGTTACCGTTATCGGTGACGGTGCGCTGACCGGAGGTATGGCGTATGAAGCATTGAATAATGCCGGAAGAGCCAATACCAAACTTATAGTCGTATTAAATGACAATAACATGTCCATATCCGAAAATGTTGGCGCTGTCAGTCAGTATCTTGATGATATAAGAACTACCGAAAAATATCTTGAACTCAAGGAAGGCGTAAAAGGAAAACTTGCCAAAGTTCCCAAAGGACAGGATATGATCAACCGTATCCAGAAGGCAAAAGCATCCCTTAAATCTTTTGTTATTCCGGGTATGTTTTTCGAGGAGATGGGCCTTACGTATCTCGGTCCAATAGACGGACATGATATTAATGCCATGGTCAAGGCACTCAATGAGGCCAAAAGATGCAAGACACCCGTTATTGTACATGTGATCACCAAAAAAGGAAAAGGTTATCTTCCTGCCGAAAGGCATCCTGCGAGATTTCACGGGGCTGAACCTTTTGATATAGAGACAGGTTTACCGAAGAACAAAAAACTGTCGCCCGATTATACCGACGTTTTCTCGACAGTAATGTGCAAAATGGGTGAAAGAGATCCTTTATGCATGGCTGTTACGGCTGCCATGCCTGACGGAACCGGACTTAAGAGGTTTCGAAGCATGTATCCCGACAGATTTTTTGACGTCGGGATTGCGGAAGAACATGCGGTTACTTTTGCCGCAGGCCTTGCTATGGGCGGATTTAAGCCTATAGTATGCGTATATTCGTCATTTTTGCAAAGAGCGTTTGATCAGGTTATACATGATGTCTGCATACAGAATCTTCATGTTATTTTTTGTATAGACAGAGCGGGTCTTGTCGGAAGCGACGGCGAAACACATCAGGGAATCTTTGATCTGTCGTTTCTTTCGACGATCCCCAATATGTGTGTTATGGCTCCAAAGAATAAATGGGAACTGTCGGATATGATTAAATTCGCGCTCAAATATGACGGACCCGTTGCCATAAGATATCCGAGAGGAAAAGCTTATGACGGACTTCAGGAATTCAGGGCACCAATCGTGTTTGCACAGTCCGAATGGATCTTCAGGGAATCCGACATCTGTCTTATTGCCGTAGGAAGTATGGTTAAAACCGCGGTTGAAGTCAGAGAACGTCTTAAAGCCGCAGGAAAGAATGTTTCCCTGCTCAATGCGAGATTTGTAAATCCTCTCGATGAAGAACTTATCAAAGAAGCTGCATCGCTTCATGCACATATAGTCACAATGGAAGAAAATGTTCTTTCAGGCGGTTTTTCACAGAGAGTGGGAGCATATCTTATGAGAGAAGGGCTTTTCTGTAAACATACATCGATTGCCATTCCCGACACTTATGTGGAACACGGTAATGTCGAGATCTTAAAGAAAGAAATAGGTCTGGATACGGATTCCGTTACCGCAAAAATACTTGCGGATGCCGACGGGCTGGTATAAATATACTTAATAAACGATCGGAAGGAACGCTGATGAAAGAGCGTCTTGATATACTGCTTGTAAATAAAGGGCTGGCCGCTTCAAGAGAAAAGGCCAAAGCACTGATAATGAGCGGGATAGTATATGTAAATTCCCAAAAAGAAGAAAAAGCCGGTTCTTTATTCGAAGACACATCCTTGATCGAAGTAAGAGGCGAAACATTAAAATTCGTTTCCAGAGGCGGATTGAAACTTGATAAGGCGGTAAATGTCTTTAATCTGAATTTTGACGGTTTTACCTGTCTTGATATCGGTGCATCAACAGGCGGATTTACCGATTGCATGCTTCAAAACGGTGCATTGAAAGTATATTCTGTGGATGTCGGCCGTAATCAGCTTGACTGGAAACTAAGAAGCGACGAACGTGTCATATGCATGGAAAAATGCAATTTCAGATACGTTACCTCAGATGAAATACCCGAAAAGATTGATTTTGCGGCTACCGATGTTTCTTTTATCTCTCTGACCAAGATCCTTATTCCCGCATACAATCTTTTAAAAAACGATGCCAATATGGTATGTCTTATCAAACCTCAGTTTGAGACGACCAGGGAAAAGGTAGGAAAGAAAGGCGTTGTAAGGGATAAAAACGTACACGTCGAAGTAGTTGAAAAGATATATTCTTTCTGCGAGAGAATAGGATTTGAAGTTACGGGACTTGATTATTCACCGATAAAAGGACCCGAAGGCAATATCGAATATCTTATTCTTTTAAAGAAAGCCGGAAAAGACTTCATCGATAACGATGAGGCCGAACAATACATAAGAAATGAAGCGGAAAATGTGCTTGATGAGTCCGCTGAAAAATATATTAGGGAAATTGTGGAAAGATCACATACGGAACATGACTCGACTAAACCGGAGGAATGAATGAAAGTACTTATATGCGTGAATCCTTATAAAGATAAGGATCTGAAGGTTTGCAAAAGAATATGCGATTATCTTACCGAAAAGAATGTAGAGTACAAAGATGCAGTAACGGTTACGAGAGAGACGAATCTTTCGGCAGAAGAAGCCGAAGGATGTGATGTCGTAATGGTTCTCGGCGGCGACGGAACTCTTATGAGGGTTGCCAAAAAATGCAATAAATTCAATCTTCCGATAATCGGTATAAATTTGGGACATCTCGGATTCCTTGCCCAGACGGGTACGGAAGGAATAGAAGAGACTCTCGACAGACTTATCAGAAAAGAGTATTTTCTCGAAGAACGTATGCTCATAAAGGGTAAAGTCTACAGGAACAACGAGCTTATCTTCGAATCCGAAGCACTTAATGATGTCTGTATCAACCGTGGCGGAATGCTTCAGATACTTAATTTTGACATTTCTGTAAACGGAATGTTCTTAAAATCATATTCTGCGGACGGTGTGATAATTTCCACGCCCACGGGTTCGACCGGATACAATCTTTCCGCAGGAGGACCCATTGTGGAACCGAGTGCCGATATGATCCTTGTAACTCCCATTGCGGCTCATTCTTTTATGAACAGAAGCATACTTTTCAAAGCCGACGATTCCATTAAGATCACGATCGGTGAACCGCATGACGAAGAACTCGGTCAGACCGTGCTCGCACATTTTGACGGATTCGATCATATAGAGCTTCAGAGCAGAGATGAAATAATCATTACCAAAAATTCGGGTCATGTAAGTTTTATACAGATGAACAATGTTAATTTTCTTGAAACATTAAACAGAAAATTACGTGAGAACTGAACTTACAGGGAGGTTAAATGCTTTTAAATTTACATGTTAAGAATTTTGCTTTAATTGATGAAATAGATATAGATTTCGATAAAGGTCTGAATATCCTGACGGGTGAGACCGGTGCCGGCAAATCCATTATCCTTGGCTCATTAAACATTGCACTTGGTGCCAAAGCCGATAAGGATTCGATAAGGACCGGATGCGATTACGCACTTGTAGAGATCACGTTTCAGGCCGATAACGAGGCTATAAACAATAAACTGTCCGAATATGACATTGTTCCCGAAAATAAGGAAGTGCTTATCCAAAGGAAGATAATGCCGAACAGGAGTGTATTTAAGGTTAACGGAGAAAGCCTTAACGTTTCGGCGGTAAGAGACATAGCTTCTGTTTTAATGGATGTTTACGGACAGCATGATTATCAGAATCTTTTGAATTCAAAAAAACACATAGAGATCCTGGATTCGTATGCTTCGGAAGATTACGAAAAAAATATTAGGGATTACAAAGAAGAATTTTCACGTTTCAACAAACTGAAGGAACTTGTTTCAAGTCCTCAGATAGATGAAGTAAAAAGGGAAAGAGAGATTTCCTTACTTGAATATCAGATAAACGAAATAAACGCAGCTTCACTCGTTTCGGGTGAAGAGGAAGAAGTAAGGGACAGACTTAAGGTTCTTGAGAATTCATCAAAGATACAAAACAGTCTGGCGAATGTCAGAGGACTGACATACGATAACAATGGGAGTGCGAGCGAACTTATAGATGCCGCTCTGAAAGAACTGTCAGGAATATCTTCTTTTGACGAGAAACTTTCTTCGCTTGCAGATGAGCTCAGTAATATCTCCGATCTTATTTCGGATTTTGAGAGAGAACTTTCCGACCTGAACGATGAGTACGATCTGGATGAAGAACAGCTTGATATTTTACGAAACAGATATGAACTTATCAACGAACTTGAAAGAAAGTACGGAAGAGATATCGAAGAAGTATTAAAATACCGCGATGAGAAGAGCATCGAATTGAACGATCTTCTTGAGTATGAAACGAAGAGGAACGAAATACTCAAAGAATTTGAGTCACTTCGTGAAACACTTACAAAAAAGGCCGATAAGATAACTTCTTTGAGGAAAAAGACGGCAGTTAAATTCGACAGGAACATAATCGAAAATCTTTCCGATCTTAATTTCAATCAGAGTGAGTTTAAAACTTCTTTTGCCAAAACGGATGATTTTACTTCAAACGGTACTGACAAGGTTAATTTTGAGATATCCGTTAATCCCGGAGAACCGTTAAAACCCCTTGACAGTGTTTCAAGCGGCGGTGAGCTTTCAAGGATAATGCTTGCGATAAAGACCGTATGTGCGGTAAAAGACGATACCGATACTCTGATATTCGATGAGATAGATGCCGGAATATCCGGTGTCACTGCATGGAAAGTGGCCAAGAAATTAGCCGATCTTTCTGTGAATCACCAGATAATTTGCATTACTCATCTTCAGCAGATCGCATCGATGGCCGATATTCATTTTGAGATAAAAAAAGTATCCGACGGAAACAGAACCAGCACATTTATTAATAAACTGGACGATGAAGGTCAGATAAAAGAGATAGCAAGAATGCTCGGTGACGAATACGATTCGGATAAGTTTAAGGAAAATGCGACAGAGATCAAAAAACAGGCTGACGATTACAAAAAAGCAAGAGTTTAAAGTGTTTTTTGGTATGATTTGTCTCTTTAAAAGATTTTAAAAGTATTGTATAATACAATATATCGTGCAAAAGTGTTTCACGAAACACAATTTGTAATATATTCATGTAATGGAGGGTCACATGAAAAATATTCTTTTCGTAGCTTCCGAAGGAGTGCCTTTTATCAAGACGGGAGGACTGGCAGATGTTGTCGGATCTTTGCCCAAATGTTCAGATAAACGCTATTTTGACATTCGCGTAATGCTTCCCAAATATACTTGCATAGCTCAGGAATTGAAAGACAAGATGGTTTACAAGACCAGCTTTTATATGGATTTCCACTGGAAGAATGAGTATGTGGGTATTCTTGAGGCAGAGGTGGAAGGAGTTAAGTATTATTTCATTGACAACGAATCCAAATTCGGCGGATTCCATCCTTACAGCTCCAATGTTTATGACGATATCGAAAAATTTGCGTTTTTCTCAAAAGCTGCTTTATCGGCAATGCCTTTGCTTGATTTCAGACCCGATGTTATTCATTGTCATGACTGGCAGACCGGACTTATTCCCGTTTATCTTAAAGAAAGATTTCAGGGCAATTCGTTTTTCTACGGTATTAAATCCGTTATGACGATCCACAACCTTAAATTCCAGGGAAAATGGGATGTTCCCGCGGTTAAGGATATCACAGGACTTCCCGATTACTTCTTTACTCCGGATAAACTTGAATCCTACAAAAACGCCAATCTGTTAAAGGGCGGACTGGTATACGCAGATTGTATAACAACTGTTTCAGAGACCTATGCCAAAGAGATCATGACTCCGTTTTACGGAGAGAGCCTTGACGGACTTCTTCGTGCAAGGGAAAACGATGTCAGAGGTATCGTAAACGGTATCGATTATAAAGAATACGATCCTTCGGTAGATAAATTTATAGACTACAAATACAATATTCAGAATTTCAGAAAAGAGAAGATCAAAAACAAACGTAAACTCCAGCATGATCTCGGACTTGAAGAAAACGACAAGATCATGATGATCGGTATCGTTTCGAGACTTACCGATCAGAAAGGTTTCGATCTGATCGCATACATCATGGATGAACTCTGCCAGGATGCCGTTCAGATAGTTGTACTCGGTACCGGCGAAGAACAGTATGAGAACATGTTCAGACATTTTGACTGGAAATACAACAATAAGGTTTCTGCTAACATTTATTATTCCGAGTCCATGAGTCATAAGATCTATGCATCCTGTGATGCATTCCTTATGCCTTCACTCTTTGAACCCTGCGGACTGAGCCAGCTTATGGCTTTAAGATACGGCACGATCCCCATCGTTAGAGAAACAGGCGGACTTAAGGATACGGTTGAACCTTACAACGAGTATGAATCAACAGGTACGGGCTTCAGTTTTGTTAACTACAATGCACATGAAATGCTTGCAACCATCAGATATGCGGAGAAAGTTTATTACGACAGAAAACGCGAATGGAACAAGATGATCGACAGAAGCATGGCAGTTGATTTTTCATGGAAGGTTTCAGCCAACAAGTATCAGGAAATGTACGACTGGCTTATCGGATAATTAAAACTTTTGATATTATATTTTCGGGGGTACATATTGATTCTGTACCCCTTTTTTATGCACACGGACGAATATTTATATTTGCTTCTTCGCAGCATTCGGACAGCACATGAGCAGAGAGATTTAATTACCCCTGCTCGATTTCATGAGGATCAATATTATGGCTTTTGACGGTTTTTGTATAAAAAGAATAGTTAAAGAGTATAACGAGCTCTTTTTGAACGGAAAGATATCAAAGATAATTCAGCCAAACGGTTTTGATATTATTTTTGTTATCAAAAGAGAAAAAGATACTTTTAATCTTTTTGCGAGTGCAAATCCTTCGATGTCTTATACGTATCTTATAAACGATAAGGCCGAAGCGCCCAAAACCGCACTCAATTTTTGCATGGTCTTAAGAAAATACATTGCAAACGGAAAGATCATTTCTGTTTCACAAAAGGGTAACGAAAGGATCATCAGCTTTGAGATCGAACATCTGGATGAAATGGGGGACAGATCGATCAAGAAGCTCATTTTCGAACTGATGGGAAAACACAGTAATATCATTCTTACTGATGAAAATGATATCATAATCGATTCGATCAAAAGGATCAGTGCTCTTACAAGTTCGGTAAGAGAAGTACTTCCCAAAAGACAGTATTATTTTCCTTCGGAATTATCCAAGATCAATCCTTATGATTCGGAAATAAATTCGGATATCCTTAAGATCCTTGATTCCCTTTCCGGTGATGAGAAAAAGAATATGCGTCTTTCTGCTTTTCTTTATTCAAATTTCGAAGGAGTATCGAAGGCATTTGCGAAAGAGATCATAAGAAGAAGCGGATTTAAAAATGATATCTGTGTATCTGAAATCGGTGAAAATGCCTCATTAAATGATAATATTTCACAAATATCCGATGCTTTTACGTTGCTTATAAAAGAAGTCGTCGACAATAAAAGTTTCTTCGTGTACGGTGAAATGGGAAGATATACCGATTATTCAACTGTTTGTCTTTCTTTGGATGATCCGGGAAAAGAACAGGAAGGTTATCTTTGCGGATTTTTGAATGAATTTTATAAATCGAAGCATGACGAAAGCGTGATCCTGCAAAAGAGTTCCGATATATGCAATATCCTGAATTCAAGTATAAGTAAGAATAAGAGCAGGATCGGAGAGTGGGAAAAAGAACTGAAGGAATGTGATAATAAGGAAACCCTGAAAAAATACGGTGAACTTCTTAAAGCTTATTCGCATTCGTTAAGTCAGGGAAGATCAGTCGAAGTGCTTGATTATTATACCGGTAAAAATATAATTATCCCGCTTGATGAAAACAAGAGCATCATTGAAAATTCAAACAGATATTTCAATGATTATTCCAAATCAAAACGAAGAGAAAGCAAACTTTCGGTTCTTATGGAGGAATCGAAAAAAGAGACGGATTACCTCGAAGAAATGCTTCTGTATATTTCCCTTTCGGAAAACAATAACGATCTGGATGAGATAAGGAATGAACTTTTTGAAAAAGGATATTTAAAGAAAAATTCGTCGGTAAGAAACAGAAAGAAAACTTCATCGATAAAGCATTACCTTTATGACGGCAATTATCATATCTACATCGGCAAAAACAATATTCAGAATGAAGAAGTTACTTTTAAGATCGCAACGGGAAACGACTGGTGGTTTCATGCTAAAGGAGTTCCGGGATCTCATGTTATAGTAAAGTCCGATAAAGATAAAGGTGCTGCCGAGTGGGATATGCCGAATGAAGTATTTGAACTTTGCGGCGCGCTTGCCATCATCAATTCTTCGAATTCCGGATTGTCAAAAGCCGAAGTGGATTATACAAGAAAAAAACATATCAAAAAACCTGCCGAAGGCGATAAGGGAATGGTTATCTATCATACGTATTATTCGATGGTTGCGAAGCCAGACATATCAATGTTTGAATTGACTATAATAAACTCATAAAGTATAATAACTTTGTATGCGAAAAACTAAAAGGTGGGTTAATTATGATTAAAAGTATGACCGGTTACGGAAGAAGTGAGAAGATTACGCTAACCGGTAAATGTACCATTGAGATTAAATCGGTTAATCACCGTTATCTCGATCTTTCCATTAAGCTTCCCAGAAAGCTTAATATGTTTGAATCCCAGATAAGGGATGTACTTAAGGATTATATTCAGAGAGGTAAAGTTGATATTTTTGTTACTTACGAAGATTATTCGAAAGAAAGCGTAAGTATTAAATACAATTCTCAGATCGCTTCGGAATATATGAAATATCTTCAGCAAATGTCCGAAGAATTCGATATCGACGACGATATCAGGGTTTCGACACTTGCCAGAATGCCTGAAGTTCTTGTTTCCGAAGAAGAAAACGTCAATGAAGAAGAGATCTGGAAACTTCTCAAAGAAACACTTCAGGAAGCATGTGATGCATTTGTCGTTTCAAGAATAAAAGAGGGCGAAAATTTAAAGAACGATCTTCTTGAAAAACTTGATGCAATGAGCGTGAATGTTGCATTTATTGAGGAAAGATATCCCAAGATCATAGAAGAGTACAAGAACAGACTTACTTTAAAGATAAAAGAAGTACTTGATGACAAACAGATCGACGAGTCACGCATCCTTACCGAAGTATGCATTTATTCCGACAAGGTTTGCGTGGATGAAGAGATGGTTAGACTTAAGAGCCATATCGAAGCTGTTAAGGAATCACTTACAACAGGCGGTGCAGTCGGAAAAAGACTTGATTTTCTTGCTCAGGAACTTAACCGTGAGGCCAATACGACATTATCGAAATCATCCGATATCGAAATATCAAATGTGGCCATCACCATAAAGACAGAGATTGAAAAGATAAGGGAACAGATTCAGAATATCGAATAAGGAGTTTTCATGAATAAAAGCGGAATTCTTGTGGTTATATCCGGTTTTTCCGGAGCCGGAAAAGGAACTCTTGTCAGGAAACTCATGGAAAAATACGACAATTACTCTTTGAGTATTTCTATGACAACGAGAAAGCCCAGGGATGGGGAAGAAAACGGAGTTCATTATTTCTTTGTGGATCACAGGAAATTTGAACAGACGATTGCCGAGGACGGCTTGCTTGAATATGCCTCCTATCTGGGGAATTATTACGGAACACCTAAGGAATATGTTGAAAAACAGATCGCCGAAGGAAAAGACGTGATACTTGAGATCGAAGTCCAGGGGGCATTGCAGATCAAAAAGAAATTCCCCAACACGCTTCTTTTGTTTGTAACACCTCCTTCGGGCGAGGAACTTTACAACAGGCTTACATCCAGAAATACTGAAACCAACGAGCAGATCATGGGTCGTATTTCGAGAGCGTCTGAAGAAGTCGAGTGGATCCCTAAATATGATTATCTTGTTATCAATGATAAGATAGAAGAATGTGTGGAAAGTCTTCATAATATCATTTTATCCGCACATAATGCTCCGATAAGACAGCAGGAGCTGATAGAAAGATTAAAAAACGAACTTGATTCGTTATCGAAAGGAGAATAGAAATGTTACATCCGTCTTACACAGATTTGATGAACGTTGTTAACTATGATGCAGTGGAGGCAGGAGATTCACCTATCGTAAATTCCCGTTATTCCATCGTTATGGCAACATCCAAGAGAGCACGCCAGATTATTGACGGCGCAGAACCTCTTGTAGAAAAAGAAGACGCTAAACCGTTATCAATTGCAGTTAAGGAATTAAACGACTCAAAAATCAAGATTTTGGGCTAAAAAATCACCCGTCGGGTTTCCGATGGGTTTGTTTTTATGCACTTGTTCCAAAAGAAGACAAAAAAGGCAGCAAGAGGAATTCGAATGAAAGTTTATTTTGCTTCGCTCGGATGTGACAAGAATCTCGTCGATTCGGAACACATGCTTGCGGATATATCAAAAGAATATGAGATAGTAAACGATCCTTGCGAATGTGATATTGCCGTTGTCAATACATGTGCATTCATAAAGGATGCAAAAGAGGAGAGTATCAATACGATCCTTGAACTGTCCGAACTTAAAAAGCAGAACCTGAAATTCCTTGTGATGACAGGATGTCTGGCTCAGAGATATCATGACGATCTGAAAGAACTGATGCCTGAAGTTGATGCTTATGTCGGAATAAGTGCAATAAACAATATCCTTGATGATCTGAAGAAACTAAAAAAGAACAGGAAGATCGTCGATATGCCGGATAACAATCTTGCTCAGAATGCATCAGGCGACAGATTTTTAACACCGCCGTTTCATTATTCGTATCTAAAGATTGCCGAAGGCTGTGATAAAAACTGTACTTACTGTGCGATTCCTTCCATAAGGGGACGTTACCGTTCGATCCCTATGGAAGAACTTATCAAAGAGGCGGAATATCTTGCGCACAATTATATTAGCGAAATAATACTTGTTGCTCAGGAAACCACCGTATACGGCACGGATATTTACGGAAAGAAAAGCATAGTCGAACTTGTTGAAAAACTCAGTGCGATCGAAGGTATACGATGGATAAGGCTTATGTACTGTTATCCCGAAGAGATTGACGACGATTTGATCTCACTGATAAAGAATAATACCAAAGTATGCAAATATCTTGACCTTCCCATCCAGCATGCATCCGACAGGATCCTTCAGAAAATGGGAAGACGTACTTCGGGAAAGGATATTGAGGATCTTATAAAAAAATTACGTAAAGAGATTCCCAATATCGCGCTTCGAACATCTCTGATAGCCGGCTTTCCGACTGAAGAAGAGGAAGACTTCGAAAAATTGGTCAGATTCGTTAAAAAATGTAAATTCGACCGGCTCGGCGTTTTTACGTATTCCAAAGAGGAAGGAACTTTGGCTGCATCATTTAAGGGACAGATAAGAGCGGACGTCAAGAAGAAAAGACAGAAGGCTCTTATGGATGTTCAAAAGGAAATATCCTTAAAGAGAAATTCCAAAATGATCTCAAAGATTTACGATGCTGTAATAGACGGATATGACAGTGCAGAAGGATGTCTTGTGGCAAGGCTTCAGTACGATGCTCCCGATATTGACGGATGTGTTTTCATAGAATCCGATAAAGAGATAATGAGCGGGACTTTTGTAAAAGTAAGGATTACCGATTATTCGGAATATGATTTGATTGGAGAAATAACAGAATGAATCTTCCTAACAGACTTACTCTGTTGAGAATTATATCAATTCCCTTTTTTATATTTTTTCTTATGACGAACTTTGTTCCGGGATCCAAATGGATAGCTTTCGGACTGTTTATTCTGGCTTCTCTTACGGATTTTCTTGACGGATATATAGCCAGAAAAAAGAATCTAATAACCGATTTCGGCAAATTTGCCGATCCTCTCGCAGATAAGCTTTTGGTATGCTCGGCTCTTATCTGCCTTTTGTCTTTGGATAAGATAAGTGTTTATATAGTTCTTATTATAATCGCCAGAGACTTTATCATTTCCGGATTCAGACTTGTTGCTGCGGGGAAAGGCATAGTAATCGCTGCCGACTGGTCGGGAAAAATAAAGACCGCATTACAGATGGTCATGATCCTTTTCATCATTGCGGATCTGAGTTTTTTGGGCATATTTACATTAATACTTGAGATTGTTGTTGTTATTCTTACCGTTGTTTCTTTGATCGAATGTCTGGTTAAGAATTCCAAAGTTCTTAAAGAAGGCACAAAATAGGTAATGATATGATAGTTGAATATATAAGTGTCGGTACCGAGATACTTCTCGGAAACATAACAAATCTAAATGCCGCATTTCTTGCAGAACAGTTTGCAAAACTCGGTCTTACCGCTTATTATCAGGTGAGTGTCGGGGACAGTAAGGCCAGGATAAATGAGTGTCTCGATATAGCTTCTCAAAGAGCGGATATCATTGTGCTTACCGGAGGAATGGGACCTTCTGCGGACGATGTTACCAAAGAAAGCGTTGCAATTTTCCTTGGAAGAACGGTTAACGACGATGTGATAGAAGGTTCGGATGTTCTTCCCAATGATTTCGGCAATTCTCACGGAGAGATAATCACCGATTCAAAACGTACTTATATTTTGCTTCCCGGTCAGTTCAATGAGATGAAACCGATGTTCATGCATTATGTTTTGCCATACCTTGAAAAGAATTCCGATTCGGTGATAATCACGAAGACCATCAAGATCGCGGGAATAGGTGAAAAAGAAGTTGAGGAAGAGATAAAAGATCTTATTCGTGCACATTCCAATCCTTCGATCACCATTTATCCCAAATCAGGTGAAGTTCATATACATGTTACGGCCAAAGGAGCTGATGAAAATGAATGCGACAGACTGAACAAGCCGGTTGTAAAAGAATTAAAAACTCTGATAGGCGAATATATTTATACTACCGAGGAAGAAGTATCGCTTGAGCAGTCGGTTGTTGATCTGCTTAAATCCAACAGTCTTTCCGTTTCTACCGTGGAATCCTGTACGGGGGGAATGGTGGCTTCAAGACTTATAAATGTTGCAGGTGTATCCGAAGTTTTAAAAACCTGTTACGTGACATATTCCGACAGGAGTAAGCATAAGAACCTCGGAGTTAAGAAATCGACATTGCAGAAATACACTGCAGTTTCGAAAGAGACATGCGAGGAGATGGCTCTGGCTTCCGGAATCTCCGATAAATCCGATGTATATGTTGCGGTTACGGGAATTGCCGGTCCCGACAGTCCATATCCCGATAAAAAGGTAGGCCTTGTGTATATAGGATGCAATGTTAAAGGAAAAGTCGAAGTCAGGGAATATCATTTCAAAGGTGACAGAACAAGAGTAAGAGAGTGTGCAACTACCGCCGCACTGGATCTGATGCGTGTGTGTATTTTGAAATATATAGGAGAAACACAGTTCGGAATCAAATAAATTGAGCCTAAATAAGGAGAACCGAATACAATGAGTGATTATGTTTTTTGCCCGAGATGCGGTGCAGTCACCAAACCGGGTGTTTGTTCAAATTGCGGTTACAATCTGAATAAGGATATAGAGATCGATTCGGGAAATACCGAAAATACCGAAAACATGGAAAGCGGTATTGAAAGCGGAAAAAGCGAACCTTTTTTAAATGATATAGTAAAGAAGACCGATCCGAATAAAGGATCCAAAGGCTGGCTTATAGGACTGTTTCTCGGCCTGGGCCTGATCGCTTTTCTGATCGTTTTCGGAATACTTATCGTTCTGATATGTATTTTCCCGGCTGTTCTGAAGATATTCTTTACGGCCAATCAGATCAACAGTACCATTAACGGGTTTAACAACAGTTCCACTACCAATAATAACAATCCCGCAACTCCGGATATAAATCTTCCCGGTATCGATCCTGATGCCAATCCCACGGATCCCGATAACGGATTACAGGAAAAAGAGTATTATTATGCACAGACGATAGAAGGTGCTTATTCGGGAACTTCAAGATTCGACTATGATAAATTCAAGGATGAATACGGTGATAAAGCCAATGAATTCTGGGATCAGCCTGCCGAAGATACTTTTGATTACTTCCTTAACGGCAATTTCTCATCATATTTAAGATTCGGTTCATCACATGAATTTATACCCCGTGATGCTTATCCCACACCTTATCTGGATTATGTCCGCGATTCGTATATTGCAACGGGAAATTATGATATCCAAAGACATATAGTTCGTTACGAAGCTACTGTCGACGGTATTTTCGTTAACGCTTACTGCGCATATTATTCAATAGAGAGCGATAAAGTCGATTTTACCGATGTTAATGAAAAACTCCGCGATCAGGCATTAAGTGAACTTTATGATTTCCTTACGAATCAAAAATCTTCCGGAGTTTATAATTATACGCTTTACTGCGATGCGGTAGTTACTTTTAACAATGACGAGATACTGAGTGTTATTTACGATGTATGTTCTTATGAAGATAACAATACCGCTAATTTCAACCTTCACGGAATGAATGTGGATGTTAAAAACGGCGCTGTGCTGGATAATACGAAAATACTGAATTTTGACGATGATTTTTCGAAATTCTTTACTCAGAGATCCAATATTCAGAACAGTTACGTTGATGCCATCAATAACAGTTCGGTTTCCGATCTGACGAAAGTATTCAACGATGACGATGCTCTTATTCTTTTCTTTACACCTTTGGGAATAGAGGTAGGCATTAATTACAGATATCTTGATACTTTCGGATGGGTAACGATCACTCTTAATGATTTTGATGCGTATTACTCCGGAAATTACAATTTTAACATCGATTTCGGCAAGGGATATGATATGTATCAGTATGAAAAAGACAATAACATCAATTCCGGCGATTTCGATTATGATGACGGAAATGTTTTTGATTTGTAAAATAACCATAAATGTTGACAGTTTGATCGTATATTAATCAAAAGATGATATTCGATCTTATCGGGAGGTAATTATGGACGGAAAAGAAAAATGCAGAGCTTTAAAACAGATAAGGAAACAGATTGCCAAAAACAATGATATCAGTTATGTTGTTGAAGAATGCAAACATAAGGGAAAATGCAAAGGAACATGTCCCAAATGCGAATCCGAAGTGAGATATCTCGAGAATGAACTCAAAAAAAGAAGAAGTCTCGGAAAAAAGGTTGCTCTTGCAGGAGTTTCAATGGGTATTTTTACTACTTTGTCCGCTTGTACTCCCACCGATTTTATCGATTCGGTCACTTATCCCATCCGTGATGTGTTCAATATTGATTTTAACGGCGGATTGATCGCAGAACCTCTTGGCGGTGCTGCCGAACCTTATCCTCTCGAAGGCGATGTAGCCGCTCCCGTAGATGAAGAAGGTGAAGTTCCCGAAATCCTTGACGGAGAACAGGATGTCGAAGTAGAAGAGAATGTGGACGGCGAAGAAGCCGATGATACGGATGATGAGACTGAATACATACTTGAAGGCGGCGCTGAAGTTCCGATCGATTAAGAAAATTCGAAAGATATATGAAAACCATAGATATCTGTACAATTGACAGAATAAGAACCAATACGGACGGCGAGGGCGTAACAACCCTCGTTGTTTCTATGGGCTGTCCCTTAAGATGTGCGTACTGCATAAACGCTCTGACCTGGGACGGCTCTTTTAAAAATGTAAAAAAGTATACCGCAGATGAACTGTATGAAGAATTAAAGATCGACGATCTGTATTTTGTTGCCACCGGCGGCGGAGTGGTTTTCGGCGGCGGCGAACCTCTTCTTAACTATGAGTTTATTGCTGAATTTATAGATAAATACCGCGATAAGGGATGGAAATTCGGTCTGGAAACTTCCTTAAGCGTTCCGAGAAAAAATATCGAAAGTGTTATGGATCGTATTGATTTTTTCCTTGTTGATACAAAAGATATGAACAAAGAAAGATATGAACTTTATACCAAAGGCGATTACGATCTTTTCAGATCAAATCTCGAATATCTTCTGGAAAAAGTCGGACCTGAAAAAATAACCGTCAGGGTTCCGGTCATAGCAGGACTTCATAAGAGTGAAGAATATAAAGAAAACGCACTTATGTTAAAGGATATGGGATTCACGAACATCAATGTGTTCCCGTATGTGAATCCGGCCGAGAGAAAAAAAGTTTCCGAAGAGGCAAAACGGAATTGCAAAGATTTTATTGAAAAAATAAAGTCTAAATGATATTATTGTTTCATCTTATTCAAAGATCTCTTCTTTGATATTTCCCGATTGAAAATATTAAGATGAAACGGAGTGGTGTTTATTGATTGTATATTTGTAAAAAACAATTGACAAGAACAAATGTTTGCTTTAAACTATAACAAGAACGTATGTTTGGATGGAGGTTAAAATGGAAAGAGAAGAAAAGATTAAGGCTCTGGAATCCGCATTAAACCAGATTGAGAAACAATTCGGCAAAGGCGCCGTTATGAAACTTGGCGATCCTGCAAGCCAGATGAATGTTGAAACCATTCCCACCGGATCGATCAGTCTGGATATAGCATTGGGACTCGGCGGTATTCCCAAAGGAAGAGTTATTGAAATATACGGACCCGAATCTTCGGGTAAAACGACTGTTACACTGCATATGATCGCAGAAGTGCAGAAAAGAGGAGGCATCTGCGGATTTATTGACGCAGAGCATGCGCTTGATCCTGCATATGCCAAGGCAATCGGTGTAGATGTGGACAATCTTTATATATCACAGCCGGATGACGGAGAACAGGCACTTGAGATCACAGAGACCATGGTTCGTTCGGGTGCTATCGATCTTGTTGTTGTCGATTCGGTTGCTGCACTTGTTCCCAAAGCAGAACTTGAAGGTGATATGGGTGATGCACATGTCGGACTTCAGGCAAGACTTATGTCACAGGCTTTAAGAAAACTTACCGGAGCGATCGGTAAAACAAACTGTACGGTTGTATTCATTAACCAGCTGAGAGAAAAAGTCGGTGTATTCTACGGCAATCCTCAGGTTACCACAGGCGGTAATGCGCTTAAGTTCTATTCATCCGTTCGTATGGAAATAAGAAAGACCGATCAGATCAAAGTCAACGGAGAAGTTGTAGGAAACAGAACAAAAGCCAAGATCGTAAAGAACAAGATCGCTCCTCCTTTTAAGGAAGCTGAGTTTGATATCATGTTCGGCGAAGGTATTTCATATGTCGGGGATCTTCTTGATCTTGCTACTGAAATCGATGTTATCAATAAATCAGGTGCATGGTATGCTTATAAAGGCAATAAGATCGGACAGGGAAGAGAAAATGCAAAGACATATCTGCAGGATAATCCCGAGATCCTTTCCGAGATCGAGAAAGCCGTAAGAACTCATTACAATCTTCAGGATGCCCCTTCGGAACTCGATAAATAATAGAAGATGTAAATCTTAAGAAATATTGTATTAACGGTTTTACTGTATGTTCATTTCAGAAATTACTGATCTTAAAAACAAAAAAGTGAAAATAGTGTTTGATAACGGAATCGCCTTTGTATTATACAAAGGCGATTTGGTTAAATATGACCTCAAAGAAGGGGAAGTCTCCGATAATGTTTATGAGGAAATAATGAATGAATTACTTCCTAAAAGAGCATTGAACAGGAGTCTAAAGATAATTACCGGTCATGATATGACCGAATACATGCTTTCGAAAAAACTTAAAGATGACGGATATCCCGATTCGATAATTGAGAATACTGTAAATGTTCTAAAAAAAGAAAGACTGATAAACGATGAGAGGTATATAAAAGGCTATATTGAAGCCAAAAGCACTAAAAAGAGCAAAAGAGATATACTGATCGCTCTGTCTCAGAAAGGCATAGATTCGAAAAAGGCAGAAAGGATCTTCGAAGAACTCTGTGAAGAAGGTACTGCATCGGATGAAAAAGAACTTATACGTAAATTACTTGTAAAAAGACATTTTGATTTCGACAATGCCGATTACGGATCAAAACAAAAGGAGATTCAGTATCTGCTAAGAAAAGGATTCTCATTTGATTCCATTGAAGAAGCAATGAACAAACCGGAATAAGATATTCCTGATGCAGCTGAACCACTGATCTGATTTGATGTTAAAAACATAATATTTATCGTTGCTTTCTTATGCTTTCAATTTTTTGTATTTATCATTTTATGATGCACATTATTTTGTGGTTTTATACGTGATATGGTTTACAATAATTCTTGACATAGTATATAAAAAAAGATAATATATAAATGTTGTAATTTGCTTTATAGGGTATTTTTGCCCTGTATATACTGTACAATGATAACTGAATAAGGAGGTAAGACTGTCAATGTTAGGACAAGTTAGTGTGGTTGTCTTTGTAATTGCCATCATCTTTGTCGCTGTCATTGCTGCACTTGTTTCCGGTTTGATCACATATTTTGTTTACAAGAATAAAGTGATGCAGAAAATCGGCAATGCCGAAGAAAAAGCACGTGAAATTCTTGATGAAGCCTTGAAAACAGCTGAAGCTAAGAAACGTGAAGGATTACTCGAGATCAAGGAAGAATCCATTAAGTACAAGAATGAGATCGAAAAAGAGAACAAGGAACGCAGAGCGGAACTTCAAAGAACCGAAAGAAGAGTTCAGCAGAAGGAAGAAAGTGTAGACAAGAAACTCGAACAGATCGAGAAAAAGGAAGCTGCAATTCAATCCAAAGAAGCTGAACTGGCGAGAGAAAGAGAAACCGTTTCTAAATTGAACGAGCAGAGATTGCAAGAACTTGAACGTATTTCAGGTTATACCTCTGAAGAAGCAAAAGAGTATTTATTAAGAATTGTTGAAGATGATTTGAAACATGAGAAAGCTGTCCGTATCAAAGAGATGGAAGCTCAGGTTAAGGACGAAAGCACTCAGAAGGCCAAGGAATATGTGGTTAATGCAATTCAGCGTTGTGCTGCAGATCATGTATCAGACGTGGCAATTTCCGTTGTTAATCTTCCCAATGACGATATGAAGGGAAGAATTATCGGACGTGAAGGAAGAAACATTCGAACACTCGAGCAGATGACAGGTGTTGAGTTTATCATTGACGATACACCCGAAGCAGTTGTTCTTTCGGGATTCGATGCCGTCAGAAGAGAAGTTGCCAGAATTGCACTTGAAAAACTTATTCTTGATGGAAGAATCCATCCGGCAAAGATTGAAGAATCAGTCGAAAAAGCTCAGAAAGAAGTCGAGAATATCATGAAAGAAGAGGGTGAAAATGCCGCACTTGAAGCAGGTGTTCACGGTGTTAACCCCGAACTTATCAAGATTCTCGGAAAATTGCATTTCCGTACCAGTTTCGGTCAGAATGCTTTAAAACATTCAATTGAAGTTGCTCATATTGCAGGACTTCTTGCTGAAGAGATCGGTGTTGATGCGAAGATGGCCAGAAGAGCCGGATTACTTCACGATGTCGGTAAAGCGGTCGATCACGATCAGGAAGGAACCCATGTTACACTGGGTACCGAACTTTGCCGTAAATATCACGAACCCGCGATCGTTATTAATGCTGTAGAATCACATCACGGTGATGTTGAACCTACTTCACTGATCGCACGTATAGTGCAGGCTGCGGACGCAATTTCAGCTGCAAGACCCGGAGCAAGAAGAGAAACTCTGGGCGCATATACTACTAGATTAACTGAACTTGAAGAATTATCCAACAATTTTGAAGGTGTAGAAAAATCTTTTGCTATTCATGCAGGTAGAGAAATACGTGTTATGGTAATACCCGATAAGATCACGGATGACGATATGGTATTACTTGCTCATGACATTTCAAAGAAGATCGAGGATGAGCTCAAATATCCCGGTCAGGTTAAAGTAAATGTTATCAGAGAAACAAGAGTTATTGATTATGCTAAGTAGTAAATTAAACCCCTTGCGAAAGTAAGGGGTTTATTTAATGGAATAAAGTTGTTCTATAAACTTGAAGAATTGCTCTAATGGTATTAAAATAAAGTGAATCGAAGAATAATTTAATCAGTAAAAAGGAGTAAGGTTCTGTTCCCGGAATCGCAAATAATATGAAAAACTACTCTTTATTATCCAAAGATGAATTAGAGGCTCTTAAAAAAGAATTTGAAGCAAAGTATGAAGAAAAAAAGGGTTTGGGTCTTAAACTCAATATGGCCAGAGGATTACCCGGAGCCGAACAGCTTGATATGGAAGCTGATTTTTTTAATACTTTGAATCCTACTAGTGAATTCAAATCAGAGGCAGGAATTGATTGCAGAAATTACGGAGAACTTCTCGGTATTACCGAAGCAAGAAAACTTATGGGAGATATGATGAGTATTTCTCCTGATAACGTTATAGTTTTCGGCAACTCCAGTTTGAATATAATGTATGATACCGTATGTCGTTCGATGATACTCGGTGTTTGCGGTTCGACTCCCTGGTGCAAGCTTGATAAAGTAAAATTCCTTTGTCCCGTACCGGGATATGACAGACATTTTGCAATTACCGAACAGTTCGGGATCGAAATGATCAACATTCCGATGAAGAGCGACGGCCCCGATATGGATATGGTGGAAGAGTATGTTAACAACGATCCTTCCGTTAAAGGTATCTGGTGTGTGCCCAAGTATGCTAACCCTACGGGTATCACCTATTCTGATGAAGTTGTCAGAAGATTTGCAGCACTTGCTCCTGCAGCAAAGGATTTCAGAATTTATTGGGATAATGCTTATAATATTCATCATTTATACGATAACGATCAGGACAATCTTCTTGAGATTTATGCTGAATGCTGCAAATGCGGAAATGATGATATCGTATATAAGTTCTGTTCGACATCCAAGATCACTTTCCCGGGAAGCGGTATAGCTGCTCTCGGTACTTCAAAGAAGAATATTGATTTTATCAAGAGCGTTATTACGATCCAGACTATCGGACACGATAAACTAAATCAGTTAAGACATGTCAGATATTTTAAGGATTTTGACGGCATGAAGAAGCATATGAAAAAACACGCTGTGATCCTCAGACCGAAATTCGAACTTGTACATAAGAAACTCGAAGAAGAACTCGGAGGTCTCGGAATTGGTTCATGGACCAATCCTCACGGCGGATATTTTGTATCTTTCAATTCACTTGACGGATGTGCAAAAGAGATCGTTGCCAAATGTAAGGAAGCCGGAGTGACCATGACGGGGGCAGGAGCAACTTATCCTTATAAAAAGGATCCGTTTGATTCCAATATAAGAATCGCTCCGACATATCCTCCCATTGATGAACTTGAACAGGCTATAGATATTTTTGTACTGGTCGTTAAGCTTGTAAGTGTCAATAAATTGATTGAAGAAAAACAGTTTTAAAATAATATTATCAATTTATAAAATAATCTTCGAATGATCGGAGATTATTTTTTTGCAAACAAATGATGACTTTTTTAGTCAACAAATAAGATTGACATAAATGGTTTATATAATACAAATTTTTGTTTTCAGAATTGACATAAAAATAACCTTTTTTAATCAAAACTATATTTAGTAATATGAATGATGTTTGTTTCAACATATTGAAAAGTGTTTCACGGATGCCTAAAAACAGGCAATTTTTCTTAATAAAATCCAATTTTGCAATTGCATTTTCGGGCTTATTTTAATATAATAACTTATGCAGTCAATGATTGACATAATTTGTTGACTGTTCTTAAGTATCTGAAGTTCGGAAGGCACCTATGGAAAAGCAGATTCAGCTCTTTATAGATTACATACACAATAAGAAAAAAACATCTCAGAATACCGAGATGTCATATAAAAGAGATTTGCTTAAAGTAGTTGCTTTTTTGAATGAGCGTGGGATTAACAGCTGGGAAGACGTAAAATATTCTGATCTTAAAGAATATATTGATTCCATGTTTGAAGGCAATTTCGCCAATGCATCCATTTCCAGAAGCATAGCATCCGTAAAAGCGTTCTTTTCATTCTTACAGGTTTCGAAAGTATGCGAGGATGATGTTGCCAAAGAACTTAAAGCTCCGAAGATCGAAAAGAAGATGCCCAATATTCTCACAAAGAATGAAGTCACGCTTCTTTTGGAACAGCCTTCCGGAAAAACTCCCAAACAGATAAGAGATAAGGCAATGCTCGAACTTCTGTATGCTACGGGCATAAGAGTAAGCGAACTGATCTCTCTTGAGAATTCGGATATAAACCTTAATATGGATTTCATAAAGATCCGCGATCTTAAGAAAGAACGTCTGATCCCTTTCGGAACCAAAGCTCATAATGCGATGACCGAATATATCCTTAACTCAAGAGATATTCTTCTTGAAAACAATGAATCGAATTATTTCTTCGTTAACTGCTCGGGATCGCAGATGTCCAGACAGGGCTTCTGGAAGCTTATAAAGAGCTATACCAAGATGGCCGGTATCGAAGCGGATATCACACCTCATACATTAAGACATTCGTTTGCGGCACATCTGGTTGAAAACGGAGCCGAACTAAAGGCTGTACAGGAAATGCTCGGACATTCCGATATTTCGACCACACAGATATATCTAAACAATGCACAGAATCATCTGAGAGATGTATACGATAAAGCTCATCCGAGAAAATAAAAAAGAAATGTTGAAGATCGACATTTCTTTTTTTTATACATATTTTTAATTGATTTTTATGAATTCCGGTTTTCTTTCTTTGAAAGCTGTGATATATTTGAATCCTACATCAGTCAGCAATTCGGATGCAAGATCGATCCCGTATGCAATATCATTAACATTGTGCGCATCGCTTCCGAACGTAATTATTTCCCCGCCGCATTCTTTATATAATCTGAGTATATCCTTTGAAGGGTTGAAATTTTTTAGTTTGCTCCTTAATCCTCCGGAATTTATCTCGATACCTTTGCCTTTTTCTACGAGATTTTTGAAAATTGCACGAAAGATTTCGATATAATTGTATATATCGAGTACTTCGGGTGTTGTTTCCGTATATCTTGCGCAGTAATCCAGATGTCCGTATACATCGAAATCGTTAAAATTTTTAACATTATCCAGTATTTCTTCGAAATAGATCGTCATACCGTCAACGGGATTGATGTTTTCCCAGTATTCGGGGAAATAAGGATCGAGTTTTTTGGCCGTATGAGAGGAGAGGATCACAAAATCAAATGGAGAAGAATTGATGATCTCGCTTCCCAAACTCCAGATTTCCGGATAAATACCCAGTTCTATACCCAGGCGGACTTTGATCCTCGACTGAATTGATTCGTTGTTCCTGACTTTTTTTGCGTTTTCGATATAGGCAGGAACATCAAGATCGAAAATCGGACCTTCGTCTTTTCTGTAACTCGGGAAAAGGGGGTCATAATGATCCGTGAAACATATAATATCCAGATTTTTGTCGTAAGCAGCATTTATCATATCGATCATTTCCGTATGAGAATCGCCGGAAAACGATGAATGCATATGCTGATCGCATTTGATCATATTATAATATTCCTTTACTTATTATTTTGTTTCTTCGGCTATTTATTTTATCATTATTGGAACAAATATGCCATAAACAAAATTTTTTGTAATTTATCCGTTATATTTGATATAATATATATCGTTTTTAACGTATGATTAAAAATTAAGTTTTCGGAAAGAGGTAGAATAATGACCAAAATCAGAACAAGATTCGCTCCTTCGCCTACGGGAAGAATGCATGTAGGCAATTTGAGAACCGCGCTTTACGCTTATCTTATCGCAAAGCATGAAGGCGGAGATTATATCTTAAGGATCGAGGATACCGATCAGGAAAGATATGTCGAAGGAGCTGTTGATATAATTTACAGGACTCTTGAAAAAACAGGACTTATACATGATGAAGGCCCCGATAAGGATAAGGGCTTCGGACCTTATGTTCAGTCTGACAGACAAAAAAGCGGGATTTATCTTGAGTATGCCAAGAAACTTATAGAAAAAGGTGAGGCATATTACTGTTTCTGCGATAAGGAAAGACTTGCCACTTTGACAAGAAAAGAAGGAGATAAGGAGATCAATGTTTATGATAAGCATTGCCTTTCTCTTTCCAAAGAAGAGATCGAGGAAAATCTAAAAGCCGGTAAGCCTTATGTTATCAGACAGAACAATCCCAACACGGGAAGTACCGTATTCCATGATGAGATCTACGGAGACATCAGCGTGGACAATTCGGAACTTGACGATATGATCCTTATCAAATCCGACGGATTCCCTACATATAATTTTGCAAATGTCATTGATGACCATCTTATGGGTATTACGCATGTTGTAAGAGGAAACGAGTATCTTTCTTCATCTCCTAAATACAACAGATTATATGAAGCTTTCGGATGGGAAGTGCCCGTGTACGTTCATTGTCCTCTGATTACTGATGAAAATCATCAGAAATTATCCAAAAGATGCGGACATTCTTCTTATGAAGATCTGATCGAACAGGGATTTTTATCAGATGCGATCGTCAATTTTGTCGCACTTCTCGGTTGGAGTCCCGAGGACAACAGGGAGATCATGTCTCTTGATGAACTTATCAAAGCTTTCGATTATCGTCATATCAACAAATCGCCTGCCGTATTTGATTATACTAAACTCAAATGGATGAACGGCGAATATATCAAGGCTATGGATTTTGATGCATTTTACGAAAAAGCTCTTCCTATCATCAAGAGTGTTATCTCAAAGGATTATGATTTTGTAAAAATAGCAGAAATGGTTAAGACAAGAATAGAGGTATTTCCCGATATTCCCGATCATATCGATTTCTTTGAGGCCGTTCCCGAATATGATTCACAGATGTATGTTCATAAGAAAATGAAGACGGATGTCCGGATCTCTCTTGATGTGCTTAAGGAAATACTTCCTGTTTTGGAAGATCTCGATGCATCGAAATACAATAATGACGATCTGTATTCACTTCTTATTGATTTTGCCGCAAAGAAAGAACTTAAAAACGGAACAGTTCTCTGGCCCGTAAGAACCGCACTTTCAGGAAAGCAGATGACACCCTGCGGTGCAACCGAAATTTTAGAAATATTAGGAAAGGAAGAGTCGCTTAAGAGAATCAAAGCGGCCATTGAAAAACTATCGAATGATATTTGATGAAAATCAAAGAGCGGTGATAGAAGCTCCTCCCGGATCCATGCTTGTAACAGCGGGTCCGGGATCGGGCAAAACAGCTGTTCTAACACACAGGATACGTTATCTTAATGAAAAGTATAAGATACCGTATGAAAAGATTCTGGTGATCACTTTCACCAAAGCTGCCGCAAAGCAGATGAAATCCAGATTTGAATCACAAAATGAATGTGAATCGCGGGTGACGTTCTGTACCTTTCATTCATTTTTCTATTCAATAATCAAAGATTTCGACAATTCCGAATTTTCAATTATTTCCCAAAATGAAAAACTGAATATTTTAAAGACCGTACTTCTTGATGAGGATATCGATGTCGACCACGTTGATACCGGTATTTTATTGGATGAAATATCCAAAGTTAAAAATCTCGACAGAGATATTGCCGATCATCATTCCGTTATTTTAGAAAAAGAACGATTTTTGAAGATTTATACATCATACGAAAATGAAAAAAGAGCAAGAAAACTGCTTGATTATGATGATTTTGTTTTATTTGCATATGAAATTTTCGAAAAAGACAGATCATTCTTCGAAAAATGGAAGAAAAAATACGAATATTGTCTTATAGACGAATTCCAGGATATTAATTACAAGCAATATTCGCTTGTTATCAAATTGTTTAAGGATAAAAAAGTATTTGCAGTCGGAGACGAAGACCAGTCGATATATGCTTTCAGAGGTTCATCAAGCGATATATGCATTAAATTCAAAAAAGATTTCAATGCTGATGTATATAAACTGGTAACCAATTACAGAAGTTCAAAGAAGATCGTTGAATCTTCGGTAAAACTGATCTCAAACAATACTCTGAGATTCGACAAACAGATAGTCAGTTCAAAAGATTCTGCATTGGGCGAATGTTTTGTCAGACGATTTGATTCATATATGGATGAATATGATGCAATGGCCGATTTGATAAAAGAAGGCTCCGAAAGAGGGAAGAGTATTGCTGTTCTGCTTAGGACCAACAATATTCCTGATGCTTTAAAATACTCTTTTTTAAAAAAGAAGGTCGAATTTGTTTCCGAAACCCCTGCCAATTCAAACTCAGACAGTGAATGCATTAAGGATATTCTTACATATTTTAAGCTATCGACCGGCGAAAACACATACAAAAATCTTTTAAGGATCGCTAATAAGCCGAACAGATATATTTCAAGAGAGTTTTTGTCATCATGTAAGGAAAAAGAAAACAAATATGATGATAGTTTTAGTTATGTAAACCTATACAGGAATAGTAAAAATAAAACATATCTCGCGACAAATATTTTTAAATTGGAAAAGCATCTTAAAGAACTAAAGAAACTGTCTTCATTTGAGGGATTGATGTATGTATTGAATGTAATAGGATATGAAAAGTATCTGTTTGAAAAGAAAAGCAAATGTTTAAAAGATATTGAGGAAATAAAGAATCTCTGCAGAGAATTTGAATCGAAAGAAGAACTGACAGAGTATTTTGAACTGATGTCAGGTGTAAATGAAAAATGTACTACATTGGTTTCTGCTAAATCGTTTGATGGTAATAATATTATATCATCTTTTTTGAATGATAAAAAAGGATCCGATAATAATTCGCAGTCTGTGAAAGCGAACGAAAATGATATTTGCAAAAGTATCCCGAGTATAATAACCATACATGCAGCCAAAGGACGCGAGTGGGATGAAGTTTATATCCCCGATCTTAACGAAGGAAACATACCTCATAAGAAAGCAGTTTCCAAAGAGGAGATCGAAGAGGAAAGAAGGCTTTTTTATGTCGCGATGACAAGAGCAAAGGAAAAACTCTTCATAGGATGTGTAAAAGATATTGAAAGAAATGTACATCCTTCTTTGTTTTTTGAAGAATTGAAACGTTGACGGAATTAAATATAAGGTATTGAACAGAGATTATTTTGATGTATAATTAAAAAGGTTTGAAAAATCGACAATAAAAAATTTATATAAAAGGAGATAGTGAAATGGCATTTGTTGACAGAATCAAAGAAAGAGCTAAACTTCAGAGCAAAACAATCCTGCTTCCCGAAACAATGGATGACAGAACTTATTATGCTGCAGAAGGTGCTATCAAAGAAGGAATCGCTAATATCGTTCTTATCGGTTCAAAAGATGAAATTGATGCTCATGTTAAAGCAACCGGAGTTGATATTTCCAAAGCGGGAATCGTTGACCCTGCTAACTGCGATAAGCTTGAAGATTACGTAAATCTTCTTTATGAAACAAGAAAAGCAAAGGGTATGACACCCGAACAGGCCAGAGAAATACTTCTTAAAGATACGATCACATTCGGTATCGTAATGCTTAAAGCCGGAGATGCTGACGGACTTGTAGCAGGTGCTTGTCATTCTACAGCCGATACGCTTCGTCCTTCACTTCAGATTCTTAAGACAAAAGCAGGATGCAAACTTGTTTCAGCATTCTTTATCATGGATGTTCCCAATTGCGAATACGGTGCAAACGGTACATTTATCTTTGCTGACTCCGGTCTTAATCAGGATCCCAATCCCGAAGAACTTGCAGCTATCGCTGATTCCAGTGCACAGAGCTTCGAAAGCCTTGTAGGCGAGAAGGCAGTTTGTGCAATGCTTTCACATTCGACAGTTGGTTCTGCAAAGCATCCTTTGGTAGACAAGATGGTAGAAGCTACAAGAATTGCAAAAGAGCAGTATCCCGATCTTGTTGTTGACGGCGAATTCCAGCTTGATGCAGCTATCGTTCCTTCGGTAGCAAAATCCAAAGCGCCCAATTCAGATGTTGCAGGCAAAGCAAATGTTCTTATTTTCCCGAACCTTGATGCAGGTAATATTGCATACAAGATCGTTCAGAGACTTGCTAAGGCCGATGCTTACGGTCCTATCCTTCAGGGTATCGCAAAACCCGTTAACGATCTTTCAAGAGGATGTTCCTGGGAAGATATTGTGGGTGTTATCGCAATAACCGTTTGCCAAGCAAGCGTATAAACAGAAGAGCGTTATAATTTCTGAAAATAATATATCCTCATTCGTCATTAAAACCGGCGGATGAGGATTTTTTATGCACAGGCCAGTGCAGATAAAATAAAAAAACCTTCCCGATAGGGAAGGCTTATTATAAGAAATTTGATTTTATTCTTCGTCTAACTTGATGATCTCTTTCTTGTTGTAGCATCCGCAAGCTTTGCATACTCTGTGAGGAACAGTAAGAGCACCGCACTTTGAACATTTAACCAATGTTACGGTTCCCATCTTCCAGTTTGCTCTTCTTTTATCTCTATGGCTTTTGGATGATTTGTTCTTAGGACAAATAGACATTTCTTTACACCTCCAATTCCCTTCATCTTTTAATCGTACAAAGAAGAGTATACAGTTTGAAAATAACTTTGTCAACAAAAATGTGAATATTAAAGAATTTATTGATTTTTCGCATTATTTTTAGTATATTTAAGTTTGAGTTTTTATGTATATCTGTGTAAATTCGAGGATTGAAAATGAGCGATTTTGTTAAAGTTGCACTTGATGCTCACGGTGGGGATAACGCTCCGAAAGAAGTGGTAAAAGGTGCTTTAAAAGCTTTAAAAGAAGCAGACAATCTGAAGATCTTTCTTGTAGGTGTTGAAGAGCTTGTCAAACAGGAACTTGAAGGCACTGAATATGATAAGGAAAGACTTGAAATAATACATGCTCCTGAAATAATCGGAATGGCCGAGCCTCCGGTAGCTGCCATCAGAAAGAAAAAGAATTCTTCAATAGTTAAAGGAATGCAGCTTGTTAAGGACAATATTGCGGATGCTTTTGTTTCGTGCGGAAGCACCGGTGCGGTTCTTGTCGGAGGACAGGTTATTGTCGGAAGGATAAAAGGTGTCGAAAGACCTCCTCTGGCTCCGCTTATTCCTACAGCCACAGGTTTTTCGCTGCTTATAGACTGTGGCGCGAATGTGGATTCAAAACCTTCGAATCTTTTGCAGTTTGCAAAAATGGGCAGTATATATATGAGCAAAATGGTCGGCGTTGATAATCCCAGAGTCGGCCTTGTAAATATAGGAGCCGAAGAAGAAAAGGGTAATGCACTGGTCAAAGATGCTTTTCCTTTGCTTAAGGGATGCCCCGATATCAATTTTATAGGCAGTGTCGAAGCAAGAGACATTCCGCACGGTGTATGCGATGTAATAGTATGTGATGCATTTGTCGGTAATGTTATCTTAAAATTATATGAAGGTCTGAGTGATACGCTTGTTTCAAAGATCAAAGAATCAATGATGTCCAATCTTCAAAGCAAGATCGGAGCAGCTTTGGTCAAAAAATCACTGAAACGGACCATTAAAGGTTTTTCTTCTTCCGAATACGGAGGAGCTCCCCTTCTCGGACTTAAAGGCCTTGTAGTGAAGGGTCACGGCAACTCAACGGAAAAAGAATTCAGGAATGCCATCATGCAGTGCATAAAATTTAAGGAAAGCGGCATTCTTGATATAATGAGCGAAAGTTTTGCCATTACCGAAATTCAGGAGGAATAGAGTTCTATTATGGTACTTGATGTATTAAAGGAAAAAATTGTAGAAATACTAAATGTGGATCCTAACGAAATCACGGAAAAAACCACTTTCATAGGGGATTTATGTGCTGATTCGCTTGATGTTTATCAGATCATCATCGGTGTGGAGGACGCTCTTGATATATCACTTGAAGGGGAAGATGTCGAGCAGATAAACAATGTCGGTGAAGCGGTATTATTAATAGAAAAGGTGATGAATAATAAATAATGAATATTGATGAAAAACTGAAAAAACTCCAGGAACTGATCGGATTGGAGTTTAATGATACAGCCAATTTAAGGAGTGCGATTTCGCATTCTTCTTTTGTTAACGAGTTAAAAGTCAACAAATGGGAAGATTATGAAAGACTTGAATTTCTGGGTGATGCAGTACTTGAGATCGTTTCCAGCGATTTCCTTTACAGACAGCATCCCGATATGCCCGAAGGGGAATTATCCAAATTGAGGGCATCTCTTGTTTGTGAACCTTCACTTGCTTTTACTGCAAAAAGAATGAATTTAAGTGAATTCATTCTGCTCGGAAAAGGTGAGGATGCAAGCGGCGGAAGAAACAGGAATTCTCTTCTTTCCGATGTTTTTGAGGCTATTATAGGTGCAGTTTATCTTGAATTCGGCTATATGGAAGCCAAAAACTATATTGAAAAGTTTCTGCTTAACGATATTTCCGAAAATCAGCTCTTTGTTGATTCGAAGAGCAGAATGCAGATACTTGTTCAGTCTAAAGAAGGCATGAACCTTGAATATAAGGTTATAGAAGAAACCGGTCCCGATCATGACAAGCATTTTGTAGTCGGACTTTTTATAAATGATGAGATGATATGTTCGGGTGAAGGACATAACAAAAAAGAGGCGGAACAGCTTGCCGCATACAATGGGATCAAGATCCTGGCCAAAGAAGAATGATCGATCGGGAAGCTTTTGCTTCCGTATTTTCTGATGTTTTTATAAATATTATTACCAAGGAAGTATAAAATGTATTTAAAAAGTATTGAAGTACAGGGCTTTAAATCTTTTGCCAACAAAATAGTACTTCAGTTTAACAACGGCATTACCGGAATAGTCGGACCGAACGGTTCGGGCAAGAGTAATGTAGCCGATGCCGTAAGATGGGTTCTCGGCGAACAAAGAATAAAACAGTTAAGAGGGGCATCCATGCAGGATGTCATTTTTTCGGGTACGCAATTAAGAAAACCGGTCGGAAGCGCTTATGTTGCGATCACACTTGATAATTCCGATCATGCACTTGCCATAGATTTCGATGAAGTTACCGTTGCCAGAAGAATATATCGTTCGGGCGAATCCGAATATCTTATTAACGGTACTGTCTGCAGATTAAAAGATGTTAACGAACTTTTTTATGATACCGGTATCGGTAAAGAAGGATATTCAATTATCGGTCAGGGCCAGATCGACAAGATCTTAAGTTCCAAGCCTGAAGACAGACGTGAACTTTTCGATGAAGCTGCAGGTATCGTCAAATTTAAAAGACGTAAGGTTGAAGCATTAAAGAAACTTGAAAATGAAAGAGCCAACCTTGTCAGGGTGACGGATATTCTTTCCGAACTCGACAGACAGATCGGTCCTCTTGAAAAGCAGTCTCAAAAAGCCAAGATCTATCTTTCCAAAAAGGAAGAACTGAAAAAATACGATATCAATGTTTTTTTACTTGATTCAGCTGTCATAGACGGTAAGATCAACGGCCTTATCGAAAAGGAAAAGATCGCTCAAAAGGATTTTGAAGAGGCGAACATTCAGAGTGAGAAATTAAGAGTAGAATATGAAGAAGTTGAAAATATTCTTGCTCACCTTGAAGAAGAAATAGAAAAGAACAGAAATACCATTTCAAACGGCAATGTCCAGCGCGAAAAGCTTGAAGGTGAGATCAATCTGATCAATGAACAGATTTCCACTGCTACCGGTAATATCGAACATCTGAATTCAAGACTTGAAAATCTTGATTCTTCCATTGCGTCCAAAAACAAGGAAATCCAATCTGTTCTTGAATCTAAAAAGAACATCGATCTGGCAATGGAAGATAAGAAGAAGGCATGCGATGAAGCCAAAGCCTCACTCGAGAAGGTTGAAGCGCAGATTGAAACAGTTTCTTCATATATAGACAAAGGAAACAGTTTTATCATAGAACTTCTTAATGAAAAAGCAACTATCAAGGGTGAGATTTCGGGTATAGATTCGTCAGTTTCACAAATGAACATCAGACTTTCGGAAGTGAACGGCAAACTTCTTACGGCTAAATCAGTTGAAGAGAAGCATAACGAAGAGGTCAGAAAATTTGAAGAAGAATTCAATAAGATAACCGAAGAGATCAAAGAACTTACTCAAAAAGGCAAGGAACTTGATGCTCAGACCGGTAAATTCCGTGAAGAACTGACTGTCTGCGATGATAAACTCAAAGAAGCGCAGTCCAGATATCATCAGGAAAAATCCAGACTGGATGCTATTTCCAATATATCTGAAAGATATGACGGATTTAATTCATCAATTAAAAGAGTGATGGAACAGAAATCTTCGGATAAACGCATTATCGGTGTTGTTGCCGATATCATCAAAGTTTCCAAAGAGTATGAAACAGCCATAGAGATCGCACTCGGCGGTAATATCCAGAATATCGTAACTAAAGATGAAGACTGTGCGAAGAATCTTATTGAACTTCTGAAGAAAGAAAGAGCCGGAAGAGCGACTTTTCTTCCTCTTACATCACTTACCAATCCTCAGGAATTCAAACAGCCCGAGGCTTTAAATGAAAAAGGCGTTCTCGGGAAAGCAGATGAGATCGTAGAGATAGCACCGGAATACGAGAGTGTTGCCAAAACACTTCTCGGTCGTATTCTGGTTGTCGACAATGTTGATAATGCACTTAAAATTGCAAGAAAATATGACTTCGGTATCAGAATGGTCACGCTTGAAGGCGAAATGCTCATTCCCGGAGGCGGTATCAGCGGCGGTAATTTCAAGAACAATTCGAATCTTCTCGGAAGACGAAGAGAAATAGAAGAGCTTGAAAAGAAAGTTAAGGAACTCAACAAGGAACAGAACAGGATCCTCGAAGAAATAGAAGATATAAAATCAAAAAGAAACAAAGTCCGTACCGAGATCATAAAGAATAAAGACGATCTTCAGAATGCGTATATCAGACAGAATACCGCAAGGATGAACATTGAAAACGAAAAAGAAAAGATCGGTACTTCACTTTCTGATTTTGAGGCATTAAAAGAAGAAGCAGCCAAGATAAATCTGGATCTTGAATCTTACGAAAAGCTCAAGACCGAAAAACAAAAACTTCTGGATGAATCTCTTGTAAAAGAAGAAAACGAAAAGAAGATAACCGAAGAAAAGCAGGCTGAACTCAATGTATTGAAAAATGAGGAAAGTGAAAAGATCAATGCTGTTAATGCTGCCCAGCTTGTAATGGAAAAACTGGTTCAGCAACAGGATTTTGAACAGTCAAATCTTGACAGACTTAATTCGGAAGCCGACAGACTTGTTAAAGACAAGGAAGAAGTTCTCAATTCACGAAACCTTTCAGATAAGGAAATCGAGAGAAAGAAACAGGATCTGGAGAGCATAAAGGAAACGATCAAAGCCAGCTTCAGTTATCAGTCCGAGGCTGAGAAGCAGCTTTCTGAAGACATACAGAAAAAAGAAGAACTCAGAAAAAAGAGTAAATCCTATATTGATGAAAAAGAAGCCATCAGTCAAAGGATAACCGATTGCGACAAGGAACTTTTCAGATTAAAGACTGCCCGTGAAAAACAGCAGGAGAATCTTGCTTCGTTCTCATCGTATATCTGGCAGGAATACGACATTACTCTTCAGGATGCCAAACTTTTAAGAGACGAGGAACTCAACGATCTTTCGGAAATGAAGAAAAGAGTCCATACTCTTAAGGATGAGATCAAGAAACTGGGCGATGTAAATGTCAATTCCATAGAAGAATACAAAGAAGTATTCGAAAGACATTCATTTTTGTCCACGCAGCATAAGGATCTTCTTGAAGCGGAAAAAGAATTGGTCAAGATCATCGACGAACTTGATGTGGCAATGAGAACGCAGTTTAAGGAACAGTTTGGACTCATTTCACTTGAATTCGATAAAGTGTTCAGGGAACTGTTCGGTGGCGGTCAGGCAACTCTGGAACTTCTGGATGAAGAAGACATACTTGAAGCGGGAATAAAGATCAATGCGCAGCCACCCGGAAAGAAACTGCAGAATATGATGCAGCTTTCAGGCGGTGAAAAGGCACTTACCGCGATCTCACTTCTTTTTGCCATTCAGAACCTGAAACCTTCACCTTTCTGCCTGCTTGATGAGATTGAAGCCGCACTGGATGAGAGCAATGTTGACAGATTTGCCAAACATCTGATGAAAATGACAAAGCATACTCAGTTTATCGTCATCACTCACAGAAGAGGTACGATGAACAAAGCCGACAGATTATACGGTATCACCATGCAGGAAAAAGGTGTTTCCGCACTGGTAAGCGTCGATCTTGTCGATAAAGAACTCGAAAAAGAAGAGAAGAAAAAGGCGAGCGAATAAATGGAAAAAGAAAAAGGCGGATTTTTTGCCAAACTTAAGAACGGATTAAATAAAACCAGGATTAATCTTCTGGATGGTCTCGACAGTGTATTTCACGGATTCAGTGAGATTGACGATGATTTTTATGAGGAACTTGAAGAAGTTCTTGTTATGGCCGATATAGGTGTTCAGACGACAGGTGAGATCATTGAAGAGATCAAGACTCTGGTCAAGGTTGAACATATCAAAAGACCTGAGGATTGCAGAGAATATCTTATAAATCTTCTTGCCGAAAGACTCGACATCGGTGAGAATCAGTATCTGTTTGAAAAAGAAAGATCGATCATATTTGTCATAGGTGTGAACGGTGTCGGAAAGACAACCTCGATCGGAAAACTGGCTTATAATTTTAAAGCCGATAACAGAAGAGTTCTGATCGCAGCTGCTGATACCTTCAGAGCCGCTGCAACCGAACAGCTTGAAGCATGGGCGAATCGCGTCGGCGTTCCCATGGTAGGCGCAAAAGAAGGTACGGATCCCGCCAGCGTTATCTTTGATGCGCTCCAGTCCGCAAAAGCCAAAGATGTGGATATTCTTTTATGCGATACGGCCGGACGTCTTCACAATAAGAAGAATCTTATGGAAGAACTTAAAAAGATGAACCGTATAATCGATAAGGAATTTCCGGGAATACACAGGGAAAACCTGCTCGTTCTCGATGCATCGACAGGTCAGAATGCTCTTAATCAGGCCAAAGAGTTTAAGGATGCATGTAATATTACGGGAATTATACTTACCAAGATGGACGGTACCGCAAAGGGCGGGATCGCGATAGCAATCTGGCAGGAACTCGGTATTCCGGTTAAATACATAGGAGTCGGAGAAGGTATCGAGGATCTTCAGAAATTTGATTCAAAATCTTTTGTAAAGGCTATTTTTGATAATGATTAATTCAAAAATCAATATATTTAAGCGGTGTCAAGTAAAAAGTCTTGACACCGTATTTTTATTTTGTTATATTAATTAGGCTGGTCCCAAAATGGGCATTCGGCAATGATGTTGATCTGCTCATGACATTTTGACGAAGGAGTTTTAAATGGAAAGAATTGTCGAGAGATCTGTTTTATTTGATATTTACGGCAATCTTCTGACCGAACATCAGAGAAAGATATATTCGGATGTGGTCGATAACGATTATTCTCTTTCGGAGATAGGCGAGGAAATGGGTATTTCCAGACAGGGAGTTCATGATGCCATCAAAAGGATCGACAAAACACTTAATGAATACGAAGATAAGCTGCATATTGCGGAAAGTTATCTTAAGAATAAAGAAATAATCGAAAGATTAAGAGAAGTGACCCGGAATATTGAGATTTCGGATAATGAAAAAGAATTGATCAATGAATTGATAGATGAACTTGCAGAGGGATTGTAATGGCTTTTGAAAATTTAACGGACAAACTTACAAAAGTATTTAAGAATCTGCGTTCAAAAGGCAGACTTACCGAAGAAGACGTCAAAGTCGCATTAAAAGAAGTAAAACTGGCCTTGCTTGAAGCTGACGTTAACTATAAGGTTGTAAAGAACTTTATCAAATCCGTGGAAGAGAGAGCGATCGGAACCGAAGTTCTCGAAGGTCTCAATCCCGGACAGGCGGTTGTTAAGATCGTTAACGAGGAGCTTACCAAAACTCTCGGTGACGAAACCGTTGAACTTAAATTTGAACCCGGACAGGCAATAACGGTCATCATGCTCTGCGGCCTTCAGGGTGCAGGTAAAACCACCACAGCTGCAAAACTTGCAGGACAGTTTATAAAGAAGGGTAAGAAACCACTACTTGTTGCACTTGATGTTTATCGTCCAGCTGCTATCAAACAGCTGCAGGTCAACGGTGAAAAACAGGGCGTGGATGTTTTCTCGATGGGAGACAATGTAAAGCCTGTTGAGATAGCAAAACAGAGTATCGAATTCGCAAAACAGAATCATCATAATGTTATCATCTTCGATACCGCAGGACGTTTGCATATAGATGATGCTCTGATGCAGGAGCTTGTTGAGATAAAGAAAAATGTTACCGTTCATAAAACCATTCTTGTTGTAGACGCGATGATCGGTCAGGATTCCGTAAATGTTGCAAAGGATTTCAATGACAGGATCGGAATTGACGGACTTATCTTAAGCAAGATGGACGGTGATACAAGAGGCGGTGCGGCACTTTCGATCAAAGCCGTTACCGGAGTGCCCATTCTTTATGTAGGTATGGGAGAGAAGCTTTCCGATCTTGAACAGTTCTATCCTGACAGAATGGCCAACAGGATCCTGGGAATGGGCGATGTCCTTACGCTTATCGATAAGGTCATGCAGGAAACCGAGGAAATCGATACAGATAAAGAAAAGGATATGATGGCCCGCCTGAAAAAAGGCAAGTTTGATTTCAATGACTACCTTGAGAGTATGAACCAGATGAAAAAGATGGGCGGTCTATCATCGATGCTCGGTCTGATGCCCAATATGGGAATCTCAAAGGATGATCTTGAAGGTGCCATTGATGAAAAACAGATGAAACAGATGGAAGCAATCGTGCTTTCCATGACCAAGAAAGAGAGATCGAACCCCAAGCTTTTGAATCCTCAGAGAAAACACAGGATCGCAAAAGGTGCGGGTGTTGATATAGCCGTAGTAAACAGATTCGTAAAACAGTTTGAACAGACGCAGAAGCTTATGAAACAGATGCCGGGTCTTATGGGCGGCAAGAAAAAAGGACGTTTCGGCGGCTTCGGAGGCATGGGCGGACCCGGAGGATTCAAAATGCCTTTTTAACAAGTCAATTCCTTCCTTTCGGAAGATTTTGAAATAAATATTTTATATATAATTTTATGGAGGACTAAAAAATGTCAGTTAAAATCAGATTAAGCAGAATGGGTTATAAGAGAAATCCTATTTACAGAATCGTAGTTTCAGATTCAAGAACTGCAAGAAACGGCGGATGCATTGAAGAGATCGGTACATATGATCCCAACAAGAATCCTTCCGAATTCAAAGTAAACGAAGAATTGGCTAAGAAGTGGCTCAACAACGGTGCTCAGCCTACAGAAACAGTTGCTAAGATCTTTAAGATTGCAGGTATTGAAAAATAATTGGAATGATTCACAGGAGGCAAATTCGTGAAAGAACTTGTAGAAACTATTGCGAAAGCTCTTGTAGATCATCCCGAAGAAGTAACCGTAACTGAAAACGTTGACGGAAAAAACGTTGAAATTAATCTTCATGTTGCGCAGAGCGACATGGGTAAGGTAATCGGAAAGCAGGGAAGAATAGCCAAAGCAATCAGAATGGTTGTTAAGGCTGCGTCTGTTAAGGATGATTTACAGGTAGATGTAAATATTGAGTGATCAGTCTTCCTCGATTATCTGAATTTCAAGATAGTCGAAATCGATTGATTCAATGAAAGAATCCTTTGAAAAACGTGTTTTAGAAACAGATTTGAATTCGGAAATGTTTTTGTCGAGCCAGATAGGTACGGGCAGATCCAGATCCAGACATCCGGTTTCAAGGGATTTGAAGACTTTGTGAGTACGCGTGTCATTGCTTTCGTCTTTAATAGTCAGATCTTTTATAAGATGATTGTCTTTGATTTCTTTAATCCATAGTCTGAACATAGATTACCTCGAAGAATTAATGTCTGCAATTGTATCAATAACGAATATATTCTACCATATCTTGATGGGATTATTCGTATAATTTTATAATTTTGTTGAAAATTAAATAAAGTATTGAATAATTGCTGTTTTTGTGGTAATTTATTATAGTTGCGTAAAGAGATGGTCCGCTGAGCATATTGACTTATGAACATCCGATGAAACAAAAGGAGTATAAAATGAACGAAATTATCAAAGAAATTGAAAGTGCTCAGTTAAAAGAGAGCGTTCCTTCTTTTGAAGTCGGTGATACCGTTAAGGTTCACAACAGAATTCAGGAAGGTAACAAAACAAGAATCCAGATCTTCGAAGGTACTGTTATCAAAGTACAGGGCGGATCAAACCGTCAGACATTTACGGTACGTAAGATTTCAAACGGCTGCGGTGTTGAGAAGACATGGCCCATTCATTCTCCCAACGTTGTAAACGTTGAAGTTGTTCGTAAAGGTAAGATCAGAAGAGCTAAACTTTTCTACTTAAGAGACAGAGTAGGAAAGAAAGCAAAAGTAAAAGAAAGAATTTAATTTCGAACACTGAGGCAGGATGTGAATCCTGCCTTTTTTATGCATAATGTTTGACAGATAAAATTTGCGAATATATGGATAAATATAGTATAATAAATATTTGATGATTTTTGATTTCCGGTGAAAAGATGAAAAAAAGAAAAGGTCTTACTTTCATAAAAAAAGAAAAAAAGATTAAGCCTCATCATTTTACATGGGTTTTTGTACTTTTGTTCTGGATGGCTGCTGTTTCCTTTATTGCATTTGTCCTTGTTCTTATATTCGGAACAAGAAGTGTGGTTATCGGAGACAGTATGAATCCTCTTTTGTACAATTCTGAAGTTGTTTTGATAAACAAATCATCATTTTTGATATTAAAACCTCAGGTTAACGATATCATAGCTTTTTATCCCAACGGAAATACCAAATCTCATTTTTACATCAAAAGAGTAGTTGCGGTCCCCGGAGACAAGGTTCTTATTCAAAACGGTCGCCTTTATGTGAATGATGAACTTTTTGAATTTGAAGGTCTCTATGAACCGATGGAATATGCCGGTATGGCCGAAAATGAGATCGTGCTTGAAAAAGATGAATTCTTTGTGCTGGGCGACAACAGAAAAGAATCCGAAGATTCGAGATACGGTAATATCGGTCCGGTAAAAAGAGATGATATCATCGGGCGTGTTTGGTTTCATTTTAAATACGGTGACGAAAAAGCCGGTCTGGTAAAATAATATGTCTGAAAACAGAAAAATAGAAAAAATCGATAAAGACAAACCGAATATAAACTGGTATCCAGGTCATATGACCAAAGCCGTCAGGATGATGGAAGAGAATATCAAACTTGTGGATCTGGTCATAGAGATCATTGATGCCAGAGCACCTCTTTCTTCGAGGAATCCGGATATCGACAGACTTGCTAAGAACAAATTCCGCCTTGTTCTGATGAACAAATCGGATATGGCTGATAAAGAAGAAAATCTCAGATGGGTTTCTTATTTTGAAGAGAAAAACATCAAATGCGTTCTTATCAATTCCAGGACCAAGCAGGGGATAAATAATCTGGATAAGATCATAAGAGAAGTCTGCAGGGAAAAGATCGAACGTGATAAAAAAAGAGGAATAGTCAAAAGAAGCATAAAATGTATGGTAGTGGGAATTCCCAATGTCGGAAAATCCACGTTTATCAATGCTCTGTCGGGTAAAGCTTCCGCGAAAACAGGTAATAAGCCGGGAGTCACCAAAGGAAAACAGTGGATAAGCATAAAAAATGATTTTGAACTGCTGGACACACCCGGTATCCTCTGGCCTAAGTTTGAAGATAAAAGTACCGGCGTGGTTCTGGCGCTCATCGGTTCCGTCAACGATGACATCCTTCAGTTTGAAGAACTTGCTTTCAGTCTCATAAGTGAACTGAATGCCAAATATCCCGGAATATTCAAAGAAAAACTCGATATCGATGCCACTGATGAGATCGACATCCTGAAAGAGTATTCCGAAAAAAGAAGTCTTCTAAAAGCAGGCGGCGAGATCGATGTTCAGAGAGGAGCCAAAATGCTCATAGATGATTTCCGAAGCAATAAACTCGGTTATTTTACATTGGATAATATTCCCGAAAATCAATAATTATCAAAGGACTAATTTTGTTATGAACGAGACATTAAAAGAAGTGTTGAAAACCAGTCTGTATTTTCTCGGACTTTTGCTTGTAGCTCTGTTTATAGTTACTTTTATCGGACAGAGAACCGTTGTTGACGGCAACAGTATGAACGATACATTATTTGACAAGGATAATCTTATAGTGGATAAGATCACTTATCGTTTTAAAGATCCACAGAGATTCGATGTTATAGTATTTCCTTATCAGAAAAGCACGAGAAATTATTTTATCAAACGAATAATCGGTCTGCCCGGTGAAACCGTATATATCGATGATGACGGAAACATATTTATCAATGATGTTCTTCTTGAAGAAGATTACGGTAAAGAGGTGATCAGGGATCCGGGGATCGCATCCAAGCCGATTTTACTGGGAGAAAACGAGTATTTTGTAATGGGTGACAACAGAAATGACTCTTTTGACTCCAGATTTTATGCCGTAGGAAACATAAACCGAAAAGAGATCATTGGCAGAGCGTGGCTCAGAGTGTATCCGTTCAACAAGATCGGTTTTGTTAAAAAGAAAGATAAATGATATTCGGGGTTATTTATGAGAGAATTAAAAGGCGAAAAACTTGAAGCCGAATTAAAACGTATAGAAGCACTTAAGCAATATGAGAAAGAATATGAAAAATTCGGCTATGTCTGCGGTATAGACGAAGTCGGAAGAGGTCCTTTTGCCGGCCCTGTTGTGGCATGTGCCGTAATTTTACCTAAAGATTGTTCTATTCTGTATATTAATGATTCCAAGAAATTATCCGAAAAAAGAAGAGAAGAGCTTTATGACATGATCACTTCGCAGGCTGTTTCATACGGAATAGGCATAAGGGATAATAAAAGGATTGACGAGATAAACATTCTTAATGCCACTTATGAAGCGATGAGGGATGCGATTGCGAATCTTTCGGTCAAACCCGATATTCTTTTAAACGATGCGGTTACGATACCGGGAGTTGATATCAGGCAGATACCCATCATCAAAGGTGATGCCAAGAGTATATCCATAGGTGCGGCTTCAATCGTCGCCAAGGTCACCAGAGACAGGATGATGGCTGAATTCGACAAGATCTATCCCGGATATGATCTCGCGAAGAATAAAGGATACGGTACCGCGTCGCATATTGAGGGATTAAAGAAACTCGGCCCCTGCGAAATTCACAGATATTCGTTCATACATAATTATATTTAAAGAGGCTTAAGTGGATAATATAAACACCAATTATTTGAATATCAATTCCGTTTCCGGAGTACAGAGAAACGAGTTTACCAGGGAAGGTCTTAATATTGACAAGACAGGCCTTGATTTGCTTCGTGAATTGTCTTCCGGTGAAACTTTTCGCGGACAGGTCGTAGATATCAATCAGAATGTTGCCACGATCCTTGTGGGGGATGATGCCAGGATCACCGCAAACGTAAATCCCGATATCAGTTTAAGCGTCGGACAGAGTGTTGTCTTTGAAGTTAATTCCGAATCCGACAATTCCATTTCTCTAAGAACACTATTTACCAATATAGCAAATGAAAATATAGCCAATAATGCTCTGGAACAGGCCAATGTCCCGATCAACGCGACATCGCTTGCTCTTGTTTCCACGCTCATGGAAGAAGGCATGAGCATAGATAAGGATTCCATTGCCCAGTTATACAGAAATATTGTCTCAAATCCCGAAGTCAGACCGCAAGAGATAATCCGTATGAAACAGATCGGGCTGGAACTCACTTCGGACAATATTGCGAGATTTGATTCGGTATTGAATTTCGAAAGCAAGATCTCAAATTCCATCAATACCGTTATTAATCAGATTCCTCTGGAACTTGCCGCACAGGCTGACGCCGACCTTTCGACTGCCATTAAAATGGCTTCGGATTTTATTGATGCTTCTACTGAAGGTAAGACTGAAGTATCCGTTTCATTGGGTAACACCGGTTTTGAAAACGAAGCACTTCTTTCATCTGAAGGCGGCGAAGGAAATCTTGAAGGTGAAAATCCCGAAGACCTGCTTAAATCTGCACCTGAAGCATTAAAAAATGTTATTTCGGATCTGGATGAAGGAATCTTATCGGGTGAGGAAAGTGCTCTGATAAAAGAGAATGCTGCTTCGCAGATAGATCTTTCGGAACAGATAGTTCTGACCAACAAGGATTTTGACGGTTTAAGCGCAATGATCTCGAAAGACAATGCATTCGGCAATGAAATGCTCGATAAACTGTCAAACGGTGAAAAGATAGATCTTGAAGAACTGTTAAAAACATTCGATTCCATTCTTAAAGACGAGAATGTTTCGGATGCCATGAAAAAGAGTCTAATCAAATCGGAATTATTCCAGAATTCGATCACCGATAAGTTTTCGGAAAAATGGCTTCTTGAACCGAATGAGATAAAAGATGCTGATTCACTTAACAATCATTACAATAAGATCCTTCAGAATACCGATAAGATCATTGAATCGATGCAGAATACGTTTAAGGGAAACGACAATCTTTCGCAAAGTGTTAATTCTTTCAGGGAAAACGTACAGTTCCTTCAGACTCTTAACGATCTGACACCTTATGTACAGCTTCCCGTATTGCTTAACAATAAATCCAATACAGGCGATCTGTATGTATATGCAAACAAGAAGAATCTTCTGGCAAATAAAGATAATATTTCCGCCGTATTAAGACTTGATATGAAAAATCTCGGCAGAGTGGAAGTATATGTAAAACTTAATTCAAACAAGAATCTTTCTACTGATTTTACCCTTCCGGATGAAGATACTCTTAAGTTCATTGAACAGCATATCGGATTGCTTAATGATAAACTTGAAAATCTCGGCTTTAAAGTAACCAATTCATTTAACACAAAGAGCGAAGCACCTCAGGTCCTGATGGATGAAGAGGATGCTTCCGACAAAAAAGATTCGATCGGCTTTTACAGATTTGACGTGAGGGCGTAAACATATGGAAAAAAGAAAAATCCGACATGCGATTGCATTGGAATATGATCCGAATAACGATAACGCGCCCAAAGTAGTTGCCAGCGGGCAGGGAATTCTGGCTGATAAGATCGTGGAGAAAGCAAAAGAAAACAAAGTTCCCGTCCATAAGGACTCAAAACTTGCCGATACTTTGTCCCGTCTGGAAGTCGGACAGGAAATTCCGCCGGAACTTTATGAGGTTGTTGCCGAAATTCTTGTTTTTGTCGATGCAATGGATAAGATAAGGGCTAAAGCGAAATAAGGAGAAAAACAATTAATAAACGAAGATCCGGAAACGAACATGAAGAAAGGTCCGTTGATTATCTTGAGAAGAACGGAGTAAGGATAATTGACGTTAATTTCAGCTGTAAAATAGGTGAAATAGATATTATTGGAAAGGACGGGGATTATCTCGTCTTTTTTGAAGTTAAATACAGAAGTTCTTCGGTTTACGGTTCTCCGTCCGAAGCAGTAAATTATCGTAAACAGAAAAAAATATGCAGAGTAAGCGATTATTTCAGACTTATAAAAGGCATTCCGGAAGATACGCCGATAAGATATGATGTTATCGCGATTACAGGGGAAGAAATAGATTGGATAAAGAATGCTTTTGAATATATTGGAAGATAAACTGAATTATGTTTTATGTATTTTATAAAGAGTATGAATGATCGAATCTTGAATACAGGTGAGAATATTAAAAAAGACCTGCTGATTGCAGGTCTTTTTGATAATAAACTTTATTCGTATAATTTGAAAACTTTTTTAAGGAAGCTGTCCATTTCTTTGTCAGAGATGACTTCTTTGTACTGAGAATCCGCTTCCGATTCGGGAAGACGGGAATTCTTGACATCTTCTTTGGCTGAAACGAGAGAGAAGTCATCAAGTTTCGGAGTTGCATTTGCGACTTTGCCGGCTGATGCATATTTTGAATATGTAACAGGCGCGGAATAGTCTTTGCCGTCTATGGATAACGATACAGCTGTATCGTCGTTTTTCTCGGCCTTGGAAGGAAATTCCTTGTTCAGATCCTGGACTTTTTTGATGGATTCTGCCGAGAATTTCGAATATATATTCATTTGTGAGCTTAATTCGTATGCACCGATTCTCATATATTAACCCTCAAAAATCAAATATATTCCCTATATACTACTTCGAACATTATATCATAAAGTTTAGTAAAAAACAGTATTTTATTGACACAAATTTTTTAAGACTTTAAAATATTAATCAGATGGGACAAATAAAGATATTTATTTTTTGACCGGATTTATTGGAGGGTTTATTTTATGAACGACAGAAGAAAGTCAAAGAGGATTGAACTTGAAGCCAAACTGTTCGTCAAAAGACTCGATAAACAGGAAGCTCAGGAGATCAATATAGATGTTTTTGATATTTCGACTTCCGGGATCGGGTTTAACTGCAACGAGGCACTGACGATCGGAGCCGTATATGATACAGATCTTACCTTATGGAATAAAGATATTATCCATACATTTATTGAGATTGTCCGAATTTCCAAGACCGATTCGACATTCCAGTACGGTGGCATTTTTATAGGAATGCCCGAAATGGATGTTAAGCGTATAGAGATTTATGATACCATCAATACATACTCAAAAGACGGCGCAAAAGAATAAAATAATTTTAAAAATGTGTTATTTATACACAGTCAAGTAAATATTTACAAAAAATTTCAAAAACAATCGTATTTATTGTACAAAACTTATATTAAACATTGTATATTCAACCCTAATTTAGTAAAATAGACTAAGTGGGGTTGATTTTTTATTAAGGGGATTTTTTATTTCAGCCTCAAATAAAAACTCGGAGGTTGCAACATGAACATTTACACAACGGATAAGATTCGTAATGTCTGTTTATTGGGTCACGGAGGTGCCGGAAAAACTTCGCTTGCGGAAGCTATGGCATATCTTGGCGGAATTACTTCAAGAATGGGTAAGATCGTTGATGGAAATACTGTCAGTGATTACGGCAAAGAAGAGGTAAAAAGACAGATTTCAATTTCTACATCCCTTATTCCCGTAGAATGGAACGGATGTAAGATCAATATATTGGATACTCCCGGATTTTTTGATTTTGTAGGCGAAGCTGAAGAAGCTGCTTCCGCTGCAGATGCTGCAATCATTGTAGTTTCAGGAAAAGCCGGCGTAGAAGTAGGTACTGAGAGAGCATGGGATATCTGTGAGAAATATAAACTTCCCAGAATGTTCTTTGTTACCGATATGGATATCGACAATGCATCGTACAGACAGGTTGTTGAAGATCTGACTGCTCTTTACGGAAAGAAGATCGCTCCTTTCCATCTTCCTATTCGTGAGAACGAAAAATTTGTAGGATATGTTAACGTAGTATCCGAGCAGGCTTACAGATGGGAAGGCAAGGAAGCGAAGGAATGTGATATTCCCGATGCCAATAAGGAATATCTTGAAAGCTACAAAGAGACTTTAATGGAAGCTGTAGCCGAAACGAGTGAAGAACTTATGGAAAGATATTTCGGCGGTGAGACGTTCTCTGAAAACGAGATCCGTCAGGCTTTGAGAGTATCCGTTAACGATTGCAGTATCGTTCCCATTTCAATGGGTTCAAACGTACTCTGCCAGGGTATCTATACACTGCTTGACGATATTGTTAAATATCTTCCCGGTCCTGATTCCAGAACTGTTGCAGGTATCGACTTAAAGACAAACGAAGTATTTGAAGCAAATTATGATTTTGCAAAGACAAAATCCGCATATATCTTCAAAACCATCGTCGATCCTTTCATCGGTAAGTACTCACTTATAAAGGTTATGTCCGGTGTTCTTAAGACTGATGACCTTATGTATAACGATGAAAAGCAGGTTGAAGAGAAGATCGGTAAGATATATCTCCTTCAGGGTAATAAACCCATTGAAGTTTCCGAACTTCATGCCGGAGATATCGGTGCACTTGCAAAGATCACCGCAGCAAGAACAGGAAATACGCTTTCAACCAAGGCTCATATCATAAGATTCGGCAAGGCTGATCTTCCCAAACCTTATACATACAAGAGATACCATGCAGTTAATAAGGCTGATGTTGACAAGATCGCACAGTCACTTCAGAAGATCATGCATGAAGATCTTACCGTTAAGGCTGTTAACGATTCCGAAAACAAGCAGATGCTCCTTTACGGAATGGGTGATCTTCATCTCGATGTTATCCAGTCAAGACTTGAAAATGAATATAAGGTTAAGATCGATCTGACAAAGCCGAAGGTAGCTTTCAGAGAAACGATCAAGAAAAAATCCGATGTTGAATACAAATACAAAAAGCAGTCCGGCGGACACGGCCAGTACGGACATGTCAAGATGCGTTTTGAAAGCTCGGGCGATCTTGAGGCACCTTATGTATTTGAAGAAGAAGTTGTCGGCGGTGCAGTTCCCAAGAACTATTTCCCTGCAGTTGAAAAAGGACTTCAGGAATCGGTTCTCAGAGGACCTCTTGCAGCTTATCCCGTAGTCGGTGTTAAGGCTATTCTTTATGATGGATCTTATCATCCCGTAGACTCTTCCGAAATGGCATTTAAGATGGCAACGATCCAGGCGTTCAAAAAAGGATTTATGGAAGCCGGACCTATTCTTCTTGAGCCTATCGCTTCACTTAAGGTTACAGTTCCCAATGATTTTACCGGTGATGTAATGGGTGACCTTAACAAGAGAAGAGGCAGAGTACTCGGTATGAATCCTGCAGGAAACGGCAAGACGGTTGTTGAAGCCGATATCCCCATGATGAGTCTTTTCGGATATTGTACGGATCTTCGTTCAATGACCGGCGGACGTGGCGATTACGAATATGAATTCGCACGTTACGAACAGGCTCCTTCGGATATTCAGGAAGCTGAAGTTAAGGAAAGAGCAGACAAAGTTGCCGAGGGCAATGCTGAATAATGCTGAAAAATTGTTTTATATAGACATTTTGGCAAACGGTCGGAGTTTTATGCTTCGGCCGTATTGCTTTGATAAAGGCATTTTATTATTTTCTTTTATTTGACTTTTTATCGTCAGATACTTAAAATGAAGTAGTTAATAAATATGATTTATCTATTAAAAGTGAGGATGTTATGGGAAAAGCTTACAATCATCATGAAATCGAATCCAAATGGCAAAAATACTGGGAGGAGAATGAGACATTCAAGACTGATGTCTGGGATTTTTCAAAGCCCAAGTTTTATGCACTCGATATGTTCCCTTATCCCTCAGGTGTTGGCCTTCATGCAGGCCATCCGGAAGGATATACGGCTACGGATATTTCTTCGAGAATGAAGAGAATGCAGGGATACAATGTGCTTCATCCCATGGGATACGATTCATTCGGTCTTCCCGCAGAACAGTATGCTGTTACAACAGGTAACAATCCCAACGGATTTACTCAGGAAAATATAAAGACTTTCTCAAAGCAGTTAAAAGAACTCGGCTTTGACTACGACTGGTCAAAAATGATCGCAACAAGCGATCCTTCATATTACAAATGGACTCAGTGGATATTCAAGAAACTCTATGAAAAGGGCTATGCAAAACTTATTGATATGCCTGTTAACTGGTGCGAGGAACTCGGTACGGTTCTTTCGAACGATGAAGTTATCGACGGTAAATCAGAGCGTGGCGGTTATCCCGTTGTAAGAAAGAACATGAAGCAGTGGGTTATCGATCAGGTGGCTTTTGCTGATGAACTTCTTGAAGGCTTGAATGAGATCGACTGGCCCGAATCCACAAAGGACATGCAGCGTCACTGGATCGGACGTTCAGAAGGTGTGGAAGTCAGATTCCAGATCGTAGGCGGCGGAGAGTTCTCAATTTATACGACATGTATCGAAACAATTTACGGTATTACTTTTATGGTACTTGCTCCCGACGGACAGATCGTAAAGGATTTAATGCCCAGGATCGAAAATAAAGAAGAGGTTCAGGCATATATCGATGAAACATTAAAGAAGAACGATATGGACAGAACCGAACTCAATAAGACCAAGTCCGGTTGTGAACTTAAGGGAGTTACTTGTATCAATCCGGTTAACGGCAAAGAAGTCCGTATGTTCATCGGTGATTTTGTACTTGCCAATTACGGTACAGGTGCTGTTATGGCTGTACCTTCACACGATCAGAGAGACTTTGAATATGCGATCGCTCACAATATAGATATGATCCAGGTTATCGACGGAAGAGACGTAAGCGAATGCGCATTTGAAAAATACGACTATCTCGGTAAAGGCTGCAAGCTTATCAATTCCGAAGAATTTACAGGTCTTGTGGTTGAAGATGCAAAAGAAGCAATCACTCAGAAACTTGAAAAGATGGGTGTTGCAAAGAGAACCGTTAATTATCACTTCCGTGAATGGATCTTCGCGCGTCAGCGTTACTGGGGCGAACCGGTTCCCGTATGGTATGACGAAGATGGAAACATTCACGTGCTTGAAGATGATGAACTTCCTCTGGTGCTTCCGGTACTTGACGATTACAAGGGAAAGAACGGTCAGGCACCTCTTGAGAATGCAACCGAATGGAAAGTTTACGAAAAAGACGGCGTAAAGGGTAAGAGAGAAACATCAACAATGCCCGGTTCTGCAGGTTCTTCATGGTATTACATGAGATATATCGATCCTCAGAACGACAAGGCGATTGCAGATCCCGAACTCTTGAAACACTGGCTTCCCGTAGATCTTTATATCGGCGGACCCGAGCATGCCGTAGGACATCTTATGTATTCAAGGATCTGGAACAGATTCCTTTACAACGAAGGCATTTCACCCGTTAAGGAGCCCTTCAAAAAGCTTGTACATCAGGGTATGATCCTCGGTGAGAACGGTATTAAGATGGGTAAGAGATTCCCTGAATTTGTTGTTAATCCTTCGGATATCGTAAGAGATTACGGCGCTGATACATTAAGACTCTATGAAATGTTCATGGGACCTCTTGAGGTTTCCAAGCCCTGGAGTTCATCAGGTGTAGAAGGTGCAAGAAAATATCTCAATAAGGTTTGGAATTATTTCACCAATCCCGAAAATATCACTGAAGAAACTGATGACAGACTTACCAAGGTTTACAATCAGACGGTTAAAAAAGTAACATCAGATTTTGAAACTCTCGGATTTAACACGGCTATTGCCCAGATGATGATCTTTATGAATGAGGCTGTTAAAGGCACTTGTCCCAGAGAATATGCTGAAGGTTTCATTAAGATGCTTTCATGTATAGCTCCTCATATCGGTGAAGAGATCTGGAGCGTACTCGGTCATGACAATACGATAGCTTACGAAAAATGGCCTGAATTTGATGAAGCTGCTCTCAATGAAGACACGATCGAGATCGGTGTTCAGGTTAACGGTAAGGTTAAGGGAGTTGTTGAACTTTTAAAGGCCGAAGACAAGGGCAGTGCACTTGCTAAAGCCAAAGCGGTCGAAGGTGTTGCAAAGGCAATCGAAGGAAAGACGGTGGTTAAAGAGATCTATGTTCCTTCAAAGATCGTAAATATAGTTGTTAAGTAAAGTTTTTGTTTAATATTCATAATGATTCAAGCAGGTTGTTCAGGCAGCCTGCTTTTTTCATGCTAAGGCCGTGCAAAGAAAAAATGTCGTCTTCGACGACGCATGAGCCGCACGAGAGCGGTGTAATTTCATTACCCTACTCGAATATAAGAATATAACTGAAACGGAATCAATTGAAAAAGGACAATATATTGATTTTTCGCTTGAATTATCTACGATATATAGTAAAATAAAATTGTATGAGTATGTAAGGTGGAGAAGAATGGATTCCGAAAGAACCGTAAACGGGTATCATGCAGTAAATAAAAGTGAATATGAAGCTTTTATACGTGATTCTCAGAAGATAGATACCATAAAAAAGAAGCTTGATATGAAAGATTTCCGTCAGGTTGAAAAAGTGTATTCTTCGATCTGCACCGGAAGTATCAGATTCGAATCCAAGATTGGTTTTGATTTTGAAGATGAAATTACTTCTCTTTATGAAAGACTGAGAAAAAAACATGCTCCTTCCAATAACAGAAAACCTGAAAACAGAAATACTGATAATGAACTTAATGACGATCTGCCGCTGAGACGTTCTTCAAAAAGAAGTAAAAACATTGAAGAAGACGAAATGTACGACGAAAAAACAGCCGAATTTATCAACAGAGACCGTATTTTTACGCGAAAGGTTGATAATCTCGACGAAAATGTCGATAAAGAATTAGTGGAGTATTACATTGAGAAGAGAAGAAAGAACAAAAATCTGATCAAATTCACGATCATAGCCTCAAGCATTGCAATCCTTACAGGCTCCCTGGTCATGATAATACTCAAAGTAAAAAGCGATGTGAGCTCGGACAATGTTAGACAGGAGATAGAACAATCCGTCAGAGATAATGCCTTCGTTTTTACAACGATAAAACCCGAGATAAACAACCGCATTACCTATGATACATATGAAATACCTCCCATTCTTTCGGATTATCAAGAATTACACGAAAAGAATCCTGATCTGATAGGATGGATAAAGATAGACGATACCAATATTGATTATCCTGTAATGCAAAGCAGTGATAACGAATATTATCTGTCGCATAATTTTAATAACAAAAACGATGCCAACGGCTGTATTTTTGCTGATTTTAACTGCAGTATTTTTCCGAGGAGCAAAAATGTCATTCTTTACGGACATCACATGAAATCCGGAAAGATGTTTGCCAATCTTGAAAAATACGACAGCCATGATTTTTTCATTAATCATAAAAGATTCACGTTCAATACGATATATGAATATGCTGAATATGAGGTTGTTTTTGTTTTCAGGGATTATGTACATACCTCGGACGATACCGAATTCAAATACTACGAATTCGTAAATGTAAATTCCGAAGTTGAATTTGATTCGTACATGGAAGAATTAAGAAATAAATCCATATATAATACCGATGTTTCCATAAGTATGGATGATGAACTGCTGACACTTTCCACCTGTGATTATATGCAGGCAAACGGCAGATTTGTAGTTATGGCTAAAAAAATCAAATAATTCCGGAGGATCATAATGAAAAGATCAAGGAAAAAATTATCCAGAAAGTTTAAAAGAACGATAGGATTCTCAATAGCGGGACTCTTATTGCTTTCTGCGATCATAGTTGCAATAATTCCGCAAAGAGATGTTGAAGCGTATACCGCTTTTGCCAAAGCTTCATTGGAAGACAGTGAGAATAAGGTTCCTGTTATTGCAAGTACGGATACCATTTATACTACCGGTGACGGAATGTTCCAGTTTGCTTATATCAATAAAAAGAGCGGAACGGATAAATCGGCTGTTATCTGCGGATATGATTCCGAAAGATCTCTTTCCGGCGGTAATCTTGTGATTCCTGATACACTGGATGCATATTTCAGTACCGATAACGGAAATATCGCAGTTTCAAAAAACAATGAACCTCTGTTTTATAAGTTTGTTATAGAAGAGCCTGAACCTGAGGAACCCGAACCGGATGATCCGGATCCGACAGATCCTGAAGATCCCGAAACCACGGAAGATGTTTATCAGCCTGTCGGCGATGTTATCGAATATCGTCCCTGTTATTATGAAACCATTTCTGAATGGGGCAGCATTGATGATAATCAATTATACTATGAAGATTCAGGTAATCCCGGTTCATATCTTGTTTGTCAGGATGAAGCTCATAAAAGATTAAAAGATGCTCCCGTAAACTATATTGCCAATCAGCATGTTGAGAAAAACGGCAATAACTGGACTGTCATTAATAATGATGCATCTGCCGGTATTTTTTCAACTGCCAAAAACATTGTTAATCTTACACTTGGAAGCCAGATTTACGGAATAGGAAATTATGCATTTTCAAAATGTGTAAATCTTAATAAGGTTACTTTCCATGACGGTCTTAATACAATAGGCAATTATGCTTTTGCTGAATGTTACAATCTGAAAACAGTTGAACTTCCCACAAATGCTAGAATATCCGTTATCGGTGAAAGAGCATTCTTAAACTGCCGCGGACTTAAATCATTTACTCTGCCTACGGCTGTAGAAGAAGTGGGTGATTCCTGCTTTGAAGGCTGTACTTCCATGACGGAATGTATTTTGGATGTTCCGGGAGAGAATATGTCACTGTCCGTATTGGGAACCAATGTTTTCAAAGACTGTTCTTCACTTGGATATCTGAGTTTTCCTGCTGATTATAACGAGAATCCCGATATCGCGTGGTTTCAGGGGTGTGTTTCTCTGAAACATATTACAATTCGTAAAGCAAGTTCCACACTTGTTGATAATTCAGGATTTTCTTTTGCACAGTTCCAGGAAATGCTTCCGAAGGAATTCTATTTAGAAGGACTTGAAAATCAGGAACTTCATTATACTTCGACAGCAAATTCATTTGCATTCAAGTATCTTGACAAAGATATTTACGAAAAAGTATATACCGCTACAGGTGATGCAGGCTCGGGAAAGACCGTATTTCAGGTTAACAGCAACAATCAGCTTGTTTACTTTTACATGGATGATTCCGTTCTTAAGGTTAAGATACCCGAAAAGATCGGACCTTACGGCATTACCGTTATAGGCAGTGATTCTTTTTCAGGCAAGCATAAATTAAAACAGATCTCCATACCTTCAAACATTACCGAGATCGAAGCAAATGCTTTCAAAGGATGTCATTCACTTGAAAATGTAATTTTCGAAGAGCCTATTAATCTTTCATATATCGGAAAAGATGCATTTGCGACTCAGATCGCCGATTGCGGCTGTAATCTTGCAACCGATCCGATATTGACATTTACGGGAAATCCCAAAGCCGGAAGTGCGCCTTTTGATTTTGCGATGAATCCCGAGAATAACATTAATAACGGTGATCAGAACAAGACATATATCACTTTCTATTCAGGCTGGCCCACCAATCAGACCATAAGATACAATCCTGATACTAAGTTGAATGAGCTGGTTCATTGCCTGACTTTCTACGATCTGTCAAATATGGGAAATAATCCTTATCCGTATATGGATAATGTGAATAACTATGCTCAGGTCTGCCAGACTGCTTATACGGCATATATAAACGGCAGTCAGCTTACCGAGAATCAAAAAGATGTTATCAATGCTGTTTTAAATGTTACGTTGGACAATGGTATTAACGGAATCAAAGAAGGTTTATTCTCCGGAGTTGATACAAAAGGAAATAAGGTTTCCGATACAAATAACGATATCGAAACCATCACCATTGAAAATGTAGGTAAGATAGATGCCAATGCATTCAAGGGATGCGGAAGCCTGAAAGGCGTATATATCAAAGGCGGAACAAAATCCATCGGAACTTATGCTTTTGCCAATTGTCCCGAACTTATCGACGTTGATATTTATTCCGAACTTGAACAGTTTGGAACGATTCCTTTTGTTTCCTGTACAAAACTTAAATCCGTTGATTTCGGATCCAATCCCAATTATACATGTCAGGATGCTGTCATTTACGGAACGGTAAACGGTGTTAAGGAAAAACTTCTTGAAGTTCTTGCCACAAGAGGAACAGGGGAAGGATGCGGTTCGGAAGTTTTCAGCGCTAAAGAACTTGAAAGTGTCAAAACCATAGCAAAAGGAGCATTTAAGAACTGTGACGGAGTAGTAAGTGCCGACTTTACATCAAGCGGAATTACCGAAATACCCGATAACTGTTTTGAAAATACAAAGAATCTGTCCGAAGTGATCCTTAATGACAGTACGACTCATATCGGTAAAGATGCATTTAAGAACAGTAATGTCAGAATAGTACAGATTCCCAATTCAAACTGTACTATCGAAGAAAAAGCATTTGAAAGTGCAGACGGACATCAGGTTATTTTCTATGCCGAACTAGGTTCGGAAGCGGCTAGATATTCAGATAAATATTCTTATATCATTTTGAAGGAAATACCCAAAAAATTCCGTGTTGATTTCTTTGACGAAGATGCTACAACGATAATCGATACTCAGTATATTGAATCCGGCAAAGATGCCGATATGGAAGCGGCTGCCAAAAAAGCGCCTCAAAAAGAAGGTTATAAGTTTGTCGGATGGAATCCCGAAAAGATCGTAAACGTTACAGAATATAAATTTGCGGTTGCCAAATATGCAAAAGAGGACGAAGTCCTTTATACCGTAAGATTTATTGACTGGGACGAAAAAGTTCTTTATACTCAGCAGGTTAAACCGGGCGGAGACTGTACAGAAGTAAAAGAACCTGAAAGAGAAGGCTATAAATTCACAGGCTGGAGACCTGCGATCAAGAATATCCAGAAAGATACGGATACATATGCTCAGTATGAGAAACTAGACCCTAACCAGATGTTTACGGTTAAGTTCTATGACTGGGATGAAAAACTTCTTTATACTCAGAACGTTAAAGCAGGTGAAGACTGTGTGGAAGTCAAAGAACCCAAACGTGAAGGTTATGTATTTACCGGATGGAAACCCGATATTACAAAGGTTACCGAAGACAGGGATGTTTATGCTCAGTACGAGAAAGCCGGAACACCGGATGATCCTTCACCCGTGGATCCCGACAATCCGAATCCCGACAATCCCACACCGGTTAATCCCGATGTACCCACAAAATTATATACTGTTACCGTTGTAAATGGAACAGGTTCGGGCAGCTATGTTGAAGGTGCCAATGTAATCATCATTGCCAACAATCCTCCTTCAGGCAAGGTGTTTGAAAAATGGACGGCTGACGAAGGCGTTTCGCTTATGAAATCCGACCTTGCTGCAACTTATTTCACAATGCCGGCCAAGAATGTAAGCGTAACCGCAAATTACAAGGATGACGGTAATTCAAGCGGCGGCGGTAACTCCGGCGGAGGCGGGAACTCAGGCGGAGGCGGAAATTCCGGCGGAACGACCAACAATCCGAATACGACCGTATCGCTGACCAAACAGGGATTCTCAAATAACTCCCTTGCTTCAGCATCCGTTTCCGGATCTTCGGATAATTTCGTATTAAAGATCACGGATTCTCAGACTGCTAAAGCTCAGGTTGAGGATGCGCTGCTTGCCAAGTACGATTCTCTGGATACCATTAAATACATTGCAATGGATATTTCATTGTATGATAAGACAGGTACCACAAAGATTGAAAATACATCGGATCTTAAAGTTAATATTACTTTACCGATCCCCGACGATCTTGTTCCTTATGCAGGTAACAATAAAGTCGGATATGTGGTTAACGGAAAACTTGTTGATCTGAATCCTAAATTCACAACAATTAACGGTGTTCCCTGCATCAACTTTACTGCACCTCATTTTTCACCGTATACGATCTATGTGGATACTTCGGATCTTAAGTCTTCGGTAACTTATACTTCAACTTCGACACCCAAAACAGGTGACGGAATTAGCATTAAATGGTTCATCAGCATCGGACTGTTTGCCGCTTCAATAATATTCTTTGCTTTATGCATTCCTTCGGGAAAGAAGAGAAAAGTTGTAAAACGATGAAAAAAAAGAGTGTTTTGACAATCTGTTCATTCGCATTTGTTATTCTCACCTGCGGTATTGCATTTACTTCTCTGATAATCAGAAGTAAAGCAATAAACGCAAGTGAGGATTTTCAAATGGAAAAAAGCACTCTTATGAAATGTTACAGTACAGATGAAGTCTGTGTGGTTCCGAGCGGAACAAAAGCTATTGTGGCAGGCGCTTTCGAAGGGAATGATTCGATCAAAAGAGTAGTACTTCCCGACGGTCTCGAAGAAATAGGTTTTAATTCTTTTGCCGAAATGGAAAATCTTGAAAGAGTTGTAGTTCCCGAAAGTGTCAGGAAGATCGGTGCATCTGCATTTGCCAACTGCCCGAATCTTTCATCGGCATATTTGGGTAAAGATCTTTCGCAGATCGGTTCCAGTATTTTTGCCGGTTGTCAGAATTTAAAAAGTGTTGATGTCAGTGATGAAAACAATTATCTGACATGTATAGACGGAGTTATCTATTCAGCTGACAAAACCGTTCTTTATGAAATGCTTCCGGGAAGGGAAAAATCGTTTTTCGTATTTCCCGATACGGTTGCTGCGATTTCTCCTTATGCTTTCTGGGGCTGCGATAATCTCGAACATACCATCATTTCCGAATCCATAGGAGTCATTCCTCCCTATGCTTTTTCCAATGCAAGAAATCTGAAAAGTGCTGTTCTTAGTTTCAATACACGTGAGATCTCCATGAAAGCTTTTGAGAACTGTGTATCCCTGGAGCAGGTCTATATTCCCGATTCGGTCATGAACATAAGCCCGACTGCATTTGACGGCTGTCCCAAACTTTCAATCTATGCCAATGAAATGACCGAGGGAAAGAAATTTGCCGAAGAAAATGAATTTGATGTTCTTTATACGCCGAAATATGATCTTAATCTAGCTACGGATCTAAGAAACGAATATGCATCCGAACAGAGCAAAAAAAGACAGGAAGGCTCTTCTTATGATGAAGATGTGCATTTTGACGCTTCCAAAGATGATTCGCTCGGAGCTGCGATAATCGTAAATAATAATGCAGTTGTTCTTATGGATCCCGAAAAATTAAAAGTTTCGGAAACTTCTTCGGATCGTTCGTCAAATGAATCGGAATTTGATACCATTCTTGGGGAAAGTATTTATCACAATATCATTCCCGATAATCTGTTTTATCTGAAATCGGATCTTACTGAAGTTACGATCCCTTCGGATACAAAATATATCGGAAAATTTGCATTTGCCCGTACCGGACTTAAAAAGGTAGAAATTCCTTCAAATGTGGTTTCGATCGGATTCGGTGCTTTTTATCACTGTGATGATCTTAAAGAAGTCATTATTCCCGATACCGTTACAGAGATTGAACCACAGGCTTTTGAAAAGACCGCCTGGCTTAATGACTGGTACGAAAACGGAGAGAGCGACTATCTTATAGTCGGAGACGGTATTCTTATCGCATATAAGGGCAGTAAGGAAGATTATGTCAAACCCGATAATGTCAAATCGGTAGCCTGCGAGATTAATTGATTTATTTACGGATCGGGCAGGCTTTTTTCTCTGACAAAACTATAAAACGGACTAAACTGATCAGGTAGACAAGAAGATGAAAAACAAAAAAAGGATTTTAAGACTTGTGCTTGCACTTGTTCTTTTATTGATAATTATTCCGATCGAAAGAATTGACGTACGTGCGGAAAGACCCGGTACGGATCTTCAGGAAGAAATCGCAAATGAATCGGAGTCAGATATTTCTGAAGATGAATCAGATGTTTTGGGAAGCTCATATAATATCGGAGATATAATCAGATTCGGCAATTATAATCAGGGTGATAACTCAACAAAAGGAAAAGACGAGATCGAATGGCAGGTTTTAAAGGTTGAATCTGACAGGGTTCTTGTTATCAGTAAATATGCACTCGACTACAAGCCTTATAATACTGAACAGATCGATGTTACATGGGAGACCTGCTCACTTCGTAAATGGCTGAATAATGATTTCAAAAATGAAGCATTTACTCCTCAGGAACAGGAGAGGATCCCATATGTAAATTTAAAAAATGAGAATAATCCCAAATGGGGAACACCGGGAGGAAATGATACAACCGATCAGATATTCTGTTTGAGTTTTGAGGATATTTGGTTGTATTATGGTTCTTACAGCTGGTATGATCCCGAGAATATGTTCGGTTATAATCAGAAGCTTATCTGTGAAGCTACACAGTATGCTATCGACAAAGGAGCAATCGATTATACAATTACAGAAGAAGATTACTATTCTTTTTTAAAGGAAAAAGGATACACTTATGATGTTATTGGGCGTCGGGGTACGTGGTGGTGGCTTCGCACTCCGGGCGGAAATAACAGTATTGCATGTACAGTTTACAGTTACGGTACTGCAGGCGCATTCTACTACAATTGTGACGTTAATAACTGTTTTGCCGTTCGGCCGGTTTTATATCTGAAGATTTCAGATCCCAAATCTATAGTTTTGGATAAGACATCCGCGACTATGTACTTTGGTGAATCCATAACACTGAATGCAAACGTACTTCCGGAATATGCAACAGATAAGACGGTTATCTGGACAAGCTCCAATCCCGAAATTGCAACTGTTATCGACGGAAAAGTTAAAGCAACCGGTATTCAGGCCGGAAATGTTACCATTACTGCAAAGACTGTTAACGGTCATACTGCCAAATGCGAAATTACGGTTTTTGCCGATGATGATTCTTCCAATATTTTTGCGGATATCAAGTACGGAAGCTGGCAGTACTATGCTGCAAAAGCAGTATATGAGAAAGGATATATGACCGGAAAAGGAACGCTTGGTCAAAGAATTATTTTTTCTCCGAATTCCGATATTACGCGTTCCGAGTTTGTCACTTCTCTTTACAGCATGGCCGGAAAACCTGAAGTTGTTTATAAACAGAAGTTTTCAGATGTTAACGAAACTGACTGGTTTGCAAAGCCGGTTACATGGGCTTCCGATAATGAGATCGTTTCCGGAAATCCTGACGGAACATTCGGTAAATACGGAAATGCGACAAGGGAACAGATCGCTCTGATGCTCTATAAGTATGCAATGTCCGTTAACTATGATGTTACAATCGATCCTTCGACAACTTTAGATGGATTCATTGATTCCGATAAGGTGAGTCCATGGGCTGTTACCGCAGTAAAATGGGCGGTTGAGCGAGGGATCGTCTCAGGCAAAGGAAATTCGTCTGAAGGATATCGTATCGACGCTTTGAAAGGAGCGACCAGAGCAGAATGCGCTGCTATGATCAATACATTTGATGAGTATTATTCCTATGAATCTGATATGGATGAAGAGTATTTCAATCCGGACTCTAAGGAACTTTATTCAGATGCAATTGAAGATATTTATTAAATATCGGGACCCGAAGGAATTCGGGTCCTGTTTTTAGATTGTTAAATTCTTATCTTGCTATATTTATTTGTTTACTCTATAATATTAATTCAGTGTAAAAGAACATTTTTCACCATTTATGATGAATGATCGATATCTTTTGGGAAAAGTATGAAGTAAGAAGGTAATACAAATGAAAAAATTTACTGATGAGAATCAGAATTTTCAAAACAGACCTGTTTCTTTAAATCCAAGAAACAATCTTCTTGAAATAGAGGAACATATGTATATTCTTGAAGATGTTGAAAAACCCAATGTTTTCAGAAACATGTTTCCTTATTCCGAAGTACCCAAAATTCCGTTTAACGACAGAATAGTTCCCCATAATATGCCCAAGGAGATCTGGATAACCGATACGACATTCCGTGACGGTCAGCAATCCAGAGCACCTTATTCAACGGAACAGATCGTTACTATATATGATTATCTTCATAAGCTCGGCGGTCCAAACGGTATGATCCGTGCGAGTGAGTTTTTCCTTTATTCCAAAAAGGACAGGGATGCTGTCATCAAATGTATGGAAAGAGGATATAAATTCCCTGAAGTAACAAGCTGGATAAGAGCAAGCGAGAAAGATTTTAAACTTGTAAAAGAGATCGGAATGAAAGAAACCGGTATTCTTGTTTCCTGTTCCGATTATCATATCTTTTTGAAACTTAAAATGACAAGACGACAGGCTCTGGATCATTATCTTTCGATAATCCGTCAGTGTCTTGACTGCGGTATTTCGCCCAGATGCCATCTGGAAGATATTACGAGATCCGATATATACGGTTTTGTTGTTCCTTTCGCAATGGAACTCATGAAACTTATGGACGAGTATAAGATTCCCATTAAGATCCGTCTCTGCGATACAATGGGTTACGGAGTAAATTTCCCCGGTGCGGTAATTCCCAGAAGCGTACAGGGTACGATCTATGCGCTCCATGTAAATGCAGGTGTTCCTCATGAATTGCTTGAGTGGCACGGTCATAATGATTTTTATAAAGCGGTAGTTAATTCGACTACAGCATGGTTATACGGCTGTTCGGGTGTAAACACTTCACTTTTCGGTATAGGCGAAAGAACCGGAAATACACCTCTTGAAGCAATGGTATTCGAATATGCTCAGCTTAAAGGCGATCTTAACGGCATGGATACGACTGTTATCACCGAACTTGCAGAGTATTACGAAAAGGAGATCGGATATCATATTCCTCCGATGACTCCTTTTGTCGGAAAGAACTTCAATGTTACACGTGCGGGTATTCATGCGGACGGATTATTGAAAAACGAGGAGATATATTCTATTTTCGATACGGATAAATTCCTTAACAGACCTGTAATGTGTGCAATTTCCAATACATCCGGTCTTGCTGGGATAGCTCACTGGATGAATCATCATTATCATCTTAAAGGAGATTCCGAACTCGATAAAAAGGATGATATTGTTGTTAAGCTCAAAGAGTGGGTCGACAGACAGTACGAAGAAGGAAGAGTTACCGTGCTTACCGATGATGAACTTGAAAATCAGATCAATGTTATCTGTGAGGAATACGGAATGCCTCTATTTATATAATCTTTTGGTTTAATAAGAATTTGTGCGTAAATAAATTATTAATGAGGTTATTATGGAAAAGATTCAAATGATTACTCCGCTCGTTGAAATGGACGGAGATGAAATGACAAGAATACTCTGGAAGATGATAAAAGATGAACTTCTTCTTCCGTATATCAATCTGAAGACCGAATATTACGATCTCGGACTTGAAAAGAGAAACGAAACAAACGATCAGATTACGGTTGATTCCGCCAATGCTACGAAAAAATACGGTGTTGCGGTTAAATGTGCGACTATCACACCCAATGCAGCCAGAGTGGAAGAGTATAATCTTAAAGAAATGTGGAAATCTCCAAACGGTACTATCCGTGCAATGCTTGACGGTACTGTTTTCAGAGCCCCCATTATCGTTAATGGAATCGAACCCTGTGTTAAGAACTGGGAAAAGCCCATTACACTTGCACGTCATGCTTACGGCGATGTTTATAAAAATACCGAGATCAAAGTTCCGGGTCCCGGAAAAGCTGAACTTGTTTTCACGGGTGAGGACGGTACGGTTATCAAAGAAACCATTATGGATTTCAAATCAAGCGGTATCATTCAGGGCATTCACAATATAGACAAATCAATCGAATCTTTTGCGAGAGCATGTTTTAATTATGCCCTTGATACAAAGCAGGATCTCTGGTTTGCGACAAAAGATACCATATCCAAAAAATACGATCATAATTTCAAAGATATCTTCCAGGAAATCTTTGATGAAGAATACAAGGAAAAATTTGAAGCAGCCGGCATAACATATTTCTATACACTTATAGATGATGCAGTTGCAAGAGTAATGAAAGCCAAAGGCGGATTTATATGGGCCTGCAAAAACTATGACGGTGACGTAATGAGTGATATGGTATCATCTGCATTCGGTTCACTCGCCATGATGACATCGGTTCTTGTATCTCCTGACGGAATTTATGAATACGAAGCTGCTCATGGAACGGTTCAGAGACATTACTACAAACATCTTAAGGGTGAAGAAACATCCACTAACTCTGTTGCAACTATATTTGCTTGGACAGGTGCTTTAAGAAAGAGGGGAGAACTTGATAATATTCCCGAACTTGTCAATTTCGCAAATATGCTTGAGAAAGCTACAATAAGCACAATTGAATCCGGTAAAATGACCAAAGACCTTGCTCTTATCACAAGTCTTAAGGATGTTACCGTATTGAATTCTGAGAATTTCATCAAAGAGATCAGAGCTACACTGGACGGAATGTTATAAATTCATTATCGGATCTTAAAGTTGATCATTCCATATTAACTGTTTTATCAGCTGCTAAAGATTAAAGATATTAAAAAGCCTCGCATAAGCGGGGCTTTTACTGTTTTTAGCAAAATAAATAATTTCGAATCATGACAGGTTTAATTATTTAAAGAAAGTGTTTCCCATTCGTCATATAATTCTGCCAGTCTGCTTTCAATCTCGGATTTTTGACTGCAAAGTTCGTTTAATTTAAATGAATTTGAAGAAACTTTCGGATCCAGCATTTCTTCATCAATGGCAGAAGATCTGTTTTCGAGTTTTTCTATTTCAGATTCAATATTTTTTATCTTATTCTCGATCTTTCGTTTTTCACTCTGTAACTGTTTCTGCTCCTGCCAGTTAAGTTTTGAATCGGAAACATTATTATCGTTTGCAGCATTCTCGTTTGAACGGTTCTGATTATTGTATTTTGAATTATTATCGTTTGCGTTGCCTGAGCCTTTATTAACGATCGTTCCGATCTCGTTCTTTTTTTCAAGATAATAATCATAGTTTCCGAGATATTCCGTGATCTTATTATTTTCAAGACAAAGAATCCTGTCGGCAGTTTTGTTTATAAAATATCTGTCATGTGAAACATACAGACATGTTCCCTCGTAATTGACCAGAGCTTCTTCGAGTATCTGCTTTGAAGTCATATCCAGATGGTTTGTAGGCTCATCCAGAATGAGGAGATTGGCTTTTGACAGCATGATCTTTGCGAGTACAACACGACATTTTTCGCCACCGCTCAATACACCGATCTTTTTGAAAACATCATCATCGGAAAAAAGAAACGCGCCAAGAGTATTACGGATCTCGGTCTGTGTCATATTGGGATAGGTGTCCGAAATCTCGTCAAACAGAGTTTTGTTATCGTCTATGACATTTGCCTGCTGATCGAAATAACCGACTTCGACATTGCTTCCGAATTTTATTTCCGAAAGAGTATCCGATGTGTAAATATCATTAATTATCTTAAGTATAGAGGTCTTCCCTGTACCGTTTGCGCCGATAAGAGCAACATGCTCACCCTTTTTGATCTCAAAAGAGATATTCTCGAAGAGGTTCTTGTCTTCGAATCTTTTTGAAATGTTCTTAACGGACAGAACATCTTTTCCGCTTTCCCTGTTAGGAGTGAGGAAAAGACGCATTTCGGATGTTTCGTTTGTCGGTTTATCCAAAACTTCGATCTTATCAAGCATTTTTTGTCTTGAATCAGCTCTTTTTATGGATTTTTCGCGGTTAAAAGATCTGAGTTTTCGGATTACTTCCATCTGATGCTTTATTTCTCTTTGCTGATTTTCGTATGCGTTTGAAAGCGATTCGATGTATTGTTCTTTTTTGATCGTGAATTCGTCGTAATTACCCTTGTAATCAATTAGCTTGCCGGGTGTTATCTCCATAACTCTGTCAGCGATCCTGTTGATGAAGTATCTGTCATGGGATACGAAAAGAACAGCGGCGTTAACACTCTTTAAGTAATTTTCAAGCCATTCAACACTTGATATATCAAGATAGTTTGTCGGCTCGTCAAGAAGGATAAGATCGGGTTTTTCGAGCAGGATCTTTCCGAGCATTAATCTTGTTCTTTCGCCACCGGAAAGAAGAGAGATATTTTTTTCGGTAAAATCAGAAAAATCAAGACCGTTGATAACACCGTTTATCTCGGATTTGTATGTGTATCCTCCGTTTTTTTCGAAAATCTCGGTGAGAGAATGATATTTTTCCATATGTGAAGCCAGATCTTTTTCGTCGATCGACTTCATTTCTTCTTCCATTGATCTGATCTTTTCTTCGGTTTCGATAAGAGAGGCTTTACAGGAAAGCAATTCCTCGTAAACGGTCTTATCGCTTTTAAGATCCTGATGCTGAGCCACATAACCGATCTTTATGTCTTTTTTAAAAACGATATCACCCGAATCAACACTTAATTCGCCCGTAACAGTTTTTAAAAGAGTGGATTTGCCGGTTCCGTTATCGCCGATCAATGCGACTTTTTCACCTTCGTTTATTAAAAATGTTATATTATTGAGTATATTTTTGTCTCCAAACGACAAGGAAACATTATTTAAGGACATAATCATGCAAATATAATACCAATTTGGAGACGATTTTACAAATATATGATTTGATTTTTATGGTATTTGTGTCCTGTTTGTGATAAAATTACTACATATGGGCAAAAGGGCGGTTTACATTAATATATACTGTTTGCGTTATTGATCTGATGCAAATTTGTGATCGTGTCTTTTAAAGGAGATCTGAAAAATGTTTTATGCAATATCAAAAGAGATCAGAGAACATAAGAAATTGATCATTTTTTATGTTTCTTTATGTATGGTTCTTGCAGTATTCTGTTCACCTTTTTTCGGTATTTCGGATCTGAATACAGTCCGTGCAAGCGAAGAGGGTACCGTACCTGCAGGAGAGACCATTTACACATTGACCAATCTGTTCATGGGTAAATCCATCAGGAATCTTGCAGGAGCTTATTCATCCGTTGTCGGTGTATCTGCAGAACCTTTTACGGCACTTTTATATCTCGGACTTATGGAGAATATAAACAGAGCATGCGGAAGTCCTTTGGATATAGTTTCCACTCCTGCAGGAAATCCTATAGTACTTCTTCTGGTTTCCCTGTTTTTTGTTGCCAGCAAATTAATGAAATCATTCGAAACAACAAAGGTTTTCGGGCTTTGTACATTGGGAGAACTTGAAAAATATCTCGGACTTGTTTTTATTCTGGTTCTCGGAATAATGAATGTTGTCGGTATTACGGACAGATTTGCTCAGAATGTTGTGTCTGCGGCATCACCTGAAGTGACTGCCGGAAATTCAAGCGTCTGGGTTGGCGTTGTTTCTGCATTTCTTTCGGTCATCCTTGCGATGATATCCGTTGTTGTTTATCTTGTTGTAAAAACTGTATTCTTCGGTCTTGATGCACTTCAGTCATGCTTTTCATTCATACCTTTTTCAGGTGCTTTGTTTGAAGTGTTCAAAAGTGCATTTGTTATCATTGTTCTTACGATCAATGTTTTCTTCCCCTGGATCGGTATCGGCATCAATATTCTGGTATTTCTTATCTGTTGCCTGTTATTCAGATTCTTCCTCGGAGTCGAAGAATTCCTTCGTAAGATATATATCAAACCTTTTATCGCAAGAATGCGCGGATTTAATGATGAGATACCTCTTGTTGCAAGAAAGATACCCAAATTCATCAGAAATTACTGCGAGAAAGAACAGATCACATATGATATCGCGATCCCCGCATATGCTTTCAAACGTAAGGAAGCCAATGATTTCAGGATAAAATTCATGGAAAAAGTCTGGCTCCTCAATACAAACAGAGGACCGATATTCATCAAGAAAAAAGGTCTCAAAAAGACTCAGGTTTATGAGCTTTTCGGCAAAGACAAGATCTACTATCTTAAGAAAGACTTCAGATTTATTGAGATCTTTTCTAATCCCAAAGATGAAAAATTCTCCCAAAAGGATCTTCGTGTGGTTATCTCCATCGAATATCTTAAGAGATTTGAAGAATTATGCGAGTTATCCGGATTTGCCAATTTTCACGTTGTTAAGGAAAATATCAAGCAGTCCAGGAAGGAAGCGAGAGCCGAGAAGAGAGAGATGCGAAAAGAAAAGATTAAACTTCGCATTGAAACATTTACGACCAATGCTTCAAACAGACTTAAACCCGCATACAATAAAGTAAGAGGATTACTCCCGTTTAAAAACGATGAGGAAAACTAAATAAATTACAGAAAGTTGAGAATTATCATGGCTAAAGTATTACCTTTTAAAGGGATCAGACCTGCTAAAGAAAAATGTTCCCGCATTGCAGCACTTCCTTATGACGTTTACAACCGTGAGGAAGCAAAAGTTGTTGTATCCAAAAATCCGGATTCTTTTCTTGCAATTGACAGAGCGGAAACTTCTTTTCCCGATGATGTTGACACATATGACGAGAGAGTTTACAAAAAAGCACATGATATGCTCTGGGACAGGATCGAAAAGGGAGATTTTGTTCAGGATGATAAAAATGTTTATTATATTTACGAACTTATCATGGACGGAAGATCTCAGACCGGTATCGTTGGCTGTGCATCAATAGATGACTATATCAATAATGTTATCAAAAAACATGAGAACACGAGAGCCGACAAAGAAGTTGACAGAATAAAGCATGTAAGCACATGTGAGGCTCAGACCGGACCCATTTTCCTTGCATACAGATCAAATAACACGATCAATACAATAGTTGATAAGATCAAGAAAACAGAACCTCTTTATGATTTTGTTGCAGAGGACGGAATATCCCATAAAGCCTGGATAATCGATTCAAAAGAGGATATTAACGGTATCGAGAACGCATTCGGATCAATGGATTCCATTTATATTGCAGACGGCCATCACAGATGTGCTTCGGCATGCAAAGTCGGTCTTATGAAGAGAGAAGAGAATCCTTCTTATTCCGGCGATGAAGAGTTTAACTATTTCCTTTCGGTACTTTTTCCCGACGATCAGCTCATGATAATGGATTACAACAGGGTAGTAAAGGATCTGAACGGATTATCATGTGAAGAATTTAAGAATGAGATCGCAAAGAAATTTGATACTTTAAAAGAAAGCAACACTGCTGTTAAACCTTCAAAAAAAGGTGAAGTTTCCATGTATCTTGACGGTAAATGGTATCTTCTTAACGTTAAAGATGAATTTAAATCCGATGATCCCATCAAAGGACTTGATGTTTCCATTCTTCAGAATGAAATATTAAATCCCGTACTTGGTATAGAAGATCCCAAAACGGATAAAAGGATTGATTTTGTCGGCGGTATAAGAGGACTCGGCGAACTTGAGAGAAGATGCTCTAATGACTGTGTTCTTGCTTTTGCAATGTATCCCACTTCGATCAATGAACTTTTTGATGTAGCGGACGCACATCTTCTCATGCCTCCCAAGAGCACATGGTTTGAGCCCAAGCTTCGAAGCGGCATGTTTATTCACAGTATTAAATAAAATCTGTATTTTTTATGGGGGTATTTTATGGATCAGAAACATTACAATATGATGGATTGGGAAGCTATCGAAAGTATAGTATATGCAGACTGCGATAAGCCTTTCGATGTTCTTTCCGTTTCAAAAAAAGGAAAATCCAATCTGATTCAGGCGTTTTATCCTGATGCGTTAAAGGTTACTGCTGTATTTTCGATCGGTAAGAAAACAAAGCAGCTTAAACTCGAAAAAGTTGACGATGCGGGATTTTTTGCAGAATTTTTTGATTTTGAATTTGATTCATATACTTTTAAGATCGAATATGAAGGTATTACAAAAGATAAGGTAAGCGATCCTTATGCTTTTAATGTTCAGACAGAATCCGCTCAGTACAAGGATATTCTTAAAGGAAAAAGCAAAACCGCATATAAACTTTTGGGAAGCAGAAAAGAATCTTTAAACGGTATTGAAGGATATGTATTCTGTGTTTATGCACCCAATGCTTCAAGTGTTTCTCTGGTAGGTGATTTCAATAACTGGAAAGAAAATGCAAATCTTATGCAGAACGATTCAGCCGTGAAAGGCCTGTTTAAGATCTTCATTCCAAATCTTCCGGATTATTCGAAATACAAATATCTCATCAACTGCAAAGGAAGCAAGATCTACAAAAACGATCCGTTTGCACTCGGTATAGACGGTGATAATTCGGTTTGTATCCCGTTTGCTTACAATGAGAAAAAACCTAAAAAAGCCGTTTGTCCCGAAGGACTTGAACTGCAGTTCCTTGAAATCGACGTGCTTAAACTGTTTTCAAAATTCGAAGATGTTAAAAAAGCTGAAGAGTATATCGTAAATCATACAACGAAGTTCAATTATAATGCCGTTTCGTTCATTCATCTTTTCAGATCGAACAATCCTGAAGATATTTATGAATGTATGAATGCATTTTCGCTCGATATTTCAAACAGTTTAAACTGCGAAAATCTCAAGGCTCTTATTAATTGTCTTAAAAAGAACGGAATCTTTTCTTTTATAGAACTTCCTCTGGCCTATGCTTCTGACTGTGAAAGCGGAATATCCTGTTTCGACGGCGGAAAACTGTTCGAGAATGCAGATCCCAGGCTTTCGAAACATAAATTTTATAAAGCAATGCTTTATGATTATACAAATCCTTTCACTAAATCTTATTTAATCTCGAGCGTTAATTTCTTTTTAAATGAATTCGATTTTAACGGATATGTATTACCCAATGCGGGCGTGATACTTTATCATGATTACAATAAGGATCCCGGTGAGTTCATTACCGAAGAATGGGGCTCGACTCTTAATTCCAAGGGTGTGACGTTCATTAAAGACGTTAACCGCTTTGTACATAAGGAATTCAAAAATGCTTTATGTATCGCGAGCATATATGCATACTATAAGGATGTTACCGGAAAATCAGGCGAATCATTATGCTTTGATTATTGTATGAATACGGGTGCCTGTGAGGAAATCCTTGATTTCTTAAGACTTGATCCTTCTTTCAGACGTGACAAGCTTGATTCGTTTTTGTTATATCATCATTTCACGAACAAAGAAGAAAAATACATATATCCTTATTCAAAAAAAGAGAATACCAAAGATTTTGCTTCCATTTACGACAGGATGCCCGGCGACAGAAATCAGAAACTGTCAAATCTCAAGATGGCCGTAATATTCAAGCATCTTATTCTGGGTTCCCAGCTTATGAATATCGATATCGACGAAATGCTTCTTTCCGATTCGTCCATCAGGGATCATTACCTTAAGTTTTATGAGGATTTCAGAAAAGTTTACCTTGAGAACAGACAGAGGATCCGTAATTTTAACGATGAGAAGCCCTTCAGTTACAAATGTATCGACAACCAGGTATTCACCAGAGAGTATTTTGACGGTACAAAGGACTATATTATCGTATTTAATTTCTCGAAAGACGCTTATCAGAAATACAATATTCCCGTTACACATGCGGGCGTTTACAAAGAAGTATTCAATTCCGATCAGACAGTTTACGGCGGTGCCGGTGTTACCAATCTTAAATCGATTCAGACGCAGGAAAGCGATACGGAAGATATGCAGAATCTGACCATTAAACTTCCGGCACTTTCGATAATGGCTTTTGAATACAGACAGTTTACCGAAAAAGAACTTGATGCTATCTTCCAGAAAAAGAAAAAAGCCATGTACAAATTTGTTGAAGGTGAAAAGAAAAAAGTTAAGGATAAACTTAACGCAGATATCGATGTATTAAGGAAAGAAGCTGATTCGAGGATAAAGGAACTCGAAAAACTTCTTGAACCGTTTAATAAATAATAACTAGAATTATAAGAAAATGTTTGATACTGTTTTTGGTTTTTTAAAGAATTCAATAAACGAAGCCATGGTAATAAAGTTTTATTCCCTGGCATTAAGAGTAGTCTTTTGCGGTGCGATATTTATAATCCTTCTTCAGGCCGTTAAATACTTTAAGAAGTTTTTGAGAAAAACATTTAAGCGTCTTAAGGTTGATGACGGAATAGCCGGTTTCCTGACTTCTTCGATCGCTGTCGGAATCTATATTTTAGTCGGATTTATAGTTGCACAGTGGCTCGGGATCGATGCAGCCAGTATCGTAGCTTTGCTTGGCTCTGCCGGAGTTACCGTCGGTCTGGCAATTCAGGGTTCTCTTTCAAATATAGCCGGCGGCGTGCTCATTCTGATCCTTAAACCGTTCAAAGTCGGAGATTATATTATCGAAAACAACAAAATGAACGAAGGAACCGTTACTGAGATCGGACTTATCTATACAAAACTCGTCACCCTTGACAACAAAACGGTCATCCTTCCGAACGGCAGCCTTGCAAACACATCGATAGTAAACGTAACACAGACTCCTTTCAGACTTATAGACATGAAATTTGATATTGCATATTCTGCCGACACAGTTCTGGCCAAGAATCTCATCAGAGAAGTTCTTGAAAATGATGAGGCTGTTTTAAAGGAAAAACCGATCGAAGTAGCCATGGAATCATGGGAATCTTCATCTGTGAAATTATGCAGCAGATTTTATGTGCTTAATGAAAATTTCAGGGTTACCAAATACAGAGTATTGGAAAATGTAAAAACATCTTTTGACAAAAATAATATTGAAATTCCCTTCCCACAGGTTGTTGTACATAATGCAGATGATCATGAAATTAAATAAACTCTTGATTTAAGTTGCTTCTGTGGGTATAATATAAAACGTTTTAGGAATTGCTGGAATAGCTCAGCCGGTAGAGCACTTCACTCGTAATGAAGGGGTCGTCAGTTCGAATCTGATTTCCAGCTTTTATAAGCGGTATATTTTCTTGTTTATTATTTGATAAATTAAAGAAATTAACGTATTTATGGGGAAATGGGAACAATTATTTTGTTTCCATTTTTTAAAGTAAAGACAGTTGGATTATTGATTTTCGGAGGAATGATTATGGCTCAGCTCTGGGGCGGAAGATTTACAAAAGAAACCGATGATAAAGTATTTGCTTTCAACGAATCGCTTTCGTTTGACAAAAGACTTTATAAAGCCGATATTACCGGATCGATCTGCCATGCAGCCATGCTTGCAAAGCAGGGAATCATTTCCGATGAAGAAAAAGAATCGATCACTAAAGGGCTCAATTCCATCCTTTCGGAACTTGAAAGCGGTGAGCTTGAGTTTGATAATAAATGTGAAGACATTCACAGTTTCGTAGAAGCAAATCTGATAAAGAGGATCGGTGATGCAGGGAAGAAACTTCATACAGGCCGTTCAAGAAACGATCAGGTTGCTCTGGATATGAAGATATTTGTAAGAAGCGAAACAGATGAGATCGAAGAACTGCTAACGGCTTTGCTTAAAGTATTTCTTCGCAGAATGGAAGAGAATAAAGATACTTATATGCCTGCGTTCACTCATCTTCAGAAAGCTCAGCCTACCAATCTGGCTCATTATATAGGTGCTTATGTTGAAATGTTCCTTCGTGACAGGGACAGAATGAAGGATATAAGAAAGAGACTTAACCTTTCACCTCTCGGTGCAGGTGCTCTCTGCGGTACCACATATCCGCTTGACAGAGATTATACGGCTGAACTTCTCGGATTTGATACTGCAACTTTCAATTCAATGGATTCGGTTTCGGACAGGGATTACCTTATAGAGACATTATCCGCATGTTCAATGATAATGATGCATTTATCCAGATTTTCAGAAGAACTTATCATCTGGAATTCCAACGAATACAGATTTGTTGAAATGGATGATGCTTTTTCTACCGGTTCATCCATAATGCCTCAGAAGAAAAATCCGGATATCGCCGAGCTGGTAAGAGGAAAGACGGGCAGAGTGTACGGTTCACTTATGTCAATACTCACAACGATGAAAGGACTTCCTCTCGCATATAATAAGGATATGCAGGAAGACAAAGAAGTTGCTTTTGATGCTCTTGATACAGTAAAAGACTGTCTTGCGCTGTTTACCGGTATGTTCGATACGATTACTTTCAATAAAGAAATAATGGCTAAGAGTGCCATGAAAGGTTTCACAAACGCTACCGATGCAGCCGATTATCTCGTTAAAAAAGGCATGCCTTTCAGGGATGCGCATTCGGTCATCGGTCATCTGGTTTTAAAATGTATCGAAAAAGATTGTTCGATAGAAGATATGAGCATTGACGAATTAAAATCTATCTGTGATACATTTGATGAAGATATTTACGATGCCATTTCTCTTAAGACATGTGTTGAAAGAAGACTTACCAAAGGTGCACCGGGAGCCATAGATGAGTCGATAAAGAGATACAGGGAGATCATCTGATATTTCTTTTGTGAAAAATATATATAAATATTTGTAATATTTCGGTTGATTTTTTTAAATATATATTTTAATATGTAAACATTTATTATAAAGATTCGATATAAAATGAAATCTTTAACGGAGGTAACAGAAATGAGTGACAAATTACGTGTTGGTATTTTAGGCGGAACGGGAATGGTCGGACAGAGATTCATTTCCCTTCTTGAAAATCATCCCTGGTTTGAGGTTGTATTGATCGCGGCTTCTCCCAGATCCAAGGGCAAAAGATATGAAGATGCCGTTGGCGACAGATGGAAAATGACCACACCTATGCCTGAAGCTGTTAAAGATATGATCGTATATGATGTTAACGAAGTAGAGAAGATATCCGGACTTGTTGATTTTTGTTTCTCTGCTGTTGATATGACGAAAGACGAGATCAGAGCTATTGAAGAGGCTTATGCTAAGGCAGAAACGCCCGTTGTTTCCAATAACTCGGCTCACAGATGGACGCCCGATGTACCCATGGTTGTTCCCGAGATCAATCCCGAACACATGAAAGTCATCGATGACCAGAAAAAGAGACTCGGTACGAAGAGAGGCTTTATTGCCGTTAAACCGAACTGTTCGATCCAGTCATATGCTCCCGTTCTTACGGCATGGAAAGAATTCGAGCCTTACGAAGCCATAGTAAGTACGTATCAGGCTATTTCAGGTGCCGGCAAAACGTTCAAAGACTGGCCTGAAATGGAAGGCAACATCATTCCTTACATCGGCGGAGAAGAAGAAAAGAGTGAAAAAGAACCTTTGAGAATCTGGGGTAAAGTTGAAAACGGCGAAATCGTACCCGCAGATAATATAAAGATCACGAGCCAGTGTATCAGAGTACCTGTTCTTAACGGACATACGGCTTCCGTATTTGTTAAATTCAAAAAACAGCCTACGAAAGAGGAACTCATAGACAGACTTGTTAAATTCAAAGGACTTCCTCAGGAACTGAACCTTCCTTCTGCGCCCAAGCAGTTTATTCAGTATCTTGAAGAAGACAACAGACCTCAGGTTGCTCTGGATGTTGATTTTGAGAACGGAATGGGCATCAGCGTAGGACGTATAAGAGAAGACAGCATTTATGACTGGAAATTCGTAGGTCTTTCTCATAATACGGTAAGAGGCGCTGCAGGCGGAGCTGTTCTTTGCGCGGAACTCTTGAAGGCGCAGGGTTATATAAGTGCCAAATAATTACTGATAATACATTTATCGAAATCGGCATTAAACGTATATTTTAAAATATAGATTATTTTGTATTGGGGGAGTTTATGATAATCGGTAGAGGAAGTGAAGTTGATTATCTCAATAAAATGTTTAATGAACCTGAAGGAGCGCTCGTAACTTTATACGGGCGCCCCGGGGTTGGCACCTCTTCCGTTTGGCATGAATTTGTAAAAGACAAGAAGTATGTATATATAAAATGTCCGAAGGCGTCGGCCAGACAGATTGACTTTCTTATTGCCGGCGATCTTATCTTAAAAGGATATGAGTTTTCCGAAGAATATCCTTCTTTTTCGACTATTCTTGACAGATTGTCCGATAAATACAAACTGGACAAGTATGTTTTTATTCTCGATGACTTTGAAAACTGTTTTAAAGCTGATGAGAATAATATTTCAACACTTTTCTCATTTTTAAAACTGAATAAAAACGACAATCGTTTCATGTGTCTTTTGGTTTCGCATGATACTAGATATGTTGAGAATACTTTTGTATCAAAGATAGGCAAAAACGCACTTTCGATCGATGCGTTTCTTAAGATACAGCCCGCATCTTTTATGGATCTGGTTTTGTATTACAATATTGACGATACTTCAAGATGCATGGATTATTACGCTTTGCTCGGAGGAAATATTGCTTTTTACAATTATTTCGATAAAACAATTTCATTAAAAGAAAATATCATCAAAAACTTTCTTAAAGACAACTCACCTTTCAGAAAAGCGGGATATGATGTGGTTCTGGAATATCTGCGTGAGATAAACGTATACGGAACGATTCTTTACTGCCTGGCGAACGGACATACAAAACTTAATGATATCTATGCGCATACAGGTTTTTCGAGAGCAAAGATAAGTGTGTATCTCAAGAATCTTATGAGTCTTGATACCGTTGAAAAAGTTTCGAGTTTTGATACACCGGGTAACGAGAATACCATGAAAGGTGTTTACAGGATCTCCAATCCGATCGTCAATTTCTGGTATAAATTCATTTATCCTCATGAATCATATCTTGAACTGATGACACCCGAGAAATATTACGATACTTTTATCAATGATAATATTCCCGATTTCCTTAAGGAAGCACTTCCGCTTATCTGCAAGGAATATCTGACTCTTTTAAACAAAAAGCACGGACTTCCCATTAAGGTTACAAAATCGGGTGAATGGGTCGGTAAAGCGGGAACAATTCATTTCATCGGTAAGGACGAACACAGGAATATTCTTGCCGCATATTGTGCCGTGGGTAACGATCCTTTGAATTATTCGGAATTTGAATGGTTTGATTACTGCCTGAAAGAAGCCAGGATCAACGCCGATTATATATATCTGTTCTCGAAGAGCGGTTTTGATGAGGATTTAAGCGAAATGCTCACAGACAGGGAAATAACTTATATCGACATAAGAAACCTCTGATCTTTGAGATAACGACTCATAAAGATTTAAAATATAAGGAGTTATATGGCAAAGGAAGTTTATATTGCCGAAAAACCGTCGGTTGCAAAGGAATTTGCGAAAGCGCTTAAAGAAAATTTCAAGCAGAACGACGGATATCTTGAAAGCGATAATTCGATAGTTACCTGGTGTGTGGGTCATCTTGTAAATATGAGTTATCCGGAAGAATATGATGCGGAACTAAAAAAATGGTCATTCGATACCATTCCTTTCATTCCCGATAATTATAAATATCAGGTAATTTCTTCGGTTTCCAAACAGTTTAATATCGTAAAAAGGCTTTTGACCAGAGATGATGTCGACTGCATTTATGTCTGTACCGACTCCGGGCGTGAAGGAGAGTACATATACAGACTTGTCGAACAGGAAGCTCATGTTAAAGGCAAAGAGAGGCGTCGCGTGTGGATTGATTCGCAGACGGAAGATGAGATCTTAAGAGGCATAAGAGAAGCCAAAGATCTCAGCGAATACGACAATCTATCGGCGGCTGCTTATTTGCGTGCAAAAGAAGACTATCTGATGGGTATCAATTTTTCACGAGCACTTACTCTCAGATACGGTTACGGAATGAAGACATTTCTTAAAGCCGACAAATGTGTTATAAGCGTCGGCCGTGTGATGACCTGCGTTTTGGGCATGGTCGTATCAAGGGAAAGAGAGATAAGGGATTTTGTAAAGACCCCTTTTTACAGAGTTCTCGCGTCACTTGACTTTAACGGTACCTGTTATGACGGTGAATTCAGGGCGGTTGAAGGATCAAAATATTTTGAATCACCTCTTCTTTATAAAGAGAACGGATTCAAAAAAGAAGAAGATGCATTAAAACTCATCGAAGAAGTTAAGTCAGGCGACGGCAACGAGTTTACCGTCTTTTCAATTGAAAAGAAAAAGGAAAAAAGAAATCCGCCGATGCTTTACAATCTGGCCGATCTTCAGAATGACTGTTCAAAGTATTTTAAGATCGATCCTGCAAAGACACTTAATTACATACAGGAATTATACGAAAAGAAACTTGTCACATATCCGAGAACCGATGCGAGAGTATTATCGACGGCGGTTTCGAAAGAAATCCACAAGAATCTCGGAGGTTTGAAAGTACATCCCTTATACGGCGATATCATAAAAGGTATTTTCGAATCCGGATCTTATAAAAAGATCGGATCGACTAAATATACAAACGATAAACTAATCACGGACCACTATGCGATAATTCCGACCGGTCAGGGCTTCGACAATCTTAAGACTCTTGATACTACATGCCTTCATATCTATGAGATAATCTGTCGAAGGTTTTTGGGAATTTTCCTTCCTCCTGCCGTATATGAAAAAGATTCTCTTGTCGTGGAGAGGAACGGCGAAAAATTCTTTTCTTCGTTTAAAGTACTGAAAGAAGAAGGTTTTCTTGCTTCAACAACATTTTCTTTTATTAAGAAGAAAGATAAAGATACTGCAAATGCTGAAAACGAAGACGTTGATGAAAAGGGCAAAAACGGTTCCGATGCCAAAGATGAAAGCGAGGATGTCAAATGTTCCGAAGAAACACTTGAATTCCTTGCTAAACTTAAAAAGGGCGATAAATTACCGTACAATGACATATTTGTAAAAGAAGGCGAAACATCACCTCCCAAAAGATACAATTCGGGAAGTATGATACAGGCCATGGAAAGTGCAGGTCAGCAGATAGAAGACGAGGAATTAAGAGCTCAGCTTAAAGGTTCCGGAATCGGAACTTCGGCAACAAGAGCCGCGATTCTTGATAAACTCTTCAAAAACGGTTATCTGAAACTTAATAAAAAGACACAGATAATCACGCCGACACTGCTTGGCGAAATGATCAACGATACCGTTTACCTTTCGATCCCGTCGCTTTTGTATCCGAAACTTACGGCAAGCTGGGAGAAAGGCCTCACCATGGTAGCAAACGGCGAAGTCGGAGAAAAAGAGTATATGGAAAAACTGTCCAAATATGTGTCCGACTACACAAACGATGTTAAAACCAAGGATTATAATTCCAAACTGAATAACAGATATCGTTATATAGCACAGTTTTACAAATAAAAACCGAAGATTGATTTGATTTCAACCAAAAAATATTATCAATATCGTTTGAAAATTTTATTTTAAAACTTCGAAAATAATGATATAATATATTGCTGTGTTAAATTATTAACATATTATGATAACAGATAATTCAAGCTTTTTTATGAGGATTATCGAATCTGCAGTGATTTAATACCCGAAAATTGGAGCTTATTATGAAAAAAGTTAAAATCGCAGATCTTTACGATCTTGAAGAGACAAGAGCTAAGAGCCTTCTCGAAAGCAAAACTTATCCCTGGGAAGTTCTTCCCCTTATTAAAGATTTCATCCTTGAACTCGGTGCTTCTTTAAGCGAAGAAGAATTCGAAAAAAGAGGAGAGGATGTCTGGATCCACAAAACAGCCAAGATTTATCCCACAGCTAATATATACGGTCCCTGTATTATAGATGCCGAGACCGAAGTTCGTCCCGGAGCTTTTATCAGAGGGAATGCTCTGGTAGGAAAGAAATGTGTTGTAGGTAACTCTACCGAACTTAAGAATGTAATTCTTTTCAACAATGTTCAGGTTCCTCATTATAACTATGTAGGCGATTCCGTATTGGGATTTAAGGCTCATATGGGTGCCGGATCCATTACTTCAAATGTAAAATCCGACAAAACCCTTGTTGTTGTTAAAGGTGATGAGAACTATGAAACAGGTCTTAAAAAATTCGGTGCAATGCTCGGTGACAGAGTTGAAGTAGGATGCAATTCAGTACTTAATCCCGGAACAGTTATCGGCAGAGATTCCAATGTATATCCGACAAGCTGCGTAAGAGGCGTTATTCCCGAAAAATCCATTTATAAGGATAAAGACAATATCGTTTCCAAGATCTCAGACATTTAATCGGAAAAATATCTCGTTAAGTGTAAATTCTTGCGAGTTATTTATATATTTAATTCTTGAAAGGAGAAATTCACATGATTTATTCAAAAGAAGTTGAAGAAATGTGTACCGTTGCTCAGGGCGTGAATCACGGATGTGCTCCCATTCCCGAAGAAGCAAAATGGGTAAAAGCCAA
>JAILRA010000098.1 GCA_024698715.1 Lachnospiraceae bacterium
AACGTATTCTCTGTAACCCTTGTGTCCTTCAACCCAGTCAAGAAGTGTTAATTCGTACTGAGCAAGTTTTGCAAGTACTTCGGGCTTCTTGTTGCCTGCGCCGAGTTCTTCTTCCATCTCTTTAACCTTTGCGGGAATTCTCTCATCGCCTGCATGCTTGTTGAATGATTCGAAAAGGTCAAGTTCTGAGTTCTCTTCGATTTCAACACCGAGGTTGTAAAGCTGCTTGATAGGAGCGTTACAAGCAAGGAAGTTGAGAGGTCTGGGACCGAAAGATATGATTTTAAGTTTGCTTAAACCAACGAGTGCTCTTGCTACGGGGATGAAATCATTGATCATCTTAGCGCAGTCCTCTGCATCGCCTACGGGATACTCGGGAATGTAAGCACCTACGTTACGAAGCTTTAAGTTGTAGCTTGCGTTGAGCATACCACAGTATGCATCTCCTCTGCCGCCGCAAAGGTCATTCTGTGTTTCTTCTGCTGCTGCACAGAACATCTTAGGTCCGTCAAAGTGCTTGGCAAGAAGTGTTTCGGAAATTTCGGGACCGAAGTTTCCAAGGTATACGCAAAGAGCGTTACAGCCTGCATTCTTGATATCTTCAAGAGCCTGAACCATGTGGATCTCGCTCTCTACGATACAGATGGGGCATTCATAGATATCTGCAGCATCATATTTAGCCTTGTATGCTTCAACGAGTGCTTTTCTTCTGTTAACCGAAAGTGATTCGGGGAAACAGTCACGGCTTACTGCTACGATACCAAGTTTAATCTTAGGAATGTTGTTCATAATGTTAGCCTCCCATTATATTTTTTTCTTTGTTTTTATATTACAAACTTAAATGACTGTTCTATTTTTCAGACAGTCGCATAATGAAAAACCAGTCACTCAGAGTTTATAAACTGTTTAAATTACTTTACAAATTCTTTTACGCCTTCAACGATGCCTTCTGCATCAAGTTTGAATTTATGAAGAAGCTGAGCTGCCGTACCCGACTCACCGAATACGTCCTGTACCCCAATTTTCTTTAATGTAGCAACACCTGTCTCTGCAAGGACATCTGCAACCGCACTTCCGAGTCCGCCGATAACGGAATGTTCTTCAACGGTTACAACTTTGCCTGTCTTCTTCGCACTGGCAATTACAAGATCCCTGTCGAGAGGTTTGATCGTATGAATGTTGATAACTTCCGCATCTATTCCGTCAGCAGCAAGTGTTTCTGCTGCTTTAAGAGCTTCACATACGCAAACACCCGTTGCAATGATTGTAACATCTTTTCCTTCTTTAAGTAAGATTCCTTTTCCGATCTCAAATTTGTAATCGGGATTGTCGTTGATCACGGGAACCGCACTTCTGCCGAATCGCATGTAAACCGGTCCTACGTACTCAGCTGCTGCCTTAACGGCTGCCTTTGCTTCAACATCATCGGAAGGAACGATGACCGTCATTCCGGGGATGGTTCTCATAAGGGCGATATCTTCGTTACACTGATGTGTAGCGCCGTCTTCACCTACTGTAACACCGGCATGTGTAGCACCGATCTTAACATTAAGATGAGGATATCCGATCGAGTTTCTAACCTGCTCAAATGCACGTCCTGCAGCGAACATTGCGAATGATGAGCAGAAAGGAATGATTCCCGTTGTGGAAAGACCTGCTGCGATGCCTGTCATATTACTTTCGGCAATACCGCAGTCGATATGTCTTTCGGGAAAAGCTTTCTTAAAAGTACCTGTTTTTGTAGCACCTGCAAGATCGGCATCAAGTACATACACCTTATCGTTTGTTTTTCCTAATTCAACAAGAGCGTTGCCGTAACTCTCTCTTGTAGCTATTTTTACAACATCAGACATACTCTTTACCAATCCTTTCCAAATCTTCCATAGCTACCGCATACTGATCGTCGTTGGGAGCTGTGCCATGCCATGAAGCCTGATTTTCCATGAATGATACGCCCTTGCCCTTTGTAGTCTTAGCAACGATTGCAGTAGGCATACCCTTTGTCTCTCTTGCTTTCTTGAAAGCATCAGCGATCTGGTTGAAATCATGACCGTCGATCTCGATTACATTGAAGTTAAATGCTTTAAATTTATCAGTGATGGGATAAGGTGAACAAACATCTTCGATCTTACCGTCGATCTGAAGTCCGTTGTTGTCAACGATCACGCAAAGGTTGTCAAGTTTTCTGAAACCTGCGAACATTGCTGCTTCCCAGATCTGACCTTCCTGGATCTCACCGTCACCGCAGAGAGCGTATACTCTGTAATCCTTGTTCTGAAGTTTTGCTCCGAGAGCCATACCGCATGCTGCGGAAAGACCCTGTCCGAGTGAACCTGAAGACATATCAACACCGGGTGTTTCCTGCATACAGGGATGTCCCTGAAGTCTGGATCCGAGTTTTCTTAAAGTTTCAAGCTCTTCAACAGGGAAATATCCTCTGTTGGCAAGTGTTGAGTAAAGTGCGGGAGCAACATGTCCCTTTGACAATACGAAACGGTCTCTGTCGTCCTTTTTGGGATCGGCGGGATCGATGTTCATCTCCTCAAAATAGAGATATGTCATGATATCAGCTGCGGAAAGCGATCCGCCGGGATGTCCGGCTTTTGCTGAATGAACTGCTGTTACGATTCCTTTTCTGACATCATTGGCCTTTTTCTTAAGTTCCAATTCGTTCATACTTAATCTCCTGTTTTTATTTATTTATTAATAAACAAATGATAATCAAAATTGCTTCGTTTCTTTGAAACTCACGCAATTTTGGACAATAATTCGGAATCCGCTGAAATGCATTTTCATGCATTTCGCTGCTTCCTCATCATTGTCAGGCATCCAAATTCTCAAATTTTCTTGAGTAAACTCAAAGAATTTGCGGCTTTTGATGCTTTTATCATTTAATAATATCAAATATAGGCTTGCAAGCCGGATAAATGGTCTTGAACTGCTGATACTTCTTTTCGTACTTTGCAACGAGTTCGGGATCGGGCTTTTCTACGTCAAGAACCTTAACGATCGCCTTTGCTGCCTCTTCAACAGATGCGTATTCGCCGCATCCTACAGCTGCGAGCATTGCACCGCCGAGTCCGGGACCTTCTTCGGAAGTTATCCTTTCAACTTCCATGTTCATGATGTTGGTGATCATCTTTCTCCAGAGAGGGCTCTTTGCCCCGCCGCCGCAGATCCTGGTCTTCGAAAGAGGAATACCGAGGCTTCTTGCAACTTCGATCGAATCACGAAGTCCGAATGCAACGCCTTCAAGAACTGCCTGAGTCATGTCTTCTCTTGTGGAGTCCATTGTAAGACCGATGAATGTTCCTCTTGCATCGGGGTTGTTGTGAGGTGATCTCTCACCCATTAAGTAAGGCAAGAAGAATACGTGATTCTCACCAAGCTTGTCGATGTTAGCCTGCTCAGCTGCATAATCCTTTGTCTTGATGATCTCGTCCATCCACCATTTGTTACATGAAGCTGCCGAAAGCATACATCCCATAAGATGGAAGTTTCCGTCTGCATGGTCGAATGAATGAAGTGCATTGTTCTCATCAACTCCGAATTTTGCGGAAGAGATAAATACGGTTCCGGATGTACCGAGTGAAATGTTGCATCCGCCGTCGCCTACGACACCTGTACCAACAGCTGCCGCCGCATTGTCGCCCGCACCTGCGCAAACCTTAACGTTATCCGTAAATCCGAGTTCTTTTGCGATCTCAGGCTTAACTGTTCCTGTTACTTCGTAAGACTCATAAAGCTTGGGAAGCATTGATTCGTCCACACCGCAGATCTCGCACATCTTCTTTGACCACTTCTTATTCTTGACATCAAGAAGAAGCATACCTGAAGCATCCGAGTAATCTGTTGAGAATACGCCCGAAAGGATATATGCGATATAGTCCTTGGGAAGCATGATCTTTTTGATCTTGGCAAAGTTTTCAGGCTCGTTGGCTTTCATCCAGAGGATCTTGGGCGCCGTGAATCCTGCAAATGCAATGTTTGCTGTCTCAGCCGAAAGAACATCCTTACCTATCTCATTGTTAAGATAATCCGTTTCCTTCTGTGTTCTTCCGTCGTTCCAGAGGATTGCAGGTCTGATAACATTGTCGTTCTCGTCGAGAACTACAAGACCGTGCATCTGTCCGCCGAAACTGATACCCGCAACCTGTGTTGCATCAAAATCCTTAACTAATTCTTTTAATCCTTCAAGTACAGCCGCTTTCCAGTCTTCGGGCTTCTGCTCCGACCATCCGGGATTCGGGAAATACAAAGGATATTCCTTTGATACCGAACTAACGATCGTACCGTCTTTTTCCATCATGATGAGCTTAACGGCCGATGTTCCAAGATCAACTCCGATATAGTACATGTTATTTCTCCTTTTTGATTTTATATATGCATGAGACGCGATCTTGAAAGATTCCGTTAGCAGGTACTTCGTGCCGTCGGTACTTAGCGAAACGTGCTGCGAAGCGGTGCGTTGAGCTTAGTATCCGTTACGAGCACGAACGTAGCGCAAGCGTGCCTGCGGTGGAACTTTCAAGGAGCGTCCCTCATTTTCTGAAGCAAAAATTAAATTGTGATGTTCTCACCTACAAGTCCGTTGAATGCGCCTTCGATCTTTGCATCTTCATGAGCGATGAGCCATTTGTTGACTGCTGTGAGAAGTTTGTCTTCTTTGGTTGAGTTGGGTTTGAATGTAAGGTCGTAGTTGGTTCCCTTGGGAAGAACTACAACAGCCTTGAAGCCTTTGTCTTCTACATGGCAGGGTGCATAGTGAAGTGTTGTTGCATACATTTCAACAGCTACGCCTGCAGGTACAAGAAATGCTTCGATCTTAGATGTATCATATTTGAAATCTTCCGTAACATCCTTTAATTCACCGATAAGAAGAACCATATCGTAGAGTGCAACATTGATTTCCGAATCTCTGTGATATTCGCAAGCGTTAAGTGCCTTGTTATGGCCGTTGCACATACCGATCTGAATGGGCATTCCGCCGTAAAGACTTTCGGAAATGATCTGTGTCGCAGGAGTGCTCTCAAGTTCCTTTACACCCGGGAAATATTCAACTCCTTCGGCAGGCATCGGAAGTGCCTCGAGATTCTTTAAGATTTCGGAGAAATCAATTCCTTCGATAATCTTGCCGTACTTTTTGAATGAGGGATCTGTTACTTTTTTGATTTCCATATTTCTTTCTCCTTTATTTTTTTAACCGCTTCCTTGCGATATTATTTACTGCATTATATTTCTTTCTTTTAAATATGCAACCGACTTTTCAAGTGCCTCGATCGTCTTGGTCTCAAGAACGCATCCCGCATCTCTTTCTTTTGCAAGACTGAGTCTGTCGATAAGGTCTATCTCGCCGTCACCAAGAGCCAGATGATTCTTCGGCGGATCTTCTCTTCCGTCGTGAATGTGGAAGTGACAGAGATGATCTTTGTTCTCAAGGATAAAAGGAACATCCTTTTCACCGGTCGCTTTAGAATGGCCTATATCCCATGTGATTCCGAATCTCGGACTTTCCAGAAGGAACGAAACAGCCTTTTTCTCGTAATCCCTGAATCCGTCGGTATTTTCAACCGTCACCTTAATATCCGAATCGCCGATCCATTCTTCGACTCTGTTTCTGAAGATCCTGAAGGAATCCATGTATGTGTTGAAATCCCGCTCGTACATCCAGACCTTTTTGTCGGGAAGCGTGATATATATGCCGTGATGCATATGCATGTTTATCGTGAGCGGTCTGCTTTTGTCGCCGAATTCATCTCGAAGGGACAGAAATTTCTTTGACACTTCTATGGTCCTTCTGACCGTTTCCAAATAAGCTTCAGTGACAAGGCTGTTAAAATCGGCTATGTTTAAATTCTCATCCAGATGGATCGTGTAATAAATCCCGCTTTTCCTTGCCGCTTCGATAAAATACTCAGTGTCTTCAAGTTTATCCGCCTGATACTCGGGAAAGTTCATATTCAGTTCTATGAAATCCAATCCGAGTTTTTCGCAAAGAGCGATGTTTTCTTCCGGGGTCCTGTTTTCGACCAGAGTAGGCATTCCGAATCGCATTCTGTATACCATCCTTTTTCAGTCATCCGTCCGATCCCATTTTCCGTTCGGACACGCAGAGCGTTTCATCGCAGCCCTTATCTCAACGTAACATCCGCAGGAAATGCAGGTTCCGGCATTCAGTTTTTCGCATTCTCTGCAGATATTCAGCCGTTCTTTGTATGATCTTTCGCTGCTTCGGTCGGCATCCTTAATAATATCCGTATGCCGGCTTATCATTTCTCTGTAGGCTTCTTCGCCCATATCCGAAATGAGGCAGCGTCTGCATATTTTCTTATATTCCATTTATTTCCCCGGTCCATGAATTACCGGTACAAACAGGACAGTTAACGTTTTATACTTCAGCTTCGATATGAAGAACGCTGCAGGGAGGAATTGTGTATCTGATCTTATCGTTCTTGAATGAAATATTCGAGAATTTCTCGATCTTAACCTCATCGGGATTGTCGAATGTATTGTGTGCATCCATCTTTCCTTTAACGATCTCTGCAGTTACTCCCTTAACGGACTCGCCGAGGAGCACGCTTTCAACCATTGCTTCTTCGTCAAGCGAGAGATTTGTGATCGTCAGATGGATCTTTCCTCCCATATCCACCGAAGCCGATTCGGTAAGATTCGGTACCATATATTCGTCTTCGATCCCGACTTTCTTGGTATCAATCATGCTTTCCAGAAGTTCATTGTCCTGATGAGCGCTGTACATCTTGAATACATAGTATGTAGGGGTCTTGATCATCTTCTCGCCTTCGGTCAGGATAACCGCCTGAAGAACGTTTACAAGCTGTGCGATATTTGCCATCTTGACTCTGTCGCAGTGCTTGTTAAAGATGTTTAAATTGATTCCGGCAACAAGTGCATCGCGGATGGTGTTCTGCTGATAGAGGAATCCGGGATTGGTGCCTTCTTCAACATCGTACCAGGTACCCCACTCATCAACCATAAGGCCTATCTGCTTTTCGGGATCGTATCTGTCCATGATGGCTGAATGACCGTTGATATAATCTTCCATATAAAGAGTTTTTCTTAAGGTCATATACCATTCTTTTTCATTAAATCCGGTCGCTGCACCCTTCTTTGACCAGTCGTAGGGCAAAGTATAATAATGGAGGGTAAGTCCGTCCATAAATCCGTGTGCGTTGTTCCAGGAACCTGCTCTTTCGAAACATTTCTTTAAAAGTGTTTCCGTCCAGGCATAGTCTTTATCGCTGGGGCCGACCGCAAGTCTTTTGATTTTTTTATCAGGATTATAATTTTTGACAAAAGTCTGATAGTGTCTGTAAAGATCGGAATAATACTCGGGGCTCATGTTTCCTCCGCAGCCCCAGGTTTCGTTTCCTACTGCGAAATAATCAAGAATCCACGCTTCATCGTGGCCGTTCTTTCTTCTGAGTTCAGACATGGGCGATACGCCTTCGAAAGTCATATACTCCACCCATTCGCTCATTTCTCTGACAGTGCCGCTTCCGACATTGCCGTTAACATATGTTTTACAGCCCAACTGACTGCAGAGTTCCATGAATTCATGTGTGCCGAAGCTGTTGTCTTCAACCACGCCGCCCCAGTTGGTGTTGATCATTTTCTTTCTGTCTTTTTTATCGCCGATTCCGTCCATCCAGTGATATTCATCGGCAAAGCATCCGCCGGGCCATCTGAGCACGGGGATCTTCATTTCTTTCAATGCCTTAACGACATCGGTTCTCATACCTTTAACATTGGGAATGTTCGAATCCTCTCCGACATATATTCCTTCATAAATACATCTTCCGAGATGCTCTGAAAAATGTCCCTGGATCTCGGGATTTATATGACCTTTTTTAATGCCGGGATTAACTATATGTCTGTACATGGAACCCTCCGTAGAAAATGTTTTTCAGGCGAAAACCCACAATTATTATTATACATAAAATCGAAAATAAATAAACACCGAAACCGCCAAAAAAAACTCAGATTTCCACATGTAGAGTTTGTAGTGATTCGACCTATAATTTGTCAGTATTCCGCTGTAATTTCTCAGGATATTTTTATAATGAAAGTTTTGTGTTATAATTCGTTTGTTTATGAAAAAAATTCAGTGAGGAAATCAAAATGGAAAGCGAAAAAAGAGGTCAGTGGAATTCGAGTTTCACATTTATTCTTGCATCGGTTGGTTCTGCGGTAGGTTTGGGCAACGCCTGGAGATTTCCCGGTCTTGCCGCCAAATACGGAGGAGGAACATTTATCTTCGTATACATGATCATGCTGCTCGTTCTCGGAATTCCCCTTTTGATGATGGAAATCTCCATCGGAAGAAAAACCCAGTGCGGTGCTATCCACGCAATAGGTTCATTAAACAAAAAATTCCAGTGGATAGGCTGGTCGGCAACCCTTAACGCATTCGTCATCGTAACCTATTATGCCGTTGTGTTCGGCTGGGTTATACTTATGGCGCTCATATCATTCAAGTTTGCGGGGCTGACGGGAGATCCCGAATCGGCGGGAAGTCTCTGGTTACAGACCATTCAGACTACAGGAACCACCGAAGGTTTCTTTACGACCTCAACCGCAGCTCTCATCGCGCTCGTTATCGCGTGGGCCTTCATATATTACTGCATAAGAAACGGCGCAAGCTCGGTCAGCAAAGTCGTAAAATTCACCGTTTTTGCACCCATTGTTTGTCTTCTCATCATGGCTGTAAAAGGTATCTTCATGCCGGGCGGAATGAACGGACTTGTCAAAATGTTCACTCCCAATCTTGCACAGCTGGCTGAGGTAGACCTTTGGATTGATGCGGTCGGACAGGTATTTTACTCACTCTCGATAATGATGGCCATTATGTTCGCATACGGTTCATATCTTCCCAAAACTTCAAATATCGCGAGAGATGCCGTTATCATCGCTCTTTCCGACCTGGGTGTGAGTCTTCTTTCGAGTATCGTTATGTTTACGACAATGGGCGGTGTAGGAATGCTCGACAATATGTCAACTTCGGGTGTTGCGACCGCATTCATCATCTACCCGCAGGCAATCGTCAAACTGACGGGAAGCGGAGTTTTCAATGCCGTCTTTGCTTTCATTTTCTACTTCTGCCTGTGTACGCTCGCAATAGATTCGGCATTTTCGATCGTGGAAGGTGTTTCGGCATCAATATCCGACAAGTTCAAATGGAATCCCAAGAAAACTACGATAATCATTTGTCTTATCGCCAGTGCAATCTCGCTGATCTTCGTAACAGGTGCGGGACTTGCATTCCTCGATATCGTAGATTATTATGCCAACAATATAAATCTTGTTTTCATAGGTATTCTCGAGACCATTGCCGTGGGATGGCTGTTTAAAACAGGAAAAATACTTGATGAGATCAATAAGAACACCAAGAAATTCAGAATGCCGAAATGGTGGTTTTACATTTCCCTTAAGGTGATTGCTCCGGTTCTTCTGACCGGCTTCTTTGTATGGAATTTCTATACGCTCGCCTTTAAGAATCACGGAATATACGGTGCGGCGGACGGTTACAGCGCATCCGCAAATATCATCCTCGGATGGGCAGTATCCGCAATCGTAATCCTTTTCGGAATCATTTTCTCAATCGTCGAATTCTTTACCGTAAAAGACAAAAAATACGATCCCGTTCCCTGGGACGAAATCAAATAAAATCGTGTGACCCCGGGGGACGGAGTTCCAGGTTCATTTTTGAATCAAAAAAGAACCGACACATCTGAAATGATGCAGCGGTTCTTTTTTATTACTTCTTAATTCTATGACAAGCAGCTTCAATCGGCACAAAACCGATATCCGCCGGACATCATTTTTTTAAATAAGGCTTTCCACCAATGCCGCAACTTCACTCATCTTTGCGGTCGGCTCAAATCTGGCAACAACTTCACCCTGTCTGTTTACCACGAATTTGGTGAAGTTCCATTTTATTTCGGGATTGTTCTTGTAATCTTTGTCAATCTTCGAAAGCATGGTGCTCATTGCAAGAGCTTTGGGTCCTTTTCCGAAACCTTCGAATCCCTTTTGTTCCTTAAGGAATTTGAAAAGAGGAATGGCATTCTCGCCGTTTACATCGGATTTTTTCATCTGCGGAAACTGAGTATTGTATTTAAGCGTACAAAACTCATGAATTTCCTCATCGGTCCCTGGTGTCTGTCCGGCAAACTGATTGCAAGGAACATCTACTATTTCAAAACCTTTTTCATGGAATTTTTCATACATGTCTTCGATATCCTTGTATTGAGGAGTGAATCCGCATCCCGTAGCGGTATTTACTACCAAAACCACTTTGCCTTCGAAATTCTTCATCGGAATCTCTTCACCGTCTCTTGCTGTAACACTGTAATCGTAAAAACCCATATGCACCTCCGTTTCTTTTTTTAACTCGCAATTGTTTTCAAGTATCTAAATTTTTTCATATTTGGATATCCATGTCAATAACAGGTCCGAAAGATTTCTGCATGATTTTATCCTAATCGATTTCAAACTTTATTTTGTGCCCCTTTTTTCTAAATTTTGTCTTATATAATACTTCAGTTCACTAATGTATAATTTAAATTGAGTTTTTGTGGTTTTAAAACTCAAAAATTATGTGTAAACGGAGGTTTAATTATGTTACGAAAAGTCATGACCGAAAACGGTATGGTCCGCGGTTTAGCAGGTAATAATACAAGGATTACGGTATTTAAGGGAATCCCCTTTGCTGCACCGCCTGTCGGAGATCTGAGATGGAAAGCACCGCAGCCCGCTGCGAACTGGGAAGGAATCCTTGATGCTTACAAATTCGGTCCCATCTCCATGCAGGATGTTCCCGGACTTTCGGATGACATCTATGTTCGTGACTGGCACGTTGATCCCGAAATCGATATGGACGAGGACTGCCTGTATCTTAATGTCTGGACAAATGCAAAAAGTGCCGATGAAAAACTTCCTGTTCTTATATGGTTCTTTGGTGGCGGTTTCCAGTGGGGATATCCGCCCGAAATGGAATTTAACGGCGAAAATATCGCTAAAAGAGGCGTAATAGTCGTATCAGTCAACTACAGACTCGGCGCATTCGGTTTCCTCGCACACGACGAGCTCTGCAAAGAAGACCCGGAAGCCCCCACAAACTTCGGTCTTCTGGATCAGCAGGCAGGTATTAAATGGGTTAAAAGAAATATTGCCGCATTCGGCGGTGACCCCGAGAATATAACCATCATGGGACAGTCGGCAGGCGGCGGAAGCGTATTTTCACACCTTACCGGTTCTTCACAGGGTCTTTTCCAGAAAGCCGTTATCATGAGCGGAATCATCGGATTTCCTTATTTCGACGACTTTATCATCATTCCCCGTACATTCGAGGAAGTTAAAGCCAAAGGCGATGAATTCATCAAATCTCTCGGCGTAAATACCATTGAAGAGGCCAGAAAGCTCGATGCAACATTTGTCCGTGACAAAGCATCGGAATTCAGAAACAAAAACGGATTCTTCTTCTGTCCTTCCATAGACGGCAAATTCCTTACGGCTCCTCAGACAAAACTCTTCCTTGAAGGAAAGCATGCAAACGTGCCCATTATGGCAGGAAATACAAACGATGAATTCAAGAGTTATATCACTGCCGAAAACGATGCCGAATTCGAAGAAAAAGCAAGAAAGATCTTCGGAGACAAAGCCGACAAATTCCTCTCATTCAAAAATGTTTATGAGAAAAAAGGAAATCAGTACGCAGAAGCAAACGGCATAGAATGTGCGATCAAAGGAGTATTCGAGCATAATGAGAAGAACTGCTACTACTATCTCTTCAATCCGGACATCCCCGGCTGGGACAACCCCGGTACATTCCATTCGGTAGACCTCTGGTTCTTCTTCGAAACACTCGGACTCTGCTGGAGACCTTTCGTCGGAAGACATTTCGATCTGGCAAGACAGATCTGCAACTACCTTACCAACTTCGTTAAAACCGGAGATCCCAACGGAAACGACGCGGACGGAACTCCGATGCCCGTATGGACTCCTTATACCAAAGAAAACAAGCTCGGTATGGAATTTACGCCTAACGGTCCCGTTCCCGGTGTAAGAGATTCCGAATTCGGCGAATTTATCAAAGACTGGCTCAATGAGAAAGCCATGAATTCATAATGGAAATCTCAAAATCCGATTATCTGAGGAATAAATAAACGCAGAATTTTACTGCTTAAGAAAGGAACCGAAATGAAACAGGCATTTAACCCGTATTTACCGTCATATGAATACATACCTGACGGGGAGCCCCATGTGTTCGGAGACAGAGTCTATGTATATGGTTCTCACGACAGATTCGGAAGTCATTTCTTCTGTCTGAACGATTATGTATGCTACTCCGCTCCGGTTGACAACCTTGCAGACTGGAAATATGAAGGCGTGATCTATACCAGACTGGACGATGCATTAAACGAGAAAGACAACATGTGCCTTTACGCACCCGATGTTACTCAGGGTCCCGACGGAAGATATTATCTTTTCTATGCTCTCGATAAAGTATCAACCATCTCGGTTGCGGTCTGTGACACACCTGCCGGAATATATAAGTTTTACGGCTATGTTCATTACGAAGACGGAACAAGACTCGGCGATAAAGGCGAAGAGCATCAGTTCGATCCTGCTGTGATCACCGAAGGAGATACCACTTACCTTTATACTGGCGGAGTATGTGCCAAGGGTGACAAATCCGTTCACGGTTCGATGGTTACCGTGCTCGGAAGCGATATGCTCACCATAAAAGAAGCTCCCAGATTCCTTGCACCTTCACCCGAATGTGCGATGGGAACCGACTTTGAAGGTCACGGCTTCTTTGAAGCATCATCAATCCGTAAATTCGACGGAAAATACTATTTTGTATACTCATCGGAAGTTATGCATGAACTTTGCTATGCGATAAGCGATCTTCCCGACAGGAATTTCAAATACGGCGGAGTTATCGTAAGTAACAGCGATCTTGGAATTTCAACATACAAAAAAGCAGAAGAGCCCGCTGCGTACGGTGCAAACAACCACGGCGGCCTCTGTGAGATAAACGGAAAAAGATATATCTTCTATCACCGCCAGACCAACAATGACTGGTACGCTCGTCAGGGCTGCGCCGAAGAAGTCAGATTCCTCGAAGACGGAAGCATTCCTCAGGTCGAGATCACATCATGCGGATTAAACGGCGGACCTCTTAACGATATCGACGAATATCCGGCTCACATCGTATGCAATATGTATACGGATAAAGAAAGGATCCCTTACGTCGGCGGCCATCATGTTCCGCGTGTAACTCAGGACGGAAAAGACGGCGAAGAATGCGAAGCATATATTTATAACATCGTTGAAGATACCACTTTGGGATTCAAATACTTTGATTTCAAAGGAGTAAAAGGAATCGAACTTAAAGTCTGCGGCTACGGAAAAGGCGACTTCGAAGTTCGCACTACTCCCGACGGACCCGTTTACGCCAGACTGGGCGTTGACTTTGAAACAGTATGGGTAACCTACACGGCGGACTGCAACATCCCCGACGGTGTCGGTGCCCTTTACCTGAAATTCAAAGGCTTCGGAAACATGGGTCTTAAATCCTTCAGATTTCTTCATTAATTATCCTCATATAAACATCAAGAGGCTGTCGCTTATGCGGCAGCCTCTTGAATTTTCGGTTTTCTTAAGCAGTTTTTTTCTTTTTAACTGCCCTGGTTATAAGAGTAATAACAAATACTGCAATTGTTACAAAAACAAATCCGGGCTATGTTGCAATTAACAATGTCTAAGTTGCAATATAAGTATTTTAAATAGTTTCACATGAGCATCATACTCTTTGACTTCTTTCTATTCTCTCCAGTTATCGTGCCTGTCCTTATCCTTCTGTCTTTTTATCTTTACGGACTCGGGTTTCTTTGTCAGTTTCCTCGGTCTGTATTTGGGACAGTTCTTGCACTTTTTCAGATCAACTTTTACAAATCCTTTTCTGCAGTCTGCATCCTTACATACGTAATAAACGCAGGGTTGTGTTCTGTCTTTCATAGTTTTACCTCCAAAAAAGGCATATAAAAAACACCTCCGGCAAACCTTACGCGGTTCGCCAAATGAGGTGTTTGTCATCCGTGATTCAGATCTTTATCTAAAGAATACCAAGGACAACAAATGCCTCTGTTTTTTTACATAAATTTACCAATGTTCGATTTCGCATGTTATCCTCCTTTTCGTCGTGGGTGAACTGTTACAATAAGACTCGTGCATGTCTTTGATTTGAAAGTATATTCGAATAAAAAAAATAAGTCAACATCTTTTTAAAATATACATAAGCAAGGAAGAACTGCCAAATTATGCTATAATAAAGATTGTGGAAGATGGTTTTCCGTATAAAAACATACGCCTGTGCTCTTAATAAGAGTGCCATAGCACATGATAAAAATAATCACAAAGCAGACATCATTTACCGGACAGGAGGACAGTATGATCGACTCAGTCAAAAGAAATTTCACGAGAATTTTAACTTTGGTTTTTTCCGTATCTTTTATTACTCTTTCGGGATGTAACAATCAGATAATAGATTCGAGTGACTATCCCACACCAGTCAATGAAGGGAATATTAACGAAGGCAACGACTCCGGAGGGGATAAAACAACCGAAGACGATAATTTACCTCTTTATGCGGAAGCATTAAAACCCGAACCCAACTCCATTAAAGAAAACGGAAGATATGTCTACAACCCCGTAGATATTCCCCGGGAGTATCTGAATCAGTATAAAGACAAGCCCAAGATTATAAAGGTGGCGAAAGATTATCTTTACGCCATAGATAACGTTTCAACCGAGTTTGAAGTGGATCTTCCCGAGGAAGAAATGTTAACCGAAGAAGAATTCACACAGGCCATGATCATCGCTTCCATGTCAAATCCTATTGCATCGGCTGTTGATATGATACCGATTGATGACAATACGTATGAATTAAAGTATTTTCCCTCGTATTATATCGATCCGGAATCATATAATTCAGAGTTCGGAGGATTTTCCTTTGAGAGCCGTGATGATATAAGTACCGATGAAGCCGGAAAATACTTCGAAAATTTCACCTCCTATGTGACCGATACCATCAACAAATGTTTAAGTCCCGAAGATTCCGAAATTGAGATGGCATCGAAATTATACAAGCAGATTATTAAGGATATGGAATTGGAAATAGCAGAACCAACCATGATTGACGATGCTTCGGTCAGGGATGCAAGCGAGCCTGCATTTTTGTCGGGAAGTGTCATAAGGAGTGTATCCGAACGTAAATTTGTCGGCGAAAATGATTTTTGCACTTTTTATATTTTTCTTTTGAATCAGGTGCATATCGAGGCAATTGATATAATGGCTTATAACGGTGTTTTTAACGACAAAGGGAAAGAAATAGTATCAAAAAGATCCGCGGAAGAGATGTTCTGGGAATGGGTTATCATATCAGCCGACGGCAAATATTATCATTGCGATCCCGTCCTTGAAAAACTCGCATACGATAAACTTTACGCTGATGTGAGAGGCGTAGATCCCGATATGGATTATTTCGGTATGAGCGATACTAAAAGATGCGAAACATTTAAATTCAGTCGTACTTCCTTGTCAATATACAATGATCCGGCAGCATTCATGGGGCCGGGAAACGGTTCCCAGGCGCCGGAGTGTGAAGAAAATTATTCATTTTAGAATAAATGGACAATATGATTCTTTTAGGAATTCTATATAGATAAGAAAAAGAGGCACTTTTACGTAAAGGTGCCTCTTTTTTATTATGTTCGATTTATTCAAAATAAACATATCTTAAGCAGTCGATCTTTCCTTCGCGGTCTAATCGGATATGCAGATATGCGTAGATCGTATCTCCCTGATTAAATGATTCCTTGGGAGCAACATAGTTGTTTTCTTCATCCTTTGCCGGAAGTTCGCTCAAATACGGATTAAAATAATCGTTGCTATCAAGATATTCGACCAAATAATCCATGTCGTAAGGTACAAATGTATCATAAAAATCTCCGTCTTCAGGCATATGCATGAATACAAAATCATCTGAAAATTCCGCCGTATAGAATTTGGAATCAAAATCAAACGGACCTTCGGGTCCCTGAATATCTGCAAACTGGAAAAGAAGTTTTTCGGGTGCGCTTCCCCGCTCACCTACAAACCAGGCCTTAACCATGAGATCTATATTTGTTGGATTTTCTTCGTTAAAAAGCTGCGGAATGGGATGTTCGTCATCAAGATAATAATAATCAAGCGACATGGTTTCATATGATACGTTCTGTGCCTGATGCCACATGGGTGCGATAAAACAGTTGGCTACTATTACATAATCTTTGTCATATACCTGCTCGATAACCTGGATGGCTCTGGCAAATCCGTTCTCGCCTTCATTGGTAACTTCAAGAGCTTTCAGATCTGCCGGGATTATCAGTTCTTCAGCCAATTTGTCGGCATAGGCATTATCGTTATTTACGGAAGGGGTAAATATCGCACCGTCAAAATCCGATTCATCATGATTTACGGATACCGATACTTCCGAAGAAGCGGTAACGTAATCATCAATACCTTCACAGTAACAAAGTGTAAAAGAAAGTGTATCATCCTTAAGGGACGAATTCTTGATCACCGGGAATGTAATATATTCGGAAATACCTTTTGCCGAAAAAACATTTCCCAAAATATAACGTTTATCCTTCTTGTAATCATATTGGTAAATAACGGCATCACATGTATCCGAATTTGCCGCAAGAAGGAACAAATTGTCCGAATCCACGGCTATGGGACAGATATATCCGTCGCTTAAAGGAGAAAAATAAGAACCGCATTCTTTTCCCGCATCATAAATCGAAATTGTCGTACCGCTTTCCTGATCATAGGTACTCAATACGATAAATCTGGTATCTTCGGAAGTAATGTTTATCCTTCCGTATTCGATATCTTCGATCTCACCCGTGGAAATATTCGTTCTGTATAAAAGCGGATAAGGTATTCCGTTGTTCCAGTCGTATCTTGTCGAATAAATATATCCGTCATAATAGTAGAGTTCGCCCTGACCGTTGTCCCCTTCGGATACCGTTGTGATCTTTTCGGGGTTTTCGGGATCGAAGCAGCAGATCGAAGAGCCGTATCCGCCGGTTCCGCTGTCAAAAGCATGTCTGAGCGATGAAGGCTCATATAAAACATATTCTCCGAGCTGTCTGAAATAAACTTTTCCGTCAATTCCTATAAAATTTCCGCCGTTATTGGAAATGCTGTCCTTAACCTCGACATTTTCAGTTATTCCGTTATCTCCGGGATCTGCGGTAACATCGGGATTATCCGGATTCTCGGTTCCGCCTGTCGTTCCGGACTCTGTATTCAATACGGCGTAACCGCTTCCGCCTTCTTTTCCCGTAATATCCCCTGCAGTACATCCGACTGCAAAAGAAATCGTCATAACCGAAAGAAGCATGCATAAAATCTTTCTTTTCATGGTATTCTCCCTTTGTATCCTTTTTTATATTTTGAAAGAAATATATTTTCGTTTCCCTAAATCCCTGTTTCAGGAATTCGAATAATCTATTAAATGAGCGGAAAGTATCGTTGATATACTCTCCGCCCCGTTTTGATCAATAATTGTTTACAAAGATATTGGGTGTATCGGAGGATTTTTTATACTTGAAAACATCTCCGTCTGCAACATACTCCCATTCCGAATGGGTGAAAGTTATGGTTGCGATCCCTTTTTCGTCAACCACGATATTTCCTTCCATGGGATTACCGTTTTCATCTGTAATTATGAAATCCATTCTGTCATCATACAGTTCACCCACACCGTCATCCATAAAGCAGAGTCTTCCGATGCCTATCTGAACGATATATTTTCCGTCGCTTCCTCTGTCGATCTGAAGATTGCCATCTCCGTAATCATCTACAAATTCGCCTATATAGTTTGCCTCAACCTTTTCGTTATATGACGTTCCCTGACCGTCCAGGCAGTTCCATTCCGGCCACTCTCCGTTTCTCACCTCCTGCGTGATCCCGATTTCCTTTTCATGCTCCAAAAGCAGTTTGTCGGCTTCATCCAGTGAATAATACTTTATTCCGTGAGAATCAAGGAATTTCTTTACTTCACCTTCGGGCTGGGCACTTTGATCATTTATATCAGTGAAAAAATAAATGTTTTTTTCAAGCCATTTATCGTAATCTCTTTCATACTCTTCATATCTCTTTTGGCTTTCCTCGTCATAATGACCGCTTTCGTCATAAACCAGATTCTGCGGATATTCGGGACATTTTTCGAAATTATACACATTTGTTGTATAGTAATTATCAGTCGTAGCATACTCTTCTTCGTAAATGTCTTTGTCTTCTCTTAAGTATTTCGGCAGAGCATAAACGGGAATGGTCGGCTCTTTGTATCCCATGTAATAATATCCGCTGTAATCGTTAACAAGCTCTCCGTCGGCATTTACAAAGCTTACGATTTCAACATACATTGCTGCTCCGCCGCTTCCGCCCTCACGGATAACTCCGTACTTGTTGATCTCACCCTGACTTCTGTAATACTGCTCGGTCATTACGATCGCTTTTAACTCGTCATCGAAATTCTTAAGGATAAATGTATCCGTTAAGATCTGAGGATATTCATATCCTGTATCCACCGAATATTCAATCCTTATTCCGAGTTCCTTAACACCGTCATTTCCGCAGTCAATATCGGCTGAATAGGCGACGGTTGTATAAGTTATCTCATTTTCGTTATCTTCATAATCAAAGTATTTTATGATCTCGTCGCCTCTTTTGGCAACCATATCGTCAAAGTTATAATAATCATCTTCATCGGAAATAACATGATCGAATTTTGCCTTGATCTGATTGTTTAAGAAAGCTTCATAAACCGCCTCGTCATCTGCGGCTTCATTTTCCGGATTGTTTTCTCCCTCTCCGTTACTCTGATTGTCGGTTTCGGTCGAATTTCCGTCATTTCCGTCGGTATTTTTAAGGGGATCGTTTTGAACCGTACCCGCTTCATTTATCATTCCGTCCCCGTCCAGTACCTGACCTATCGGCATCGTACAGCCGACAAGTGTCATACTCATTGCAACAGCAGCAAATACTGCAAGCGCCTGTTTTCTTTTCATTCCATTCTCCTCCTACAAAATCAGGTGTTTCTTATCACATACATGATGTTTATAAGAAATCGGTCTTTATCGCCTTTGAAAAATTATCTTTTCATAACAAATACGATCAAGACCGGTATTTTTATTGCAATTATTTCTTATTTTTGAAATATTTTGTCCGCATATCTTAAGCGGTTCCGTTTTTTTCAGTCTCCGTTTATTTGAAAGAAATCGTAATAGCTTTCGTTTCTGTCTTTAATTCTCAGATATTCGATCATCCTGTAGTCTTTCAGATCATCCCAGTTGATATTCTCGTAAGAAACGAATCTGCCGTCGCTTAAACGAACACCTTTCATACCGATTGCGGGTATCTTTTCACGTTCGTTCAAAAGGAATTTGTCGTAGTCGGTAAGTTTGAGTCCAGCGCAGCGTAACACGAAACTTCCGAGATAATTGGCACTGATTTCTTCGGGTTCTTCAAAATCCGACTCGTAATTGGTCCAGATTATGTACTGAGTGTTGTACATGAGATTATATGCCTCGGCGCTTAAACTGCTTTTCTTTTGGCCGCCGTACAGTTCTTCGTAAAACTCATCCGAAAGCTGAGGGAAATGATCTCCGAACATTACTATCATGGTCGGTTCGTCGACTTTTGAAAAATATGAAGTCAGGTATTCGAATGCGCTGTCCGATTCTTTGATAAGCGAAAGATAAACTTCCGCAAAATCATCGTTTTCCATTCCCTTGATATCAATTGTTTTTTCAAGCTTGCCGTTTTTGTCGTCATAGCCGCCGTGATTCTGCATGGTGACATTGAAAACGAAAAGATTTTGGTTCTTATCGAAATCTTCGTAGTAATCTATAATCTTCTGATAATCGCCTTTATCGGAAACAAAATCACGTACCAGTTCGTAATCTTCATATCCGTCTATGTCTATAAACTCATCAAATCCGAGAGCAGGATAAACACTGTCTCTGTTCCAGTTTGCGGCACTGTTCGGATGCATGGCCACGGCGTAATAACCCTGTTCTTTTAATGTTGTCGGTAATCCGGGTTCACTTCCGCGGCAGAACCCAACATATGGATTGGCTCCGTAAGGCAGGAATTTCTGCGTGTTACCGGTCAGGAATTCGTATTCCGAAATACTGGTACCGCCTCCGAAAACGTCGACATAAAGTTTTCCTTTTACAGTATTTTCGTCAAGACTTCGAATGTACGGCATATAATCTTTGTCTGTTTTAAGAGTTCCCGCAACGGAAAGGTCGCTGAAACTTTCATTCATGATCACGATAAGATTCTTGGGCGTGATCTCTCCTGCTTCCATTTCGGGTTCTTCGACTTCGGAAATGATCCTCGCTATTTCGGCATTGGAATACGAAGCGGGCTTTTCGTAACGGTATGCTTTTACTATGCTCATATTCGAAAGGAAGTAACCCTCTTTTCCGATATTGGCTTCAAGGGAATACATCGGAATCTTTGTAAGTTTGTTGTTATAAACAAACATGAATAAAGCAAAACCAATTCCTGCAAAGACAATTCTCTCCGCGAAAAACATTATTATCCGAGTGGTTCTTTTTTTCTTTAATACGGCTGCGTCAGCGTTCGCATTTTCTCTCTTTTCAATACGATAAGCCTGATTTCGTCTGATATCTGCTGTGATCTGGATCAGTAAAAAACATACGCATAAAACAACTCCGGTCAATACCTTGGGGGTAATGTCATATTTATAACTGTCCGCAACATTCGCGACCGTATTAAGTGCGACAAGCTGAGTGATCATAAATTCATTGCCGTTAAATAAAACCACGTAATAATTGGTGATCGCCCAGGCAACCATAAGAATGACCGAAACATATAAGGATATGTACGGAAGCAATCCCTTACCGATAAGAAATGCACCCGCAAGGATCAAAAGATTTAAAAGAATATATTCAGGTTCTATTGTGTAAATTCCGTCCCGATCGAGACTCTGGAAAAGATAAAATGCGGCACCCGTCACAAATAAAACATTCGAGTAATCCCATATCTTTACGATCATCTTTGAAGGAACAAAAGAAATAAGCAATATGAAAAGAAGCGTGAAACCTATGATAAATACCCAGTGAATGCCGAAAAGGAAGTCACTTGTATAACTGTGACAAAGGATCAGAGCGCAGTCTTCTTTTGTCTGACCGTCAATAGTAAGATCTCCGAGTGAAGGGTGTATTCCGTCTCTGGTAGATGTTTTGACGGAAATTTTGCTTCCGGGTGAATCAAGAAAAATATGAAGATAATATATCTCGTGATTTTTTAATTTCTTATCCGGAGCTCCTATCAGATAAAATATGGGCCCTTCTCCGAAAGCGGAAGTCGGACATTCGTATCTGTAATACTCGTTTCCTCCTTTATCGTTGAGCGTAACGATAAGACTGGCCGTGTCTTCGGGTGAAAAGCCTTCAAATTCGATTATGAATTTTTCCATCTGAGGGTTTAAAGTGCGAAAAGCCTGAACGATCTCGCGATCTCCGATCGGAATATCCGAGTACTCCGGTTTGGCTCTTTTCATCTGGATCGCAAGAGTGTTGTTTGACCAGATATCAAAACTATCGGTACTCTGATATGCATAAGGATCCCTGAAACAGATTATACTCAAATAGACCGCCATACCCGCAAGCAAGCCGAGAATAATATATTTATATAAGTTGGGGGTTATTTTTGATCTCTTTTCTTCCATAATCTCTTTTATCCCATGCCGAATAATTATATCAAAAAAGAATTCTTTTTAAAATCCCTAAAATAACGATTTCACACATTGTTCAACAGATGATTCGGGTCCGATATATCCGTCACACAATGTAATTCTGAGCCTGGCGGTCGAACATCTCTTTGTATTTGCCGCCGAGTTTCATCAATTCGTCATGGGTGCCCTGTTCTTTGATATGACCCTGTTCGAAAAGATAGATCCTGTCGGCCATTCTGGTCGTCGACAGTCTGTGGGATATAAATATGATCGTATCGTTTTCGGCATTTTCGATAAGATTTTTATTGAGCTTATATTCCGAAACGGGATCGAGTGCCGAGGACGGTTCGTCGAGGATCGAAATGGTTCTCTCGCCTGCGTTGGCGAATATACGGGAAATGGCTATCTTCTGACTTTCACCGCCCGAAAGATTGGTGCCTTCTTCGTCAAATTCCTTTGTCAGCTGCGTATTGATGCCGTTTTCAAGTTTAGCGAGTTTCTTGCCGAAATCCGCCTTTTTGAGAGCATCGATGACTTTTTGTTCCTCATCGTCTCCCGTTTTTCTCATGAGAACATTTTCCGCGAGCGTTCCCGCATAAATATTGTAATCCTGGAATACCGCACTGATCTTTTTACGATATTCGTGTGTATTATATTCCCTGATATCATGTCCGTTGTATTGGATGCTTCCGTCGGTTACATCGTAAAGGCGCATGAGCAGTTTTACGAATGTCGTTTTGCCGGCACCGTTCTCTCCTACGATCGCGATCTTTTCGCCGGGTTTTATCTCTATCGAAATATCCTTTAACGTATCTTTATCGGTATTCGGATAACGGAAAGTCACATTTGAAAGAACGAGCGAACCTGCCTCTTTCGAAGGGGTAATTCCGTCCGCCACCTCGATCACGGGCTCGTAATCAAGGAGCTTTCTGAACTTCTCTGCATACTGTCCGATGATCTGAAAATCAACCAGGCAGTAATTGATCTCGTTAAGGTTTCCTCTTACATAGTTTGCGGCATTGTTTGCGGATGCCACTTCGCCGAGGGCGATTTTATGGAGCACGAGTGCAAGATATCCGAGATAAGCGGGTACCGCAAAGAATGACAATACGGTAAACACTGTTATCCAGTTCAAAAGCGATATCCATGTGAGCAGCGGAGTATATTTCTTTCCCGCCGCCGATGCTTCATCAAGCGCCTCGTCAAACTGAAGTCTTAAAGGTTCTTTTACATTGGTCAGTTTGCATTCCTTGGCAAACTCCGGCTGATAAAATACTCTCTTCGAATAATCGGCTTTTCTTAAATGCTTTTTGTATTCAAGCCACCAGGTATACTCGATCTCCTCCATCTTAAAACGGGTAACGAGATTGACGATAAATCCCACGATGGGAAATAAAGCCAGGAACGGATTGATGGTAATGATCAAAGCCGCCGCAACAAGAAGTGCGATCGCACCGCCGAAGATCTTACTCGAAATGACCACCGCACCCTCTATCATATGGTCGGCATTGTTTGCCACAAAAACATATGTATCGTAGTAATCGGGATTATCGTAATATATCAGATCCATCTTGCTGTTTTTTTCGATAAGATCTCTCTGGATCTTTCCGTCGAGTTTGATGATCTTCGCCTTGGCCCATTCTTCAAGAAGCTGACCTATCCACTCGATGCAGACCACCAGGGCAAGAGATATCAAAAGTATTCCGATGATGTCCCTGAAAGATGCGTTTCCGATAAGGCCGTCGATGATCATCTTTAAAATAAAAGTTCCGTTAAGTGCCAGTGCACTCTTTAAGATCACGTTCATTATGAAGATCTTTACGATGAGCGGCCTGTCGTATCTTGCAGCATATCTGATCATAAATGCCGTGTTGCTGATCAGACGTTTTATTGAGATTTTGTCTTTTTTCTTTTCCTTAGCCATAAAACGCCTCAGCTCCTTTCAGCATTTCTTCGGGCAGACTCTCCTGGTAATTCTCGGCCTGAAGCGTGAACATCTCATGATAATAGCGCTTGTTCGCAATGAGTTCTTCATGAGTTCCGCTTTCAACCACTTCACCGTCTTTCATAAGATATATCTTGTCTGCCATTCTCGCGGATGAGAGTCTGTGGGAAATAAATATCACACCACGGCCCTCGGACAGTTTCATCATATTGTTGTACATATTGTATTCGGCCAGAGGATCGAGCGCACTTGACGGCTCGTCGAGAATGACCATATCGGGCTCGGCTGCAAAAACTCTTGCGATCGCGATCTTCTGAGCCTGACCGCCCGAAGGAACAAATCCGTTTTCGTCAAACTCCCGGCTTACTACCGTATCGAGTCCGTTTACAAGTCCTTTGTGTTCAACATCAAACTGAGCGTTGATCAGAGCCTTTTCGGCTTTTTTATAATCCTCTTCTCCGACCGGTCTTCTCATAAGGACGTTTTCAACAAGGGGCATTGCAAATACCTGAAGATCCTGGAATACGGTACCGAATCTTTCCCTGTATGAATCCACGTCAATCTCTTTCAGATCAACGCCGTTTACGAGTATCTTTCCGGATGTGGGATCGTAAAGACCCATGAGAAGTTTGATGAGAGTCGTCTTGCCGGCGCCGTTATATCCGACGATCGCAAGTTTCTCACCCTTATTCCATCTGAAACTGATATTTTTGATGGTTTCTTTTTTCGCACCGGGATATATAAAAGAAACATTCTGAAGTTCTATGCTTTCGATCTCTCCGATATCGGGTTTGCCGTTTTCTTTTTCCATGCTTCTGGTCAGAAATTCTTCAAGATTTCTGAAAAGTTTGGATTCATTGCTTAAAAAGATCCTGTTCTCAACAGCCTGTTTAAGCTGATTTGTCGAAAATGACATTGCCGTGATCATCGCAACATAGCTCGACACGTCGGAAACATTTCCGAGTTTGACTTTAAATACAACATAAAGATATGCAACGATACCCGCAAGTATCGAATAGCTGCTCTTCATGAGAAACGAGTAAACCGCCGATCTCATCCTGTATTTGTAAGAGATCTTTTCCATTTTATCCACAGCTTCGACCTGTTTATCAAGCATGATGGAATTGATGTCAAAAAGCCTTACCTCTGCGGCATATTTTTTCTCGTAATAAACTCTCTTTACATAGTCCGCGATTCTTTTATCCCTGGTGATATCGTTCTCTCTGTCATAGTTACACTTGCCGTTTTTGTTTCCGAAATAGAGACTGACGATCATGGGTACGATCATGAATACCAGAAAAACGGGATCGACGGTAACAACGATTACGAGCGATGCGACCGTTGAAACCACATTACCTATATACACGCCCGTTTTTATGGCCAGATCGATCGACGAATCAACGCATCTGTCCAGTGCTCTTGTGTATTTGTCAAAGAAATCGGGTGATTCGTAATCTTTAAGTTCGAGCGAATCGGACAGATCCATAACTTTATGGAATATATATCTGTAAACTTCGGGTGTTTTGACTTTTCTGTATGCCTCATACCAGCCACATGTAAAATGAACGCAGACATGAAGGGAGCATGCAACAAGCAGAAAGATGATAAGACTCTTATATGAAATATTTCTTTCAATACAGTTGAAAATATACTTTGTAAGATAAACGAAAAAGAACACATAAAAGATCTGCTCGATCGAATTTTTGAATATGGAAAAAACAAGAAGCAGTTTATCGGCTTCCCAAACCTGTTTTAATGCATATAACAAGCGTTTGATCGTTCTGTCTTTTCGTTTCATTCTTCCCGCAGATATTTTTTTGACCTGCAAATGTCTGTTTTCGTCAACTATGTAAATGATATCTTTTCCGTGGAAGTATTTCAATCAATAAAAAGTACGAAATAACCGCATTGACGGCAGATTTATTGCACATTCTGTACAAATGGGAATCCCATGATGATATAATGATTCCATCGTTTTAAATCTTTCCATATAAAATTTCACGGATCACAAACCGATCGGAAGGTATCAAAAACAAAGACATTTTTTGCATGTTCAGGCAAAGACAAGGAGGCATTATGGGAACAAAAAATGTTAAATGGGGTGTACTCGGAACGGCGGGGATCGCAGCAGGCTGTACCATTCCCGGCATGAAGAAGGCGGACGGATGCGAGCTTTATGCGATAGCCGGAAGAAGCATTGAAAAAGCAAATGCTTTCAAAGAGAAATTCGGTTTTGAAAAAGCATATGAAGGGTATGACGCACTTCTCTCCGATCCGGAAGTTGAAGCGGTCTATATTCCGCTTCCCAACAATATCCATGTTGAATGGGTCATCAAAGCGCTTAACGCCAGGAAGCATGTTCTTTGCGAAAAACCGATCGCAATGAACGAAAGCGAATTAAGGCGGATGTTCAAAGCCGCAAAAGAAAACAATGTGATACTGATGGAAGCATATGCTTACCTGCATAATCCATATATTTCTTCTTTAAAAGATCTTATATCAAACGGAGAGATCGGTGACGTGGATTATATCGATACCGCATTCCTGACACAGGATTATACTGAAGATTTCAGACTCCACAAAGAACTCGGAGGCGGCGGGATCTACGACATAGGCTGCTACTGCACGACCATGATCCTGTCACTTATCGATTCCCCGATAGAATATATCAAGGCAGATGCCGAACTCGACAAAAAAGGTGTCGACCATATGGCCGGTGTCCTTCTAAAATTTAAGAACGGAGCAAGGGCTTCGTTCAATGCCGGAATGATGCTCGGCACGGATTCAAACGACAGATATGACAGACTGTTCATACATGGTTCGAAAGGATATATCCGTTCGGATGTCGAATACAATCAGGAAGGTGAACTCGAATATAAAGTTACCGTTAAAAACGATAAGAACGAACGCATTACACATACTGAAAAAGTCAACTCGGACTCAAATTACCGTCTGGAGATCGAACAGCTGAACAGATGTATACGAGAAGGCGAAACTCCGCATATCACCGAAGAATTCTCGATCAAAAACATGAGGCTTCTGGACAGGATCCTCGACATTGTCGGATACAATGACGAAAAAATCGAATTTATTCTCGACAACGGCGTCGTGATCCCGGCAGTCGGTTTCGGTTCGTATCTTTCCACGGAAAACAAGGGAACTCAGAATATAAAAGATGCTCTCGATACAGGTTACAGATACATAGATACGGCAAGTTTTTATAAAAACGAGGAAGAGATCGGCGAAGCGATAAAAGAATACGGTATCGGAAGAGAAGAGCTTTTTATCTGCAGCAAGATATGGCCGAGCGATCTGGGACGGGAAAAATCGCGTGTTTCATTTGAAGAATCCTGCAGGAAACTTAAAACCGATTATCTGGACATGCTTCTTATCCACTGGCCGAAAAAAGAATCCGATGATCCAAAATGGGCAGAAAAAGTCCTTGAAACCTGGGAAGTCATGGAAGAATTGTACAATGAAGGAAAGGTAAAAGCGATCGGTCTTTCCAATTTCCTGCCGCATCACATTAAGCCCATCCTTGATAATTCAAAGATAAGACCGATGGTCGATCAGCTCGAGCTTCATGTCGGTTATATGCAGGAATACACTCTTTCGCTCCTTAAGAAAGAAGGAATTCTCGCTCAGGCCTGGAGTCCTCTCGGAAGAGCCAGGATCCTTAATGATGATTCGGTTTCCGCCATTGCAAAAAAATATTCGAAAAGCAATGCGCAGATCCTGCTCCGTTATCTCAATCAGCGGGGTATACCCGTTATTCCGAAGGCTTCCTCGATCGAAAGAATGAAAGAGAATCTGGATATTTTTGATTTCCGGTTATCGGATGAGGATATGTCCTTCCTCTCCTGCCTGCCGCCAATGGGATTTTCGGGCGAACACCCTGATTTCAACAACGTCTGATCGTTGTGTCCGAAAAAAGAAAAATTAAATATTTTTAACTTTTTGTAAAATATACTTGACATTGTGTCGTGAATGGATTACTCTATGCTCAAGTCGACGAACATGTAATTTTTTGATTTTGAGTTTTTATTTAAGGAGAACAGATATGAGAAAGAGTATTCCATATATAGCGGCAATGATTTTGATCATCCCGTTTTTCGTCCTTGTGGTTTTCGCAACCGGATTGACGGATAACGGTAAAGAACTGTTGAATTCAAATATGTCAATGAGCATCGGTAAGGAAAACGGCGTTCTCGACACCGAGGAAGGGATGCCTCTTGAGATCACCCTTACTGAAGACGGAAATTATAATCTGTCTTATTCGTGGGATGTTGCAGAACCCGGATTCCTTACCAGTATCACGGTTGAAGATTCAAACGGCAACTGTGTCTACAATGACAGCGCTTTTCAGGTTACGCAGCCCACAAAGAACATTTTCTTAAAAAAGGGAACTTATGTAATAAACTGGAAATTCGCGGGAACAGAGGAAGAATTCGTTGAATTAAATGAAAAACTTCATATTTTCGACAATGAAACCGCACTTAATGACTATCTTGACAGAGTGGATTTCGATTCACTTTCCGAAAACGGAACATGGAACATTTCTTTTTCCGCAGGAGTATATAAACCCTTTTCCTCACCTTTATGGCTTAAAGCATTATGCATTTTGCTTTCGGTTCTGATACTTTTACTGCTTATCATCCTTCTTATTTCAGATCGTAATACGGAAACAAACGCTGCAGAAGGTCTCGACAAAGTAAGTTTGAGGTTTTCGGTCTTCGCGCTTGCTGTTACGTTTATCCAGCTTATGGTATCTCTTGCCCTGGCATCATTGAATCTTGATTCAGACCCTAAATTATTATCCCTGATCTCTTTCGCACTTATCGCGATAAGCGTGGATCTGATCGGATTCCCCCTGATCTGTGGTCTGACAAAGAATATCCCCGCAAGAGAAATACCCAAACAGAAAATAGGCTTCTTTGGATTTATCCCTTATATTTTCATGACCGTAGGTATCGTGATCGTCGGAATGATTATCGGAACTTTGGTCCACAACGCGATCACATCTCCGTTTGGCGGAAGCAGCAATGTTTTGAGCCAGCTTCTTCTTTCATCGAGTCCAATCCCGAGGATCCTTGTTGTCGGAATTCTTGCCCCTGTATTCGAAGAACTTATTTTCAGAAAAATACTTATTGACCGTCTCAGCAAGTACGGAACATTCCTTGCGATCCTGGTATCCGGACTGTTCTTCGGTCTTTTCCACGGTAATTTTTCACAGTTTTTCTTCGCAGCAATGCTTGGGTTCCTTTTCGCTTTCCTTTATGCAAAAACGGGAAAGGTAATCCTGACGATAATACTTCATATGATGGTCAACCTCGGAACATCGGTTGTAACAACCTTCATTTATCAGAAGATCCTGGAAGTGAATCCTTCCTTTAACCTTTCGGCTGATTATCTCTCTTCCAACCCGGAAGCCGCAATACCCGTAGCTCTTTTGGGATTATGGTTCGGATTTGCCATCCTGGTCGGATTGATCGGAATCGTTATTTTCATCATCTTTGCTGCAACAAAGAATTTCCGTCTTGAAAGAAACGAAGGCGATCTTACGGTATCGGAGTCGTTCAGGACTTTATTTACAAGCAGATATTCATGGCTCTTCATATTGTCATGCATCGGACTTTTCCTGTTCAGCTACCTGCCGACCATCCTCGGTTTTAAATAAAGAATAATTTGTAATACTCACGCTTACGCGTTAAAATGAAAACAAGCTTAAGTGGACCCGGGGGACGGAGTTCCCGGTCCATTTGGGAAACGGAGATTAATTATGAAAAAATCGGTAATTGTAAAAAAAATAATATTGTCAGTTCTTTTTATACTCGCTCTTTTGCTTACTCCGCTTCTTTTTATGATCAAAACTCCGAGAGAAAAAAATACATCCAGATGGAGTTCTTCCATTGAAATAAAAGACAGGACTTTAAGTCCCCAAAGCAATTCTATCGGGTTTAATATCGACAAAGCAGGGGAATATACACTTTATTTCTCCATGATACCCGAAGGATATGACAAAGACAGTATTTCAAAAGTCAAAACCCCGGGGCTCGGTTTCATAACTACGGTCGTTGTAACGGATTCTTCCGAAAATGTCGTTTATTCATCCACACAGGGTGCGATATTCCTTGACACCGTGATCTTTCTTCAGCCCGGCGACTATAAGGTGACTTATTATTACCATTCAAACGAAGATGAATTTTATGATTTTGCTTCAACTTATATCTGCGGTTCAAAAGAAGCTTCGCAGATGGCAAAAGATATCAATTTTGCTTCTTTCATCGAGAACGGAACAACGGTCTTCAATTACGAATTCTGCTGTTTGAGCAAAGAAGCCGGCCTGTTCTTCCCCTCTATAATGCTTTCATGGGGTATGATCGTCGGTTTACTGGGCGGGATCCTTGTTGCCGAATTATTCTTTTTCGGCAAAGACGGAAAGAAATATGACGAGCGCCAGATCCTTGAACAGGGAAAAGCTTTTAAACTCGGCTTTTTTACCATGTTCGTTACCGTGGAAGCTCTGATAATCCTTAATCTTTCGGGTATTGCAACCATCGCGGATTATCCCGTATTTTACCAGGCAGCAATCTTTCTCGGTCTTATGACCTATGTCATTTACTGCATTTGGACCGAAAGTTACTTCGCCATTAACGAAAAATCAACACGCGTACTTATCTTTTTCGCTTTCATTGCCGTTTTGAATCTTGTGATAGGGATCGTAAACCTTATTCACGGACAGATCATCGTGGACGGAAGGATCACATTCAGGATCATGAATCTGTACTGTGCGATCCTTTTCATTGTGATCTTTGCGGTGTTACTGCTTAAAAGGATCGTAAATTCAAAAAAATCATCCTCCGATGATGACGATGAGGAGGATGACTGATGAAGAATCTTAAATTAAAGGCGGCAAGAGCCGCACTGGACTTATCACAACAGGATCTGGCCGATAAAGTAGGCGTATCAAGACAGACGATAAATGCCATAGAAAAAGGTGATTACAATCCCACGATAAATCTTTGTCGTGCCATTTGTAAAGAACTCGGAAAAACTCTCGATGAAATATTCTGGGAAGAATAGGATTTTTTAATTTTCCGCGTATTTTTCATATCTGCACTGCTCGAAAACTTCTTTTCCGAGTAAGGTGAGTGCCTGTTTAGGACAGGTGCTTATACACCGATAACACATTGCACAGTCTCCTTTTGCCCTTGCTTTCCCGTCTATAATCTCAATATTTTTCATCGGACAGTTTTGGGCACAAAGCCCGCAGCCGGTACAGTTGTCGGATATTTTTAATCTGCTGCTGTAATCCGTTGTCTTGTTGTAAAACCATAAACGCTGACCGAAAAGACCTGCCAAATGAGCAAAAAATGAAAGTCCGTCCTTTGGATATATACCCTTATCGCGAATGACCGTTCCGATCTTTTCAATCCTCTCATCGGCTTCCATGATGATCCGCCGGTTCTCTTCAAGCGACTTTTTTAAGAGCTTACTGTCACATACGGCATCCGGCATCTTTATATGCAGTCCTCCGATGATCTCTGCTCCGTATTTTTTAAGCACTCTCGCCGCACATCCGGCACCGTCCCCGGAAAAAGCACCCATTGTTGTCATGCATAATATTTTTTTGTCTTTCCATATATACGGATTCTTTCTGATGAAATCCCTTACCATGAAAGGCACATTGGAAAACTGCGTGGGATATGCCAAAATGACGATCTCATTCTCAATTATCTTTTTTACGGCTTCTTCCGATTCAATCGGGACCGCCTTTGCACCGGGTTCAATGATACTTAATAATTTTTCGATGCAGTGTTTCGTGTTACCTGTTCCGCTTAAATATATACCAGTCATTTTCTTTCTCTTTTCCGATTTTCCTATTTATTGTTTTGTATTTTGCAATTGCAACATCTGATGTATATCAGTTTCGTTTCCTTTAATGATCCGAACCTTCCTTTATGCACTCTTTTGCGATCACTTCCCAGGGAATGTTAACATTCACGTTGTTCATGCTTGCTATGGACGCAAGACCCTGAACAATCCCCCAGGTTTTAAGAAGTACTATTTCCTTTTCGCTGTCCGAAAGCTTTATCCCGGCTTCGTCAAAATACATTTCAAGATACTTTCTGAATATACGGAAGGGCGCATAATCATCGGGATAATCCCTGCTCATATCTGTATGAACTTCCAGATTCTGCTTGTGAAAAAGAAAGTTAAAATAATCGGGGTTATTCCTGAAGAACATGATATATCTTTCACCCATCGCAAGGATCGCCTCTTCGGCATTCGTTACCGAAGGACTGTTTGCCGCCGTTTCAAGTTCATCAATAAACCCCTTTGTAACGGTTTCCTTGATCGCTTCCAAAAGACTCTCCTTATCGGGAAAATGTGCATAGGGCGCTGCATGCGAAACCCCGCACGCTGCCGCAACTTTTCTTAAAGACAGTGCATCCTCTCCGCTTTCGTTGATCACCTTTATTCCCGCTTCTATCAGGGCATTTCTCAAATCTCCGTGATGGTAATTATCTTTCATAAGTCTTCTCCTTTATCTCTTCTAAAACTATATAGCTTTCTTCTTCATTTTCCCAAAGGGTGCTGTGTGCCGCATCTTTTATCTTATAAAAACCCTTTTGGGGAGCAGTCAGCGTATCAGCGTAATCCTCAACGAGCGGCCAGGGACAATTGTAATCGTATTCTCCGCTGATAAAGAACATCGGGATCTCGAATTCCGTCAGTTCCTTCCTCAGATCATAATCCTTCATTTCGTCGGCAAAGGCGGTTTTTCGATACATTTTCATCCCACGGATATAATTGATCTTTTCCGGGATCGTATAACAGTGTGAAAGCATGATGGGAATATCTATTCCGGTAAATTCACTCTCGTTACGGATCGTTCCCCCGCCCGCCTCATGCAAAAGCATTACATACGAATACCAGTCTTTGCAGCGGATCCCGTCCTCCGACATTTCTGTGATCTTATCAAGTTTCTTTAGATTCTTTCTATCCCCTCTTGATGTGAATTCGGCTTTCATGAACTCATACATAAGCCTGTCCCTCTCTGTCGAATCGGTTACGGGCTGCGCCATCCCTATGTATGCGTAATAATCATCCGGATATTCATGTGCGGCTTTTATTCCGATCTCGCAGCCTCCCGAAAATCCCATAAGATAGATCTTGTCCTGACTGAAACGCTTTTTGCAATAATCGGTCACCGCTTTCGTATCACTGAGCAAAACTTCTGTTGTTATCTCTTTCGGATCGACCGATGCATCATAAGCGATTCCCATTCCCCGATAATCCCAGTAAACAACGGTAAACATATCGTCTATATGCATATCGGAAAACCTTTCCGTAAGGAAGTAATCATCCGTTCCGGGTCCGCTTGAAATAAGTGGACCGGGGGGACGGAGTTCATGGTCCATTTTCATAGCAGATCGGGCAGGGGTGATGAAATCCCTCTGCTCACGCGCGGCTCGTGCGTCGTCGAAGACGACATTTTTCCTCTGCACGTGCCCGTGCATAAAAAAACCGGCTGATCTCTCAGCCGATTCGTTTTTACTTCATGTCGATCTTTCCGCTTTTGATAAGTCCGAGGAAAACGTCCGCGATCTTGGGGTCGAACTGTGTTCCCTTATTTTTCTCTATTTCATTCAGAATATCTTCTTTGGTAAGTTTCTTCCTGTAGACTCTGTTCGAGTTCATTGCATCGAATGAATCCGCAACACATATCATTCTGGCGATAAGCGGTATGTCCTCGCCCTTTCTTCCTTCGGGATATCCGCGTCCGTCATATCTTTCATGATGGTACAGAGCTCCCTCGCCTACATTGTTCAGACTCTTGAAATGATCCAGAATTTCCCCGCCGTGAACCGTATGTGATTTAATAACCTCAAATTCCTCATCGTTCAGCCTTTCGGGTTTTCTTAAGATTTTGTCGGGAACGCCTATCTTTCCGCAGTCATGAAGAAGTGCCACATAGTATATCCTGTCAAGCTCTTCGCCTTCGAATCCCATTTCTTCGGCGATCATCCTGGTATAATCCGCCACTCTGTTTGAATGACCGTTTGTATAGGGATCTTTTGCATCGATAAATCCGGTAAATGTCTCGATCGATTCCTTTATAACCTGATTGTCATGTTCGTGACGTTCCTTATACTTTTTGATACGTATTTCGGAAATGACAACGACGATCATTACGACAAACCAGACTGAAAGCATTACCAGTGATACCCAGAATAAAGGTTCGTTTTTCAAAAATCTGTGGTATTTATATTCTATTTCCAAAGTTGCATCGCCGATATCCTCACCGATCGGAAGATAAATTATAACGCCGGGGATTGTGCCCTCATAAGGTTCTATCGGAAGTTCCAGTGCATTTTCACTTGCACTGGGAAAGTAAACAAAATAGTCATTCGGCTTCATACAAACAAGAACTTCGCCGTCAAA
>JAILRA010000100.1 GCA_024698715.1 Lachnospiraceae bacterium
CAGAATTCAAAGATCTGGTCCGGTAAGAAAAAATATTACAGTCAGGTAATAGGAGAGTATTCAAAGAAAGCACATGAAAACTTAAAGCAGAGTCAGATCCCCGATACGATGAAGGATCTGGTAAAGAATTATTTCTCCACTCTGAATTAAAAATACAGACTTAAGAATAAGAAAAATAAGAGGAATTCGAAAGGAAAGCAAAATGAACGCAAGCGAACAGGAATTAAAAGCAATGATCGACAAGATGAATGCAGCCGAGGCTGAGATAGGCAAGGCGATCATCGGTCAGAAAGATGTGATAAGACAGGTCCTTTTGTCTTTGATCTCAGGCGGAAACGTACTTCTCGAAGGTGTTCCAGGTCTTGGAAAAACCCAGCTGGTAAAAGCACTTTCACAGGTGTGCGCACTGGACTTCTCCAGAATTCAGTTCACACCCGATCTTATGCCTGCCGATGTTACCGGTACGGATATCATTGTTAAGAAAGAGGGAAGAAATGAATTTGAATTTCAGCCCGGTCCTGTTTTTGCCAATCTTCTGCTTGCGGACGAAATAAACCGTGCCACACCCAAAACGCAGTCGGCACTTCTCGAAGCCATGCAGGAACATACCGTAACGGTCGGAAACAACACATATCCTTTGCCTGAACCTTTTATGGTACTGGCAACACAAAACCCCATAGAAAACGAAGGAACATATCCTTTGCCCGAAGCACAGCTTGACCGTTTTCTTTTTAAGATACAGGTTGATTTCCCTACTTTTGCAGAGCTTAAGAAAATAATGGATATCACCATAACAAACAATCAGACCGTTTTAAACCCTGTTTTAAGCGGTGATGACATTATGAATATAAGACAGTGCATCAATGAGATCCCGATGGCAGAAGAAGTTGAAGCATTTGCGTTAAGACTGGTTATCGGAACACATCCGGAAGTACCCGGTGCAAACGAAATAGCCAAAAAGTATATTTCCTTCGGAGCATCGCCCAGAGCGGCTCAGGCAATCTTTAAAACTTCAAAGGCAAAAGCATTGATTGAAGGCAGATACAATGTATCGTTTGCGGATGTCGAAAGCGTAGCGCTTCCGGCACTCAGACACAGGGTAACTCTTTCATTTGAAGCTCTTGCCGAAGGTATTACCACGGATCAGATCGTAAAGAAGATAGTTGCAAGTATTCCCAGGGAATGATAAATGGAACAGATATTTAACAGCGAATTCTATGAAAAACTTCATACACTCCGAATGAGCCTTGCATTAAATATTGCCAGCGGACAGGCAGGCGGACGAAAGAGTAATTCCAAGGGAAACAGTGTCGAATTCTCCGACTTTAGAGAGTATATGCTCGGCGATGACATAAGAAGGATTGACTGGAATGCCTACGCACGTTTCGACAAACTTTTCGTAAAACTCTTCATGGAAGAAAAAGAAGGCGTTTTTCAGATATTTCTTGACTGCAGCGAATCCATGAAATTCGGTGAAAAATCCAAGGAGATCTGTGCGAAGAGAATAGCGGGAGCTTTAAGTTACATTGTGCTTGAAAACGGAGACAGACTTTATATCAATGCAATGAAAGACAATCACGTGGTAACGGCGGGAAGCTATTCCGGAATCCATTCTTTCATCAAATGCATCAAGTTTCTCGAAGAGGCACCGATGGGAGGCTCGAACGATCTGTTTAAGAGCGTAAAGGAAAAAGAGTTCAAGAACAGGGGACTTTCTTTTCTTATTACCGACGGCTATACGGATGAACTGGATGAAACGATCAAATATCTTAAATTCAAAAAGCAGGATGTAGTTCTTATACATGTTTTATCGGAGGAAGAAACGGAACCGAGATATGAAGGAACTCTCAACCTGATAGATTCCGAACTGATGGGAGATCTGAGAGTCACATTCAATGCATCGGCGGTCAAAGCATATCGGGAATCGCTTAATGCATTTTTGACGGAAACGGAGAATATGTGCAGAAAATACGGAGTGATCTACATACGTGTTTCTTCTTCGGATTCATGTGACAGCCTTTTCTTTTCATCTTTGGCAAAACTTGCCAGAAAGGTTTGATCGCAAAAGCAATATTGAAGAAATGACCGAAAAGGTTTGGATATAAAATGAAATTCACTTATTTATGGCCTCTGGCTTTTGTTCTGCTCGTTCCTGTGATCATCATAATGTATATGATGAAACAGAAGGCGAAGGATCAGAAAGTGGCTTCTCTCTATCTTTGGAGGGAGATGGTCAAAAATGACAGAGCCAATACACCGTGGGAAAAACTGAAAAAGAACTGGCTGATGATCTTACAGATTATAACTCTTCTTGTGCTTATAGCCGCAATTACGAGTCCTTATTTTCTGTCAGGTCTTGTTTCTTCGGGTAAAGCATGCATTGTCATAGACACATCGGCAAGCATGAATTTTATGTACGATGAAAATCAGACGAGATTTGAAAAGGCCCAGGATGAAGCGATCAGTTATATTAAAAAACTGAGAGTAGGTACTGAGATCTCACTTGTTACATCCGACAGAAATTCAATCCTTATTTCCGGTAAATCCCAGAATAAGAACGAAGTGATCGATATGATAAAGAAGCTCGAAGTGACCAATTATCCGGGTGATGCTTCCGAGGGCGTTCAGATGGCCAAAGCGCTTGCAATGGATTCAAAAGGGCTTCAGACACTCATCATTACGGATTCGAGTGTGGATATAGAAAATCTTGATGCAATGGTCGTGGATGTATATTCCGATATGGATAATGTTGCCATAGAATATGTCAGCCACGGATATAAGGGAAATGAACTCGATATCCTTGCAAAAGTCACCAATTTCAGTGATAAAACACTTAAAAGGGACGTGTCGCTTTATCAGGGCGACCAGTTGATCGTTACCAAGGAAGTTGAAATGGAACCTAAGTCTTCCGAGGTTGTATATTTTGATGATGTCGAACTTGATTCGAATGTATTTTTCGCCCAGCTTTCGGGCAAAGATGCGAACGAGGCCGATAATATCTGCTATGATGTACTCGCGGACGGAAGCGAAAAAAGAGTTCTTCTGATGACTTCGGCCAATGTTTATCTGGAAAAGGCACTTACGCTCATTCCCGGCATTACGGTGACCAAATCCGAAGATATCGAAAATTTGAGCGATTTTGCAAAACAGGAATTCGATCTCTATATTTTTGACGGAATGGTTCCCGAAACTCTTCCAAAGCAGGGAAATATCATAGTATTCGGTGCACAGTGTGATGAGATTGCCCCGATAAAAGATGTTATTACCGACGGAAGGATAGTCGAAGGAAAGGAATCGCTGGTTACGAAATATCTTGACGGAATGTCATTCGGTGTTTCCGAGACATATGTCTTTGATGTTCCCGAATATGCCGAGAGTTTCCTCGTTACCGACGGAGTTGCGGAAGGAACCATTGCGGATCTTGCTTTTATAGGTGAAAAACAGGGCAGAACTTATGCGATGATCGGTTTTAACCTTCACAATTCGGAACTTCCGCTTTATATGGAATTTCCGCTTTTGATGTACAATCTCGTCAATGAATGCGTTCACAGCGGAATCGTGTCCGATTATGTGTATAACTGCGGTGATGCGATTGCGGTGAACGGCAATATGGACGGTGAACTTCCTTCGGTTATCAAACCCGACAACGAAGTGATAAGCCTGTCGGACTACCGTTATAATTTTACCGATACGGAAAAGGCGGGTGTTTACACCGTATCGCAGATCGTAAAAGACAATGAAGAGACAGGAAATTTTGTTGTAAATTATCCTGTTTCCGAAAGTAAGATAGATGTTCATCCTTCGCTTCTGGCCACGGACAAAGACAATGTCGTAACCGAAGTAAAAGGTGTATTCAATCTTCGTAATTTTATTATTATCCTGAGTTTGTTATTACTGGCTCTGGAATGGATATTCAGTCTGAGAAAATAATCAGAGGAAAAATAAATGTCAATATCATTTGAAAATCCGTGGTATCTTTTGCTGATACCCGTTGCGGCGCTGTTTCTGATCATCACGCAGCGCTTCATGTTTACAAGAGAAAAGGGAAGTAAAATCGGACAGATCGTCGTAAGGTCGATCCTGTTCCTTTCTTTGATACTGGCTCTGGCAGGATTCGGGATCAAATTCAAGGGAAAGAGTACCACCACCATTTATCTTCTGGATGCTTCGGATTCAGTAAGAGAGAGCCGGAACGATATAGTATCTTTTGTAAACGAATCTGTTAAGAATAAAAAGAGAAACGATAATGTCGGTGTCATAGCATTTGGTGAAAATACCGGAGTGGAGCAGTTCGTATCCGACAATCTCGCTTTTAACAAATTTCAGACGGAAGTAAATACCGGTGCGACCAATCTGGAAGAAGCGGTTAAGATGGCGATCGCACAGCTTCCAAAGGATTCGGCGGGAAGAATAGTACTCATTACCGACGGTAACGAGAATGAAGGAACGCTAAAAAGTGCTGCGACCGACGTGATAGCGAGCGGATGCGCATTTGAGATAAAGAAGATCGAAGAAAACATATCCGATGAGGTTTATGTTTCAGATATGTCCATTCCCACTCAGGCGGGGATAGGTGAAAAGTTTAATATTGAAGTTGAAGTTGAAAGCAATGTGGCTTGTGATGCCACAGTTAAGCTTTATGCCGGAAGAACGCTTAAAGGCCAGCAGGAGATCCATCTTCAGAAAGGTACCAACCAGCTTATCTTTTCGGATACCCAGTCCGATGAAGGTTTAAAAACATATAAGGTTGTTGTTGAAGCTCAAAAAGATACGGTTTCGGTCAATAACGAATTTTCTTCATACACGAATATCGAGACACAGTTACCGCTTCTCATTGTTGAAGGAACCGAAGGAAATGCGAAAAACTTCAAGAAGATCATGGATTCCATAGAAGTGCCTTACGATGTGGTTTCGCCCGGAACGGTTCCCAATGACATGCCTTCGCTCATGCAGTATTCGGCAGTGGTCCTTGTGGATGTCTTTGAAGCAGACCTCAGAGAAGGATTTGTAGATATCCTGAAAGAATATGTAAAAAACAGCGGTGGCGGTCTTATAATGACCGGCGGTTCGTCTTCATATGCACTCGGCGGTTACAGGGATACTCCGCTTGAAGAAATGTCACCGGTATATATGGATATAAACGGTGAGAATGAGGTACCCACAATGGCTATGGCTATGGTTATAGACCATTCGGGTTCAATGGATGTTTCCGATAACGGAATAATCACAAACCTGGAACTTGCCAAGCAGTCTGCGGCTGCGGCAGTAGATTACATGCGTCCACAGGATTATGTGGAAGTTATCGCATTTGATGATGCATATTCGAGAGTTGTTCCCCTGCAGAACGCCGAAGATATCAAGGGTATTCAGCAGATGATCTATGGTATTCCGAGCGGCGGCGGTACCAGTATCTATCCGGCGCTTGAAGCAGCGGTCAAGGATATAAACAACTGCGATGCTATGATCAAGCATATCATCCTTCTGACCGACGGTGAGGACTACAATGACGGATACGATCAGCTTATAAATATAATGAACAATGCGGGAATCACATTGTCCTGCGTTGCAGTGGGAAGCGGATGCAACGATACCCTGCTTGAAGATCTGGCAACCAAAGGCGGCGGAAGAATATTCTATTCAAACGGAAATACTGACCTGCCCAGGATCTTCGCACAGGAGGTATTCCTTGCTTCCAATACATATCTTGTAAACGAAGTTTTTGAACCTGAAGTAACAAGTAACGACAAGATAATCAGAGATGTTGCTTCGGAGGGACTTCCCGAACTTTACGGATATGTTGCGACGAGCAAAAAGGAACGTTCCATTGAACTGCTTGAATCGTTCCAGCACGATCCCATTCTCGCATACTGGCAATACGGTCTCGGAAAGACGGTAGCATGGACATCCGATGTTTCGGGTGAGTGGTCTGCCGAGTATTCGCAGTGGGAGAAAACCCCGCTCTTATGGCATAATATAGTTAAACTCGTATCCGAAGACAATGGCATGGAAGGTACATATGCCACGGTCGAACAAAACGGAAACAAAGCGACAGTTACATATACTACGGAAGATTATTCCGCGGACACAAAGGTTGTGGCGATAGTGTATGATGAAGAAGGCAACCCTTCCGAAGTAGAACTCGATCCCAAGAAACCCGGCGTGTACGAAGCCGAAATCGATACCAAGGATACGGGTATATATACCATTAACGTTCAGCAGAAAGACAAGGGCGAAATAGTCAGCTCGATCAATACCGCAGCCATAATGCAGTATTCACTTGAGTACAGATTCTATCCCGAGAACACTCTGCTGGATGAATTCGCTGCAGGCACGGGCGGAACATTCATCGATAATCCCGAGGATGTATTCAAAATAAGTCCGGAATTTGTTAAAGCCAGATTTAATTTATGGCTTCCTTTGCTTATTTTTGCATCTTTGCTCTTCCTTTATGATATAGCAGTCAGAAGATTCCATATCTCGTTTGCATTTGTGGACAAGATGGCTGCACAAAGAAATAAGAACAAACAGTTAAATGAAGAGAAGAAGAGAAAGGAAGCTGCTGAGAATATTAAAAAAGAAACAGAAACCGCACCCGATGAAGAAAAGAGCGATATCTTCGTTTCGGCAACGGCAAATACGGGCAGCAAAAAAGAAACTTCCGCACCTAAAGGAAAAGTCAGACAGTACGTTAAGGAAACTCCCGCACAGTCTGCAACCGGTTCGAATTCAAGTTCAATTTCTTCACTGAAGAGATCAAATACAGACAGTGAGAAAACATCATCGATCAATAAAACCGAAGAGAAATCACTGTATTTCGAAAGAAAGGAACAGAACTTCGAAAACACATCATTCGAAATGCCCAAGACCGAACCCAAGCCCAGGACCGATATTAACGCAGCTTCAAAAGGCGGCAAGGTTTCGGATGCCGGAGTTAAAACCCGTGTATGGGTAAGAGATGATGATTGACGATAAATCAATTAACAGATTATTTGTGAAGTGGAAATGATTTAGATTATTATTCAGATGAGGTAATAAAATTGGTTATTCTTGATAATATCAAAAACGAACTGACGGGACTTAAAGACAGTCTGGAACAGGTTAAACTCTCCTGTGATATCGAAAGAAAAGAAGAGAGAGTCCTTGAACTTGAAAGAGAAATGCAGGAACCCACATTCTGGAATGATGTGGACCGTGCAAATCGTCTCAGTACCGAGTGTAAATTGTATAAACAGTCGATCGAGGATGTAACAAATCTGGAAAATCAGTACAGGGATATTCTGGATCTTATCGATATAGCAGCCGAAGAAGAAGGCATGGAAGATGATATAGTCGAAGAATTCGAAGACTTCAAAGCCAAACTTGAAGATATGAGGATCTCCATGCTCTTATCGGGAGAACACGACAAGTGCAATGCCATCTTAAGACTGAACGCAGGTGCCGGCGGAACCGAAAGCTGCGACTGGGTAAGCATTCTTTACAGAATGTATACCAGATGGGCTGAAAAGAAGGGATTTCAGGTAGAAGTACTCGATTATCTCGAAGGCGATGAAGCAGGGATCAAATCCGTTGCATGGCAGGTAAACGGTCCTAACGCATACGGATACCTTAAGAGCGAAAAGGGTGTTCACAGACTTGTCAGAATATCTCCGTTTAACGCTCAGGGTAAAAGACAGACTTCATTCGCTTCTCTGGATGTTATGCCGGAACTTGCTGACGATAATGAAGTGGAGATCAATCCCGATGATCTGAAGATCGATACCTACCGTTCTTCGGGAGCGGGCGGTCAGCATATCAATAAGACATCTTCGGCAGTACGTATCACACACCTTCCTACCGGCGTTGTTGTTCAGTGTCAGAACGAAAGAAGCCAGTTTCAGAATAAAGACAAGGCTATGCAGATGTTAAAAGCCAAACTGCTTATTCTGATGGAAGAGGCCAATGCGGCCAAACTGGATGATATCCGTGGAGAAGTGCTTGAAAACGGATTCGGAAGTCAGATAAGATCCTATGTTCTGCAACCGTATACCATGGTAAAAGATTTAAGAACAAATGAAGAATCGAGCAATGCAAATGCAGTGCTCGACGGTGATCTGGATCCTTTTATCAATGCTTATCTTAAGTGGAAGAGTCTGGGTAATTAATTAACGGAAGAAGGATATCTTTTCCGGCATTCCTGAAGATATCTTTCGCACAGATCTTCGTAAAAATACGCGTAAGATGTATATGCGTAGGGAACTACCCATAAAAGACCGACGCCCAAAGACATAAATCCCAGAGCATAAAGGGGAATGAAGGATATTTTAAGTCTTATGTATTTTAAAAAGTATTTCATTCCCATTAATGAGAGTGACATAAGAAGAACCATCGGGAAGCGCATTCCCGGATAATCACAGATAACGAAATAAATCTGTGAAAGATAGCACTCTATAAAAAACAGGATGATATTTCCTGCAGTAAGCATTATCAGCCCGACGATCAGACCTGCAACCGTATTTGATGCAAAGAAGAATGAATAGATCAGATAGGGTAGCTGGAATACAAGCGAAATGACCGTCATAAAAAGAGATGCCGAGATTATTACTTCGGTTGAATGTCTTAAACCCGCAAACACATCCATCGGATGTGCTTTTTTTGTTGTAATGAACGAAAGAAAATAACGGCTGATCCCATAGCGGATGATACCCCATAAAGAGTTCACCGTAAGGAACAGAACGATGTAAAAGACGAAAGAAAAAGTATCTTTTCCGAGAACGCCGAGCTGCATCATTATTTCAAAAGTATTATGCATAAAGAAAAAAAAGAGTGTTACAAGACATGGTATAAACATGTTTCCCAACAATCTTTCACGGGCGTATCCGCGTATTTCTCTGTTTTTTCTGGGTGAATAATTATTTTCTGACATCTATGCTAGAGCCTTTTAAGGCATCCTCCTGAAAAGCTTTAAGTTGTTTCTGATAAGGCTGTTCCTCATCCGAATAAGATATTCTGGTATTTGTAACTCCACCGCTTACATATACTCTGCCACATTCCGGACATACTGCCGTTTTCAGAGAAACGCTTGCCTGCAGAACTTTTCCGTTATTCTGTGAAGCTTTCGAATAAGCATTCGAAACATGCTCCATTTCATGAGCTCTGACTCTCGAAGCAGCAGCCTCGGGAGAGATATGTGCGGCCGATTTGAATGAGACCATCTCATCGGAACCGTCTTTGTATTTACGATTCTTACAGGTCTGGCATTCTTCGGATTTTTTTATGTTTCCGGATGATTCAATTTCTCTTTCGTTTCCGTTTACCGTCATTGAACTGCCGTCCGACGGATTAACGGGATTTAAAACAGAGTAATTGTTAAGACCGAAATTCGGGAAAAAAGAAATACCATTCATATTTTTTCGCTTTATTGTTCGGGAAGCGTAATCCGGGTTTCATCAATTATCATTTCGGTATATTCGTCTAAGCTCATTCCGTACATGGATTCCATGGTCTCATTTATTTTCTGTCTTACAACGGGATCGGTTTTGAATTTGTAGATACCGAGCCCAATCATGAATACATTTACCAAAAGAGCGAGGATGGCAACAACGGTTGCGGCCTGGGCAGCTATGTGTTTGCTTTTGAGTCTCCCTTTGGAAAGGTGTGAAAAAATCAATGCAACGGGAGAAAGGATAAACGGAATAAAAACTATTCCGAATATTGCAGACACAAAAGATATGCCCGATACCGTCAATGCTCTGTATGCGGTTTTTGAATGTTTTTGTTCGCAGTTAACGTAATCCATGTTTTCTCCGTAAAACAGAAATCAAATCCATTCTATTAACAATAAATGCCATCAATGGAATTTGTGTAATATATTATTATACCACTGATTCAGTTTTTGGGGAAGGTGATGTTAAGATCCACTGTTCCCTCGATACCATCCACGCTTCCTTTATCGGAATACTGCCAGATAGTGATCTCATAAGGAAAATAAATACCGGTATCGTAAAGCGCAAACCATTTGTCATATGTTCCGAGTTTGTTGACCTCTACGAGTTTGGTAAATGTGTTGAGGTTTCCATATATTGCGGGGGTATAACCCTTTGCTTTGACCGCTTCCATGAATGCCACAGCACATTCGGTACGTGATTCCTTGGACTGATTGTAGCTTCTGGCCTTTTCGTTGTACAGATCCTCGACATCGATTGCAACCGGATATGTGATATTGTATCCTTCAAGTTCATTTAAAACATATTCGGCTTCTTCCCTTGCTTCCGCAGGTGTTATTGCCTGCGTAAAGAAATAAACGCCTACTTCGATCCCGTTGTTCAGAGCACCGTTGATGTTGGCTTCAAATTTTTCATCCGTTACAAGCTTTCCGGTACCGTATCCGCGAAGTCCGAGACGGATCATCGCATATTTAACACCCGATTCGGCAACTTTTGCCCAGTCGATGTCACCCTGGAATTCGGAAACGTCGATACCTTTAACGGATTTGGTTTCTCCGTCAACCTTATATTCCAAAAATCCGTTATTGGAAATAATGTTTTCGTTAACAAAATTCGCCTGTGGAATAGTATGGTCTATTTCAACGAATTCATAGTGATTGGAATTGTAATATACAAAGTATTCGGGATACATCTTCCTTAGCATGCTGACGATCCCATTGCTGTTTTCGGCTGTTTCTTTTAAGTCTTTTCTGAAATCGGCTGTAGCGGTTTCGGCAGCTTCTTCTCTTGCAAGGGTGAGCATGTCGTCAACCTGCTGCTGGGTATATGTTATCTCAGGTTCGACTTCCTCGGTTACAAGAGAGTCTTTATAAAGTTTTACCGACTGGTAAGCCACCAGAAGAGAAGAGAGGGTAATGAGGCTTAAAAATACTATGGCGATGATAAAGCCCGCATTGCTTTTCTTTTTTTTCTTTTTCTGGGGCGGATTCGGGTATAATGCTTTTGTGTTTTCCTCGTTCATTTAGATTTCCTGCTTTAATGATTTTCAAGTTTTTTATTCCGGTACACTCGGATCCATATATATTCCTGAAAAAACGGATAATATGCACCTTATTACACATAATATATTATACAATAAATAAGGTTTTTTATCAAATGATATGATTTGCGCATCACTCTTTAAATTCAGCTGTTTTTGTGGTAAAATTCTAATGTTTGAATAATTGTTACGGAGGTCATAATGGACGCATACAAAAAAGAGTTTATTGAGTTTATGGTTGAGAGCAAGGTATTAAAGTTCGGAGATTTCACGTTAAAGAGCGGAAGAAAGTCTCCTTTCTTCATGAATGCGGGTGCATATGTTACGGGATATCAGTTAAAGAAACTCGGTGAATATTATGCGAAAGCCATTCATAATACATACGGTGATGATTTCGATGTTCTTTTCGGACCGGCCTATAAAGGAATTCCTTTGAGTGTTGTTACCGCAGTTGCCTACAGTGAACTTTTCGGCAAGGAGATCAGATACTGTTCAAACAGAAAAGAAGTTAAGGATCATGGAGACACGGGAATCCTTCTCGGCTCCAAACTCAATGACGGAGACAGAGTGGTCATCATTGAAGATGTTACCACATCCGGAAAATCCATCGAAGAGACATTTCCCATCATCAAGGCCCAGGCGGATGTTGAGATAATCGGTCTCATGGTAAGCCTTAACAGAATGGAAAGAGGTCTTAATACCGAAAAATGCGCTCTGGATGAAATAAAGGATACTTACGGGATAAAGACAGCAGCAATAGTAACGATGGAAGATGTTACCGAAGCTTTGTACAACAAAGAGATCAACGGTGAAGTTATAATAGACGATACTATCAAAGCAGCAATTGACAAGTATTACGAAGAGTACGGTGCAAAATAATATAAGACAGGTTATATCAGGCCCGACAGGTAAAGAAAAGTGATTAAGATTCCGAATGCCAATTATAAATTTACTGACAAAAAAGTGTCTCCGCTCTCGGTGATGAGCATAGTCTTGTCATTCGTTTCTTTTATTGCGCTTCTGGTGTCGCTTATTATGTCATTTAAACTGGCGGGTGAGATAGAACTCAAAGTCGGGACAACAACTCTTTTGTGCCTTGTTTTTTCGCTTGTTTCCCTTGGACTGGCAATACGTACATATTTTCAGAAGAAAGTTTACCACGTGTTTTCACATATAGGAGCGGGAATAAGTGCGATCAATCTTTTATACATCATGTATGTTTACGGATTGGGAATGATAGGCTGACGACAAAACGTTAAGAAGGATTAAGGATACGTATGGAAGAAAGATACGAATTAGCCAAAGAAAGAGTATTGGAGATAACGGAAGAATCAAAGGGACTTCATATTTACGGTCCCTTTTTTGAGTCTTCGGCAAAATACATAAAAGGATTGCTTGAAATCCATGAAGACATAAAGGGAAACGGACCGATCGGTGATCATACGATCGAAGAATTAAGGGAAAGGAATATATTCCTTTACGGTAATATTTTTACAAAAGAATTGTCGGAACAAAAAGGAATAAAATCCGATATCGATACATACGACAGATCTTTCTTAAATCCCGATTACGCTTATGAAAAAATGGGCGAAGCGGGAAAATACCTTTGTGTTCTTTATGCGGAAATAAGGGGAATGATCCCATTTGTGTTCGAATGCGATATCGAAGAGATCGTGATCCGTCTGGAACTTTTTCTTGAGATATACGGTTATATAAAAAATGCGTGCGAAGACGGAGAGGAAATACCTTCGGAAACACTGAAAGAAATACTGTATTACTACGTGTATGATTATACGGAAGACGAGTCGCTCAGGATCATAAAAAAACAGTTAAGCCGTGATAACGGATTTGCCAACAGGATCATTGAAGAGTGTGACCTTAAGGATGTAAGGACACTTTATGCGTTCGGAGAATATGTGGGCGAAAACGAGGAAAAAACTTTTGAAGCGATCGCAGATCTTGACGAAGATACCATTGACCTTATGAGCGCCACATTTACAGAAGGATTTAAAAGAGGATTCGTCGTATCGAAAAAAGATCTGAGCAAAAAGAAAACGGTTAATGTAAGATACCGACTCGGATTTGAAAGAGTAGTAAGAAAATCCGTTCAACAGTTTGAGGCTATGGGACTTTCAAGTATTATCTACAGAGCCGGATACGATATTTTTTCCAGAAGCGGTATTTATAAAGCCGGTTATTACGGCGGACTTGCCAATCCCCAGTTTGATGAGGATCATAAAGAGGATATGTCCCTTTTATTGGACGGGCAACTTGTCACCAGAAGAGTGGAAGGAATAAAAGCGGCTTATGAATCTTTAAAGAAGGAAGCTGATGAATGGGCAGGACCCGCATGTATGGAAATCTTCGGTGAGGATTCTTTTGCTCCAGCAGAATGTGTTCACGCTCCGAGATTCGGCAAAGACAAGCAGAGTCTTATAACGGATTTCAGAAAGAGAACCTCGAAGATCACAAATGAGTATATTAAGAGAGAAGAGAGATCTTTTACGATAATCGCATGGCCGATCCCCGCAATTGGTAATTACGAAAAGATCCTGAAAGAGATCATTAAGGTAAATACTCTTCCGGTTGAAAAATATCAGTCCATACAGCAGGTCATAATCGATACGCTCGATAAATCGGATCATATACATTTAAAAGGCGTAAACGGGAATAAAACCAATCTGGTCGTTAAACTTGCAAAACTAAATGATCCCGATAAAGAGACAAAATACGAAAACTGCCTTGCGGATGTAAACATTCCTCTGGGTGAAGTATTCACATCTCCGGTACTGAAGGGAACAAACGGAGTTCTTCATGTAAAAGAAGTATTCCTAAACGATCTTAAGTTTAAGAATATAGAATTGAATATTGAAGACGGCAAGATCAAGGATTATACCTGTACTAATTATGAAGATGAAAAGAAAAACAGGGAATTCATAGAAGAGAATCTTTTGTTCCATCATCCCACGCTTCCGATGGGAGAGGCAGCGATCGGAACCAATACCTATGCATATGCGCTTGCAAAGAGATTTGACATCTTCAATAAGCTCCCTATTCTTATCGCTGAGAAGATGGGACCACATTTTGCGTTCGGTGATACATGCTATTCAAATGAAGAGAGTGTAAAGGTTTATAATCCTGACGGCAAGGAAATGATCGCCAAAGAAAACGGAGAACCCTATACATACTGCCATACGGACATTACGATTCCCTATGATGAACTGGGACTTCTCGAAGCAGTGAGTGCAAACGACGAAAGTTTTCCAATCATCGAAAACGGAAGATTCGTGCTTGAAGGCTGCGAGGAACTTAACGTTCCGCTTGAAGGAATTTAATTTTTTGAGGCGTTTATGAGCACGATGAACAAAGAAGAAAATAAAGAATACTTTACCACCGGCCAGCTCGCAAAAATGGCAAAGGTATCTGTGAGAACCATCAGATTTTATGATACCCAGAATATGTTAAAGCCAAGTTTCATAAACGAAGAAACAGGTGCAAGATACTACACCGGAGAAGATTTTATCAAACTCGAGCAGGTACTTTTGTATAAGTACTTAGGCTTTTCCATCGAAGAGATAAAAGGACTTACGATGAACAACGATATGGATTATGTAATGGAATCCATGCGCCTTCAGTACAAACTCATCGAAGACAAGATGGAGCAGATGCAGCTCGTTAAAGAAGCAATCGACAGCACCATTCATGCGTACGAAAAAGAGAAAAACATTGACTGGGACAGAATGCTTAAGATCACAGAACTTACCGGTATGGAAAATTCTTTAAATACGCAGTATAAGAACTCAGGTAATATTTCAGCCAGAATAGATCTTCACAAAAACTATTCGGTTAACAAGAAAGGCTGGTTCCCCTGGCTCTTTGAAGAAGTTTTTAAGGATGTTGATAAGAACAAAAAAGTCACAATCCTTGAGATCGGCTGCGGTAACGGTGCTTTCTGGACGGAGAACATAAAAAAGATTCCTGAAAATGTAAAGGTTATTCTGTCTGATATATCTCTCGGAATGGTAAATGATGCAGAGAACAGCATAAAAAAGGCAGCAGGCAGGAGTGAGAGATTAAAAAAGACAGTAAATGAACAGTTCATATTCGAGGCATTTGATTCTGAAGATATGCCGTTAAAGGACGAATCTGTCGATATAGTTATAGCCAATCACATGCTCTTTTATTTTGATAAGCCGGATAAGGTTTTATCCGAGATAAAAAGAGTTTTAAAGAAAGGCGGATTTCTTTTTGCAAGTACTTACGGCAGTTCCCATATGAAGGAGATAAACCTGCTTGTTAGGGAATTTGACGAAAGAATAGTGCTGGCGGCAAAAGATCTGTATCTTATATTCGGACTTGATAACGGTGAAAAAATCTTAAAGAAATATTTCACGAATACAAAAAAGAATATTTACGATGATTATCTACTGGTGGATAAAGCAGAACCGTTACTGAAATATATAATGTCCTGCCACGGCAATCAGCGGCGTTACATACCTGACCGATATAAGGAATTCAAAGTATTCGTTGAAAAGAAAACCAAAAAAGGATTTAAGATCACCAAGGAATCAGGGTATTTTAAAGCTTTTAAATCATAATTCAAAAAAATTAAAAAAGTACTTGCGCATTACGTTACGTCACCCTATATAATGACATTATGATCAAGGTATCAGAATATTCATATTGTTCATGCCGGCGAATAAATGAGATTCTTTTACCTGACCGTGCCGAATGTGAATGATTGATCGTTTCGGGCGGATCGTTGAATGTATAAGAGTTTATCGGTCGTTCTTTGACCGGAAAGGAGTCAAAATGACTATTATAGTAACAGGTGGTGCAGGTTTTATCGGAAGCAACTTTATCTTCCATATGCTTAACAAATATCCCGATTACAGGATCATATGTCTGGATTGCCTCACATATGCCGGAAATCTTTCCACACTTGAACCCGTTATGGATAATCCGAACTTCAGATTCGTGAAGGAAAGCATTACGGACAGGGCAGCAGTTGAAAAGCTTTTCGAAGAAGAACATCCTGACATGGTGGTAAACTTCGCAGCTGAATCACATGTTGACCGTTCAATCGAGAACCCTCAGGTTTTCCTTGACACTAATATCATAGGTACGAGCGTACTCATGGATGCATGTCGCAAATACGGGATCAAGAGATATCATCAGGTATCCACTGATGAAGTGTACGGTGATCTTCCTCTCGACAGACCGGATATGTTCTTTACCGAGACGACACCCATTCATACAAGCAGTCCTTACTCATCTTCTAAGGCAGGCGCAGATCTTCTCGTACTCGCTTACCACAGAACATACGGGCTTCCCGTATCCATAAGCCGCTGTTCAAACAACTACGGACCTTATCATTTCCCTGAGAAGCTTATTCCTTTGATGATCATCAACGCGCTTCATGACAAGCCCCTTCCCGTATACGGTGAAGGATTGAATGTCAGAGACTGGCTTTACGTAGAAGACCACTGTAAGGCGATCGACCTCGTGATCCACAATGGAAGAGTCGGAGAAGTATACAATATAGGCGGCCATAACGAAATGAGAAACATCGATATCGTTAAGCTTATCTGCAAGGAACTCGGAAAACCCGAAAGCCTTATCACATACGTAACAGACAGAAAGGGCCACGATATGCGTTATGCGATCGACCCCACAAAGATCCATGATGAACTCGGATGGCTGCCTGAGACTAAGTTTGCAGACGGTATCAAGAAGACCATAAAATGGTATCTTGACAACGAAAGCTGGTGGGAGCCCATCGTATCCGGCGAATATCAGAATTACTACGAGAAAATGTACGCCAATCGCTAGTATTAAATCAATTGACAGATAATATGCCGAACATCGGATTTTGAACAATTGACAAATTATGCGCCCTCTTTATCGGAAGAATCGATAAGGAGGGCGATTTTTATGTAAACTTTATAAATATTTTAGTTGTTTATTGCATTAACAAAAGTTATAATAAACTTACCCTCAGAAAAAGGGTGCGTTTTTTTGTTGCAATTTGACAAAATGATTGCGTATTAGGGGAAACGGATTGTTTTGATACAAAGAGTAAGAAAGAAATTTTGAAATGAAGAAGAAATTTTCAATAAAAGACCATACAGCCATCATAGTAGGTTTATTATTCGGATTTGCATTAATAAATGCAGCAATAATCAGTATTTTGGGTGCAAGAATGGGCGGAGCCAATGTATTTTTCAGACTCGGACATTCCAATATCCCGATGAACAGTATTCAGGGCCTGCTTCAGACTTTTGCACTGATGTTGTGTATTATCATGGCGTGCGTTGACTGTGTTGTCGGTGCACGTATGGCATATTTTGTTGTTGCGTTTTTGGGATTTTCATCCATTCTCGGAATGCTTAAAAATAAAAATCTCAGTCCCCTTCCGGGTGTTTTCAACTGTCTTTTATCTTTTGTAGCCATTATGATAATCGGTTATCTGATGCGAAAAGCCAAAGAGAAAAGTATTACCGATTATGCGACAGGCTCATACAATGCTATCGGATTTATCGAACAGATCAACAAAAGGTTCAGAGAAAAGAAATCAGGAAGTCTCATTTATTATCAGATCAACAATTTCAGAGCGATCAACGATGATTACGGACATGAGATAGGCGATAAAGTCTTACATGAAGTATCGGACAGAATGATTTCCGTAGTGGGAAAAAACGGTATTGTCGGAAGAATAGGCGGATCCGAATTCGCCATAATGCTTAACGATAAAGTGGATGCTAACGTTGTCGTTAAAGAATTGTTTGAACAATTAAACAAAAAGATGGTGTTTGACAACGAAGGAGTCCATCTTGACTGTTACATTGAAGGAAATGCAGGTATTGCCCATTTTCCTCATGACGCAAATGAATCGAACAGCCTTTTTAAATGTGCGGATGTCGCTTTGATGCATTCCATGAAAAAGGGCGGAAACAATATTGCCGTATTCGATGAGAACATGCTCTCAAAAATGCATTATGACAAGGAGATCGAGCAGCTCATCAAACGTGCTTACGATGAACAGTATTTCTATCTTGAATATCAACCTCAGTTTACGGTAAACGACAAGAGACTCAGAGGATTCGAATCTCTGATAAGAATGCACCTTCCCGACGGAAGACGCATAAGCCCCGGAGATTTTATTCCTGTTGCCGAAAAATCCAATCTCATTTACACGATCGATGAATTCGTTCTGGATTACGTTACAAAGAAATTTGCAAATATTGCAAGAGAATCCGACATAACGATTTCCGTTAACATTTCCGCTAACGGTATTTCACGTCCGGAATTCGTATCGATAGTAGAAACCTGCTTAAGGAAGAACAATTTTGCTCCCGAAAAACTTGAGATAGAGATCACTGAGTATTCGTTTGAAGATTCGCAGGAACAGACTATCATCAACATAAAGAAACTGAAAGAACTCGGTGTAAAGGTAGCGCTTGATGATTTCGGAACCGGTTACGCATCACTTTCAAGACTCATGAATCTTTCCGTAGACCTTCTGAAAGTCGACAAGAGTCTGGTTGATGATATTGAAAAGGGTGAGGTTAACAGAGACTTTATCAATTCGATTGGTTCGATGGGACATCTGCTTAACTGTAAAGTCATTCTTGAAGGCGTGGAGACTGATTCTCAGATTGAATACATTAAAGATCTTGAATGTGATTACATTCAGGGATTTGTCTGGGGCAAACCCGTATCTTATGAGAAAGCTACGGAAATGATCTCGTAAGGTACTTATAAAGAGATCCAGTCAATGAAATCGGATACAATATCCGTTATTTCTGAATTCAGACCCAGACAAAGATAGACTTTTTCATTTTCGTTAAAAGCATTGAAAGATTTTAAAATGACACTGTCGGAAATGTCGATCCCGTAGGCATGATTGCCGAGATGATCGTCCTCAGAGGTGTCGTTTTTTGTATGGTCGTATTCTTTCAGACGATCGCCGTATTTTGATCTTAGATCGGGATGATCATCCAGATTTTCAGTGATACACATCTTACACAGTCTGTCGAATGTTTTTTCGTTGCAGATTAAAAAATCCACATCACCCGAAGATGCCGTTGCAATCAGTTTGGCCGAAGATTCAATATCTGAATCGTTAATGAAAAGATCCGAACTGAAATATATTTTTTCCTTTTTGGGATTGATATCATTGTAAGGCGGAAAGGAAGAGATAAAATCTTCGTCAGAAACAGCCGTTATTGCGGTTCTGTTGACTATATATCCGTTTAATACTATTTCCGGTGCAAATACTATCTCTTTCAAAAAAAGAAAGATCAAAAAGCTTAATATGAGCAGAGCGAGAAAATGAAATTTGAAAAAATCAAAATAATAAAGCATCCGTTTTCCGAAAGGGAGAGCGGAAGCTTTTTTAAGATTTTCATATCTTTCTTTTTTTATTGGATTGGTTTCTTTCATGCGGATGTAAATATCTTACTCAAGATTAAAGTATCTTGCGGCGTTTTGGAAGGATATGTTTTTAACTATCGTTCCAAGCAGTTCATAATCTTCGGGGTATTCACCCTTTTCGACAGTTTCTCCCAAAAAGTTACAAAGAATGCGTCTGAAATATTCATGTCTGGTATATGATATAAAACTTCTTGAATCAGTCAGCATTCCGATAAAGGAAGAAAGACTTGAATTGTTTGCAAGAGATATCAGATGGTTTTCCATTCCTGTTTTGTTGTCATTAAACCACCATGCACTACCATGCTGGATCTTCCCGATCGCTTCATCGTTTTGGAAACAGGCGATAACGGTATCGATTATCTCATTATCATTCGGATTAAGACTGTAAACTATCATTTTTCCGAGAGCATTGTTTTGGTCCAGGAAATCGAGCAGATCGGCAAGTTTATCGCCCGATGTTTCGGAAGCTATGCAGTCAAAGCCCGTATTGGGTCCGATCTTTTTAAACATTTCGGAATTATTGTCTCTTTTGCAGCCGAAATGAAGCTGGCTGACAAAACCTGCTTCTTTGTATTCTTTATGAAGGAATAAAAGAATTGCAGTCAGGAATCTTTCGTGTTCTCCTGAAGTGAGAGAAATGCCGTTAAGCCTGTTTTTAAAGATCCTGTCGGCTTCTTCATCTGATACGGGATCGAAAGGTATATATACCAGACCATGGTCGGCCAGAACGCAACCGTTTTTTCTGAAGAAATGTATTCTCTCTGAAAGAGCCTTTTTTAAATCTTCAAACGAACGGATGGGAAAACCGCAAACATCCGAAAGTTTTTGAAGATAATCGGTATAATCGGATTTATTTAAAGCCAGAGCGTTATCCGGTCTGAAAGCGGGAAGGACCCTGCATTTAAAATCCGGATCGTTTGATATCGCTTTGTGATATTCAAGAGAATCAATCGGATCATCGGTAGTGCAAAGAGCGGAAACATTGGATCCTTCAATGATTTTTCTTGCACTGAAATCAGCGGATTGAATAATTTCGTTACAAAGATCCCATATTTCTTCGGCATTTTCTTTTTTGACGTGATCTGAAAAACCGAAGTAATTCTTTAACTCCAAATGGCTCCAGTGATATAATGGATTTCCGATCGCCAAGGAAAGCGCCTCAATCCATTTTATGAATTTTTCTTTATCGGAAGCATCTCCGGTGATGTATTTTTCTTCAATACCGCAGGCACGCATGTAACGCCATTTGTAATGATCTCCGCCGAGCCATAATTCGGTAATATTGTTAAATCTTTTATCGTTAGCGATATCTTTTACATCGATATGGCAGTGATAATCAATTATGGGAAGCGGTTTTGCATATTCGTTATATAGTTTTTTCGCAACATCACTGTTTAATAAAAAATCGTCATCCAAAAATTTTTTCATTTCGCTGTACCTTCTTTTTCAGTATCGTCAATTATTCTATTTTCTTCGCTTTCATCACAGGGAATATCACTTTTTTCAAAGGCTTTATCGGATGAACTTTCGCTTGCGGGGACGATTGCAGCTTGTGAATCCTCGCTATTTTCCGCATTGCCGTTTAATGCGATTGCTTCATATTTCTTTAAAACCGGCTCAATCAAAAATGTGTCCAAAAGGCATTTTATACCTGGAATAAGTATTAGAAGCGGAGCAAAGAAAAAAGTGTTGTAAGACCAATAGAGCACTATCGTACAGGCTGCCCAGAAGACAATAAGACCGATCGAGAATCTCAGATGCATCAGTGTTATCGCAATCGGATAAGTCAGTGCGTGGAAAGTGGTCATTTCATACCTGGAAAGCCAGGAAAATGCGTATGTGATCGTGCAAAGGTATACCAGAATAACGATATAATAAAACCATCTTAAACCCAGATTGAATCCGCCCTGCTTGTGATAATAAAACCATGTGGCAAAAGAAAAAGCAAAACCGACAGCGATATATATCACGGTCATTACGGTAGCCTGAACGAAATTTTGTTTGAAAGATTTAAAGAAATCTCTCGTGGAATTGTCTTCGTTGTGCCTGACGCTTCGTACCATTGCATAATAAGCGGCCGTGGAGGATGCGCCTATCGTGAAGATCGGTAAGGAACATATTATCCAGAGGACACCGATCCATACCATATTCCAGAATTTATCAAGAAATTTATATATTTTTCCGTCGATCCCGAAGAGATTCATTTTTAAAATGTCCTTAATATGATTATTTTGAAACACATATATGATGTTGCGTTAAAAAGATTTTTTAATCTGACATCATATTATCACAATTTATATTAATACGGATTTAACTATGGACAAAAAATATTTATGTAGTAAAATAATATTGTACTGATATACAAGTATACTACATATTTTGATTTTTGAAAAGAGATGATTATGTACAGTTCATTATGGCTTGATTATGAAAAATTAAATATTTCCGATGGGAAGGAAAAGAAAGTGGCGGATATTCTTGCCAAAGTCTGTTTTGTATCCTGTGACAGAGATAACAGACTCTTCAAAAGCATCAAAAACGAGATTATGACTGCACTTTCGACAGTTTTTGACAGAGAGACCGATACGGTCTTTAACGATGAAAACATAGAATCGGGTTTATTTATAAAGCTTGTAAATAACGATAAACTTGGAAGCGAAGGCTACAGGATTTACTCTTTCGAAAAAGGTTTTTGTTTGGAAGCAAATGAATACAACGGACTCTTGTACGGAACGTTCGGATTCCTGGAAATGCTTCGCACAGGGAAACTGACCGAAGAAGTCAATATTATAAAAACACCCGATAATCCTTTAAGAATGCTTAATCACTGGGATAATATGACCGGTGATATCGAGAGAGGGTATTCGGGCGATTCATTTTTCTTTGAAGACAATAAAATGATCATTAACGACAGAACCGTTATGTATGCAAGAGCGGTTTCATCCGTGGGAATCAATGCTGTTGTGATCAATAATGTTAATGTTAAGGGAGAAGCATCGTTTCTGATCTCCGAAAGACATTACGAAAATATGAGAAAACTCTCGGAAATCTTTGCCGATTACGGAATAAAACTTTTTGTGAGTGTCAATTATGCGCTTCCGATGGAATACGGTTCAGACAGTGCGGATCCGCTTGACTCAAAAGTAATAGAATGGTGGAACAATAAAAGCAGGGAAATTTACGAAAACATTCCTTTGCTCGGCGGATTCCTTGTTAAAGCAGATTCCGAGGGAAGACCCGGGCCTTTTACATATCAGAGAACTCAGGCCGACGGGGCCAATATGCTTGCAAGAGCCATAGCACCTTTCGGAGGCATCATAATCTGGAGATGTTTTGTTTATAACTGCAAACAGGACTGGAGAGATACAAAGACCGACAGAGCAAGGGCAGGATATGATTATTTTCATGATCTCGACGGTCAATTCGAAGAAAACGTTATACTGCAGATAAAGAACGGACCGATGGATTTTCAGGTCAGAGAACCGGTATCGCCTCTTTTCGGAGGAATGGAACATACCAATCAGATGCTTGAGGTTCAGATAGCTCAGGAATACACAGGACAGCAGAGACATGTTTGTTATCTTGTTCCGTGGTTTAAGGAAGTGCTTGCTTTCAATACTCATTTAAAAGAAGCAAGTGTGGCCGATATTATTTCCGGTCGTGTGATGGGAAATAAGAATGCAGGTATTGCGGCAGTCTGCAATACCGGAAATGATTATAACTGGACGGGGCATGATCTGGCAGGTGCCAATCTTTACGGTTTCGGAAAACTTGCGTTTGACACATCATTGCCTGCGGAAGATATTGCAAGGGACTGGACAAGACTTTATCTTGCACAGGCTGTCGGCGAATCGGGCTTTGAAAAGATTAACGGCAAAAAGATTGAGGATACGGTAACAAATATTCTTATGAAATCCTGGCCTGTATATGAGAAGTACAATGCGCCATTGGGAATAGGATGGATGTGTGTTCCGGGAATACATTACGGACCCGATGTGGACGGATATGAGTATTCGCCCTGGGGAACCTATCATAAGGCCGATTTATATGCTATCGGGAGGGATCGAACCAAAAACGGAACAGGTTTTACATCACAGTATCAAAAAGAAAATGCAGATATGTATTCGTCTGTCGAAACATGCCCCGAAGAACTTCTTTTGTTTTTCCACAGATTGCCTTATAATTATGTATTGAAAAATGGCAAAACCATTATTCAGCATATTTATGACACGCATTTCGAGGGTGTGGAAGAAGTACGGAAAATGTATGAATCATGGAAGAGTCTGAAGGGACTTATTTCCGATGACATATATGAAAGAGCGGAAAAACGCCTGATACATCAGTGTGAACATTCCAAGGAATGGTGCGACGTAATTAACAGTTACTTTTTCAGAAAGACCGGAATTAAGGACGGAAAAGGAAGGGAACTTTTCTGAGTGCAACCTTGTCCGCGGGGTGAAATTATGAGGCTGTCGAAAATTTACAGCGACGGAATGATTATTCAGAGAAATACTGAAAATATCGTTGAGGGCGTTGCCACACCGGGCAATGAAGTCAGACTGTATTTTGACAAAGATATTTATGAAGGTGTATGTGATGAGGACGGGAATTTCACTGTTCTTTTGAAACCGATGGAAGCAGGCGGTCCTCATACAATCGATATAACCGATAATTCGGACAGATATACTATTAAGGATGTATATGTGGGCGATGTATTTCTTTTGGCGGGACAGTCAAATATGGAACTTCCCGTATCGAGAACTCTCGACCTTTACAGAAAAGATCTGGAGGGGATTGACTATCCGTACATCAGAATGTTTCAGATGCCAAAGGATTTTAAATTCGGTGAGCATGATTTAAGAACCAAGAGCGGGGAATGGCTTTCGGCAAACGAAAAAAATGTAATGGATTTCAGCGCTCTGGGTTTTTATTTTGCACAGATTAAATTTGATAAGGACAGTATTCCCGTCGGACTGGTCCATGCATCCGTGGGAGGAACTCATATCGAAGCTTTTATGAGCGAAGAAAGACTCATAAAGACAGGAAAGAGATTAAAAAAGATTGCAAGGGAAGAAGGCAGGGAATGCGTTTGCAAATGCGGAATCAACGACTCCTGCAAGATGTGTTATGAAGAAAACATTCAGAGAAACAAGGATGATTTCTTTGTAAGAAATACAATCAATACCGAGATGCAAAGGATGGCGGATTGGGCTAAAAAGACCGATGAGGACGATATCGGACTAAAGGAAAAATGGTACAATCACGAATGGGACGAAGACGAAAAGATGGGTGGAATCGAAATAAAGATTCCTCAATCGTGGTTATACAATGTTCTTAAGAACAGAATCGGTACCGTATGGGTTCAGAGGGTCATATATGTTCCGCAGGAGTTTTGCGAAAGAGATGTGGAACTAAGACTCGGAACGATTGTTGATGCCGATATGACCTATGTTAACGGTGCTCTTATAGGACAGACGGAATATTTTTATCCGCCCAGACGTTATTCGCTTCCGGGAGGAATACTGAAAAACGGGAAAAATGTTATTACGGTTCGCGTGATCATCAACCAGCATGTCGGCGAATTTAAGGAAGATATGCCTTATTGCATTAAGGCTGACGATTTGGAACTGCCTCTTGACGGAATCTGGAATGCCAGAGTGGCAGCAGTAGAAGAGCCTATCGGAGAATTTACGTTTTTCACCTGGCATCCTACGGCTTTGTACAACAGAATGATCTATCCTTTGAGAAATTACAGATTCAAATCGGTTCTTTTCTATCAGGGCGAATCGAATACCGGATATCCGGAAGATTATGAATATCTTATGATCGACATGGTTAAAGAATGGAGAAAACTGTTCGGATACAAGGTGCCTTTTATATTTGCGAGACTTCCGTATTTCAGAGGAGAATCCTGGGAAATTCCGGGCGATGATTGGGAAGATCTAAGGGATGCCCAGCAAAGAGCTGCTGAAAAGATTGAGGATTGTGCCATTGTCGAACTTTATGATCTGGGAGAATATAACGAGATTCATACTCAAAACAAAAAAGAAGTTGCCAAGAGATTTTATGATGAATATTGGATGCTTTTAAGAACTATCGAAAGGGGATAAAAAAATATGATAAAAGTCGATAAACTCGCAGGGGAGTCCACGAGAGACTATGCTTCGCGGTTTTTGTGTACTAACATTGTTTCTCTTGAATTAAAACCCGGACAGTTCTTAAGTGAAACCGAGCTTGCGGGCGAGATAGGAGTCAGCCGCACTCCGCTCAGAGAGGCTCTTATCGACCTTAATCATTCACATGTAATAGAAACATATCCTCAAAGAGGAAGTATGGTTGCGCTGATCGATCCCGATCTGGTAGAAGAGTCAAGATTTATAAGAGAGGTTCTTGATGTATCCGTGGTGGAAATAGCATGTGATACGGCATCTGCTGAGGATATCATGAATCTTGAAGCAAATGTTAAACTTCAGGAGTTTTATCTTGAAAATAATGTTCAGGACAAGCTTTTTGAACTGGATAATGAATTTCATAAGATGATTTACGTGATGGCACATAAAGAAAGAACATATGCCATGAAAGCCGGTATGATGATACATTACGACAGAGTCAGAGCACTTTCTCTTATTACCGTTAAGGATAATAAAATTGTCAATGATCACAGGCTTATCATGGAAGCCATAAGAAACAGGGACAAGGAAGAAGCCAAAAGACTTATAAAAAAGCACTTATCCAGATATGATATAGACAAAGAAGAGATTAAGAAAGCTTATCCCGAGTATTACAAGAGTTGATAAGAATAAATACGATTATAAAATAATAATTGCCGAGTCAAACAAAATTGTATTCAATTGCCCTTATTATCAAACAGAAAGTTTGGTAGTAAGGGTTTTTTATTTGGCAGTAAAGGCAGAATCTTCCAAAAGAAAAACATTAAACATAAAGACTTCTCTAAAAGAAAACAATGTATGGAAAATAAAAGAACGACAGAAAAGTGAATAAAAAAAGATGGACAAACAGTTTACATAAATAAATATTTGTGCATTTTGCAACAAAAAATAATGCAGATGTGTTGAATTTGCTAATAGAAATGTACAAAAAAACAGAATAATATACTTGTATACAAGAATATTAGAAAACAAAAATACAAAAATACTTCATTCTTTCGGAGGTCAAAATGTCAAGCGAAGAAGCTTCTGCAAAAACCAACGTTTCGAACGAAAATGAAATCGAAAAGAAAAACGATAAAGCATTTTCGATATGGATGAAAGGAATGTTGAAACATCTTTCAAAGAACTGGATCATATACACTTTCTTTATTATTCCCGTAGCGTATTACATAGTATTCAGATATGTGCCGATGTTCGGTAATATTATCGCATTCAGAAAATATTCCGCAGGCGGAAATATCTTCGGATCGCAATGGTCGGGATTTAAATATTTCAAACAGTTTCTCGGCGATCCCGCATTCAGAAGAGCATTTTGCAACACGTTGATTCTTAACTTTGCCTATCTGGCCGTAAGATTTCCGCTGACATTAGTCTTTGCGCTTTTTTTAAACGAAATAAAATGGCTTCCCTGGAAGAAGTTCGTGCAGACGGTTTCGTACCTTCCGCATTTCATATCCATGGTAATAGTTGCGGGTATGATTAAGGAACTCTTATCCACAAGCGGACCGATTAATACATTTTTGGTTTCGATAGGACAGCAGGCCATTGAGTTCATCGCTTTACCGGAATGGTTCCCGACCATATTCGTAGCAAGCGGAATATGGCAGGGCCTCGGATGGGGAAGCATCCTTTATCTGGCTGCGATCGCGGGAATCAATCCCGAGCTTTATGAAGCGGCAAAGGTGGACGGTGCCACTCATTTCCAACAGGTTATACATGTGACGATCCCATGTATCCTTCCCACGATTACCACACTTTTGATTCTCGATATCGGCGGAATGGTCGGATCGGGAGGCGCATTCGAAAAAGTATTTCTTTTATACAATCCAATGACGTATGAAACTTCGGATATCGTATCTACGTATGTGTACAGAATGGGTGTGTATTCCGGAAACTACAGTTATGCAACTGCGGTAGGTTTGTTTGAAGGTTTGCTGAATTTGATTCTTTTGACCGTGGCAAACTTTACATCGAAAAAAGTTGCGGGCGAATCGCTTTGGTAAGGAGAGAAAGAAAATGTCGGAAGAAAAAATCAAATTAGATCTCGGAAAAGAAAAGAAGATCAAACAGGGTGTAAAAGTTAAAGAATCCTGGCAGTTCAGAGTATTTCAGGTTTTCAACGCAATATTAATGATATTCATATGTGCGACGACCCTTTATCCGTTTCTCTATCTGGTAGCTCAGTCATTTTCTTCGGAAGCGGCCATCATTAAAGGACAGGTCTCCATTATTCCGGTCGGGTTTAATTTTACAACCTATAAGTCGGTACTTACAAAAGGAGATTTCCTCGGATATTACAAAAATACGATCCTTTATGCGGTGATCGGTACGTTTTTCTCGGTTCTTTTTTCGGCGATGCTTGCTTATCCGCTCTCAAAACCGAATTTAAGATTAAACAAGTTCTTTGTGCCTTTTATCATTTTCACCATGTATTTCGGCGGCGGAATGATCCCGAACTACATTCTGATGACATCATTGGGATTAAGAAATACAGTTTTCTCATTCATTCTTCCGGGGCTTATCGGTACATATTACGTATTGCTTATGAAATCCTTTTTTGCAGGTCTTCCTCATGAACTGGAGGAAGCGGGAGAAATTGACGGATTGTCCAAATACGGAGTTTTTTTCAGAATTGTGCTTCCGATATCCAAACCGATTATGGCAACGATGGTTCTTTTCTATATGGCGGGATATTGGAGCAACTGGTTTAACGCTTTTCTCTATCTGGAAGACAGAAGCAAATGGCCTGTGGCTTATCACTTAAGACAGATCATTATAGGAGCTTCGACCAGTGCAGATCCCGGTGCTGCTTCTCAGGAGACTATGCAGATTGCGGCCAATATTAAATCATGCTCGATGGTTTTGATGGCAGTACCCATAATATGTGTTTACCCCTTCATCCAAAAGTATTTCGTTCAGGGAATGATGCTTGGCGGAGTCAAGGGTTAAATTATAAAAAAGCAACATAAACGGATTATTTCTTCTTCGGGGAGAGTAATTCACGTAAAAAAGGAGGAAACAAAATGAAAAAAAAGCTCTTAAGTACAGCGCTTGCGGTAAGTATGGTGGCAGCATCTCTTTCGGCATGTACTAACGGCGGCGGTTCCGGTCAGGAGGAACCTGCACCCAGTCAGACAGCGGTTGAAAACAACACCGAAACGACTACAGAGGAAGGCACCGAAGTAGAACCGGTTGAAGAACTCGGTTATACATACGGCGAGCATTTCCATTCTGATGATCCTGTGACATATTCAATGTCTTTCTCGGATGCTTCCTGGTATCCCATGACAGATCAGTGGGTAACGGAAGGTGTATTTGCTCAGATTAAAGAAAGAACAAATGTAACACTTGACCTTACCAGCATCGACTCAAACGATTACAATGACAAGATTGCATTAAGTATTAATGCAGGTGATGCTCCTTACATTATTCCCAAGACATATGATGAATCAAGATATGTTGACGGTGGTGCTATTGTTCCCGTTTCAAAGTGGACACAGTTCATGCCCAATTTCACCAAATTTGTGGAAGATTACGATATGCAGTCCGATCTTGATACTATCACACGTAAAGACGGTAACTTCTACAGACTTCCCGGTATGCATGAATCACCTAACCAGGACTATTTCTTTATCATAAGAAAAGACCTTTTTGACGGGGCGGGAGTTGATATTGCCTCTCTTGAAAAAGACATGACTTATGACGATCTTTATGATGCACTTGTAAAAGTTAAAGGATACATGGTCAGCGAAGGCATGTGCAAGGAATCCGATTATATCTGGTCAGACCTCTGGTGCGGTCAGGAATCCGGTCAGGGTTCGGGCGGAAACCTTCTTAAGATTATGGGCTTCTCATATAATGTAGCTTCAGGCTGGGCAGTAGCAGACTGTATCCAGTACGATCATGACAAGGATGAATGGTATCTTTCTTCTACCACGGATGATTACAAGGAATTCGTTAAGACTGCAAATAAATTTGTCAGCGGCGGAATTCTCGATCCCGAAACATTTACTCAGGATGATTCGGTTGCAACCAACAAGTTCTATCGTGGCGAAACAGCAATTATGTCTGTAAACAGAGGTCAGGTAGCAACATTTACTGCAGGTTTGGATGAAGGCGTAGGTGCCGGAAACTATGAAACTTATCTTATGGTTACACCCAAGGGAATCAACAACTACATGGCAGAAAACTCCAGACTTGAAAACGGTGTTATGATTTCCAAGAAGGCTTATGATGAACTCGGAGAAGAAGATTTCATCAAGATGCTCAGATTCGTAGACTGGTTATTCTATTCTGATGAAGCTTATGATCTGATTAAATGGGGTATTGAAGGTGAAACATATAATGTTGTTGACGGACAGAAAGTTCTTGCAGACGGATGGTACTGCAGCGGACTCGGATATGCCGATCCTACACCCGATGATGAAACAGACAACAAAGATATGAGACTTGAATACGGTTATGCAGGCGGTAACTTCTGGTATGCACACAGAGTTGATCAGAGAGATGACAACTTAACACCCGCACTTCAGGATTTCTCAAAGAGAATTTCCCAATACAGAGATATCAGACCTCTTAACCCTGCACTTGCATCAACAGCTGACGAAAACGAACAGATTAACCTCTGGAAAACTCCTTTGGTTGACAATATCAACACATGGACACTTAATTTCGTAACAGGCAAGAAAGATATTGATAAAGAATGGGATAACTACATTAAATCCTGTGATGATGCAAATGCAAAGAAGCTTATAGATCTTTACAATGAGATTAACAAAAGATAATTACTTTTTAACTCTTTGACAAAAGGGGGCAAATGCCCCCTTTTGTCAAAAAAAAACGGATTGAAATCATATTTTGGAAAATAATTAATAATTCATAAGGGGTTATTGCGAAGTTTGTCAATTGATTTTATGGATAATATTTTATATGATAAACTTTGTTTTATAAGATAAATACAAATCAATTGAAAAGAGAATCGGAAAATGAATATGACTTTGAGATGGTTTGGTTCAAAGTTCGACAGCGTAACATTGTCTCAAATCAGACAGATCCCGGGAGTAAAAGGTGTTATCACTACATTGTATGATACCATTCCCGGCGAAGAATGGAATAAAGATGAAATCAAAGCTCTGAAAAAAGAAGTCGAAGACAACGGACTTAAGATTCTGGGAATCGAAAGCGTGAATGTTTGCGATGCAATTAAAGTAGGGGCTTCAAACAGAGATAAATATATTGATAATTATATCAAAACACTGACGCATCTCGGCGAAGAAAACATACATATGGTTTGCTATAATTTTATGCCGGTTTTTGACTGGACAAGGACGGAACTTGCCAGATTAAGGGAAGACGGCTCAACTGTTATGGCATATACACAGGATGCGGTTGATAAAATTAATCCGGATGAAATGTTAAATTCTCTGAAGGATGACTGCAACGGTTTTGTACTTCCGGGCTGGGAACCTGAAAGAATGAGTCAGGTAAAGGAATTGTTTGAATTATACAAAGATATCGATGCGGATAAACTGTTTGATAATCTTGTATATTTCTTAAAAGCAATCATGCCGGTTTGTGATAAGTATGATATAAATATGGCGATTCATCCTGATGATCCCGCATGGAGTGTATTCGGTCTTTCGAGAATAATCACAAATAAAGAGCAGTTATTAAAGATGCTTAAAGCCGTAAACAATGTTCATAACGGAGTAACATTCTGTACAGGGTCTTACGGCACAAGTTTAAATAACGATATTGTGGATACGATACATTCGTTAAAAGGCAGAATTCATTTTGCACATGTTAGAAACCTAAAATTCATTACTCCCACAAATTTTGAGGAGGCAGCACATCTTTCGAGCGACGGAGATTTCGATATGTATGAGATTATGAAGGCGCTTTATGAAATCGGTTTTGACGGCATAATGAGACCGGATCACGGAAGAATGATCTGGGGAGAGAAGGCAATGCCCGGTTACGGTTTGTATGACAGGGCGCTCGGCGCCATGTATCTTCAGGGATTGTGGGAAGCTATAGAGAAGAATTATAAAGTTTAAAATGATTTACGGAACCGGAAGTATTCTTCCGGTTTTCATCTTGAAAGAAGGAAAAAATGAGTATTTACGACAGAATTAAAGAATGTAAAATGATTCCTGTAATCGCGCTTGATAACGCAGCCGATGCTAAGCCACTGGCAAAAGCACTTTATGAAGGCGGACTTCCCTGTGCGGAGGTTACTTTCAGAAGAGAAGGCGCGGAATTTTGCATAAAAGCGATGAAGGAAGAATACCCCGATATGCTTGTCGGTGCGGGAACCGTTTTGACCAAAGAACAGGTTGACCTTGCACTGAAAGCAGGAGCGGAATTTATTGTAAGTCCCGGGCTTTACGAAGAGATTGTAAAATACTGCCTCGAAAAAGAAATATGTGTCATTCCGGGAGTATCTACCGCAAGCGATGTTGCCAAAGCATATTCACTAGGACTTAATGTGTTAAAATTCTTCCCTGCAGAAGCGGCCGGCGGAGTAAAAATGCTTAGGGCTCTTGCCGCTCCCTACAATATGATGAAATTCATGCCCACCGGCGGAATAAGTTTGGAAAACATGTCGTCATATTATGCTCTTGATTGTGTTATAGCATGCGGCGGAAGTTTTATGATCGACGGAAAAGCAATCAAAGAAGGCGATTTTGAAAAGATTAAAAGTCTGACAAAAGAAGTTGTTGAAAAACTGAATGAGAATCCGGAACAATCGGATTATAAAGTTTCCGGCAAAGATAACAAAGTATACCATACTGATAGTCTTATTAATAAAGATGATTTGACATCGACTGAAAAAATAAACGGTAATATTCAGAATAATAACGGCAAGTTTGGCAATATGTCCGGTTTATCGGACAAAAAGATCATTACATTCGGCGAACTCATGCTTCGTCTTGCACCGGAAGGCTATCTGAGATTTGTACAGGCGGATTCTTTTGAAGCAACATTCGGAGGAGGGGAAGCCAATGTGAGCGTTTCTTTGGCGAATTTTGGTGCGGATGTATCCTTTGTGACCAAACTTCCCGAACACGAGATAGGACAGATGGCAGTCAATTCGCTTCGAAAATACGGTGTGGATACTTCTCTTATCGTAAGAGGCGGAAAAAGGGTAGGAATTTACTATCTCGAAAAAGGAGCGTCACAAAGACCTTCGAAGGTGATTTACGATCGTGCGGGGTCCTCTGTGGCGGAAGCCGAACAGGGTGATTTCGACTGGGATAAGATTTTTGACGGTGCGGGATGGTTTCATTTTACGGGGATTACTCCGGCACTTTCGGATACACTTGCGAATATCTGTCTCGAAGCATGTAAGAAAGCCAAAGAAAAGGGTATCATCGTAAGCTGCGATCTGAATTACAGAAATAAGCTCTGGTCGAAGCAGAAAGCCCGGGAAGTGATGGATAAACTCTGTCGTTATGTGGATGTCTGCATCTCCAACGAGGAAGATGCCAATGATGTATTCGGAATTAAAGCGGACAATACAAATGTTACTGCAGGAGAGATTGATTCGGAAGGATATAAATATGTGGCCGAAGAATTGAAAAAAAGATTCGGATTCTCTTATGTGGCAATCACTCTTCGTGAATCAATCTCGGCAAGCGACAACAGATGGGGTGCTATGCTTTACGACGGCAGGGATTATTATTTCAGTAAAAAATACGATGTTCATATAGTCGATCGTGTGGGCGGAGGAGATTCGTTCGGAGCGGGACTTATATATGCAATGACACAAAACGAAAGTCCTTCGGATTCTATTGAATTTGCTTCAGCCGCGAGCTGTCTGAAACATTCGATAGAAGGGGACTACAATTTTGTAAGTGTGGATGAAGTCAAGAAACTTGCAAAAGGTGACGGTTCCGGAAGAGTACAAAGATAAGAATAAGAGACGATTCAGATCTGCTTAGCAATATGACGGAATCGTTTCAAAAAAGCAGGAAAGAAATATGAAATTAAATCTAGTAGGAATAAAAAACAAAGAAGAATGGAAAAAAGCCGGAATAAAAATGCCGGCTTTTGATATTGTAAATATGAGAAAAAAGACCGAAGAAAATCCCATATGGATACACTTCGGTGCGGGAAATATATTCAGAGGCTTTATTGCGAAACTTCAGCAAAAACTCCTGGATGAAAACCTAAGCGATAAAGGCATAATCGCAGCGGATACTTTTGACTACGACATGATAGATAAGATTTATCGCCCTTTTGATAATCTCGCACTTTCGGTAGGATTAAGATCTGACGGAAATACTGATATGAAAGTCATTGCTTCGATAGCTGATGCCATAAAATGTGATTTTTGCGATGAAGCACAAAAAGAGAAACTGATAAAGGCGGTAAGAAATCCGTCTCTTCAGATGATCAGTTTTACGATTACCGAAAAAGGTTATTCTTTGATAAACATAAGCGGAGAAAAACTTGATGTCGTGAAAGAGGACATTAATAACGGTCCCGATAAACCGAGACATGCAATGAGTGTTACTGCTTCGCTTCTTTTGGAAAGATTTAAAGCAGGCGAATTTCCGATTGCAGTATGCAGTATGGACAACTGCTCCCATAACGGTGAAAAACTGAAAGCATCGGTTATTGAAATAGCAAACGGATGGGAAGAGAATGGTTTTGTTTCCAAAGAATTCATTGAGTATATTTCAGATGAATCCAAAGTTTCTTTCCCCTGGAGCATGATTGATAAGATCACACCGAGACCGGCAAGATCCATAGAAGAAATGCTTGCCCAAAAATCGATCGAGGATATGGTCGGAATCGTAACCGACAAGAATACTTTTATAGCGCCTTTTGTAAATGCGGAGATACCGGAGTATCTTGTAATAGAAGACAGATTTCCGAACGGAAGACCACCTCTTGAAAAGGCCGGAGTATATTTTACGGACAGGGATACGGTTAACAAAACCGAAAAGATGAAAGTTACAACATGTCTTAATCCTCTGCATACGGCGATGGCAGTTTTCGGATGTCTTCTGGGGTATGATCATATCGCAAAAGAAATGAAGGACGAAGACATAAATAAACTGGTTAAAAACATCGGATATAAAGAAGGACTTCCCGTAGTGGTAAATCCGGGGATCATAGACCCGAAGGCTTTTATAGATGAGGTGGTGGAAGAAAGACTTCCAAACATGTTCATTCCCGATATGCCTCAGAGGATTGCAACTGATACAAGCATGAAGATACCCATCCGTTTCGGCGAGACTATAAAAGCGTATCGTGATTCTGAGGACAGGGATGTAAACGATCTTGTATTTATCCCGCTTTCGATCGCAGCATGGTTCAGATATCTTCTGGGTATCGATGACCTCGGAAATAAAATGGAAGTTAGTTCCGATCCGCAGCTTGAAGATCTTCAGGACAAATTAAGCGGAATAGTATTTAAGGATATAGTTTCATATAAAGGTCAGCTGAAAGAGATTCTGTCAAATGAAAATATTTTTTCCGCTGACCTTGTAAAAGCAGGTCTATCTGATAAAATAGAGGAAATGTTTAAAGAAATGATCGTATCCGAAAACGCGGTCAGAAATACACTTCATAAATACGTATCCATGTGAGAAGAAAGACGGAGAAATTATGGAAGATAATATTCAAAATACGGTAAGTACCAATGAAGATTTTACAACCGGGAATGTTATAAATACAGATGAAAATATCACAACGGATAATGTTGTAAATGATAATGAAAGTATTATGACGGAAAATGAAATAAATGCCGGTGATAATATTTCAAAAGATAATGTAGTAAGTATAAACGATAACTTTACTACAGAAAATCTTGAAAACTTAAATGAAGAGCCGATATCAGATAATTCTTCTAACGATAAAAAAGGCTTTTCCCTGAGAAAAACTATGAATTCAATCGGATGGAAATACGGATTGATGGGAATTGTCTATATTGTTGTCGAAATCGGTATTGCAAAGTTATTTTCTGTGGCTTTTCCGAATTTCTATGAAAAACATGCCATATATATTCAACTTGCCATGGTTGTATTTACCGTGGACATGGTTTGCTTTCCGTTTATATGGCTTCTGACTTCAAAAATGCCCAAAGCGAATATAGAAAAGAGAAGACTCGGATTCGGAAAGTTTCTTCTGTGTCTTCTGATTATGTATGGGCTTATTGGTATCGGTGTGATCTTCGGAATGATTTTCCATTACGCTCTGACACTGCCATTTTCGGACAATCCTCTGGACAGCGGGCTGCTGGATCTGATGCTCGGATCCAATCCTTTCATCAGAATACTTGTGGTGGGAATTCTTGCCCCGATCTTTGAGGAACTTATCTTCAGAAAGGTATTGATAGACCATGTTGCACCAAAAGGTGAACTTGTTGCGATCCTTGCGTCAGGTCTTATGTTCGGATTGTTTCACGGTAATTTCCAGCAGGGATTCTTTACCGCGTTTGTAGGATGCCTTTTTGCATATATTTATTTGAAAACCGGAAGGGTGATATATACCATAGCACTTCATATGATCTTAAACTGCATTACTTCGGGTATTACCGTGGGACTTGTAAACTGGTATTACAAAATAGCCGCAGAGAATAATATAGATGTCAATACAATCTCGCAGAATACAAATGAACTTATGAATCTCGGCGATGAGGTTATGTTAAAGCTTTCGCTTATAAGTTTCCTGCTTGTCGGCTGGATACTGCTTCTTTTGCTTTTGGTACTTGCCGGAATAATCAGCCTGATTGTTGTTTTATGCATGAAGAAAGTTAAGATTACAAGAAAAGAGGAACACGATCCTTTCGGAAGACAGTTTTTAAGTCTTGTTACATCACCTTGTATGTGGATTTTTTATGCGGTTTGTATGTTCCTTTTCGGAAATACTTATTTGCCGGATATCATAAACAAAATTTCGGATATTATAAAGCGTTGAAAACATTAACCGAATATGCGGGAAATTGAAAATCAATATATAACGAGGATTACTATAATATGAATTACATGAAAGAAGCTTTAAAAGAAGCTTATGAAGGAATAAACAATCATCACGGCGGTCCTTTCGGATGCGTTATCGTAAAGGATGGTAAGATCATCGGACGCGGGCACAACAGAGTGCTCTTAAAACACGATTCGACCTGTCACGGTGAGATGGAAGCGATAAGAGATGCCTGTGAAAAGACGGGAAGTCACGATCTTTCCGGCTGTGAACTTTACACAACAGCTGAACCCTGTCCGATGTGTCTCGGCGCGATCCTCTGGGCCAATATTTCAAAAGTGTATTACGGATGTAATGTTAACGATACCGACAAGATCGGTTTCAGGGATGACAAGTTTTATGATTTTTTTAACGGAGACAACAGCATTCTGACACTTGAAGAAAATGAGAGGAAAGAGTGTCAAAAACTTTTTAACGAATACAATAAAGACAAAGAAGCTCAGAGATACTGATCCATTTCAAAAAATAAATTGGAAAATACAGTAAACAAAAAGAAAAATTATAAATAAAAAAACAGCGATGATATTTGTCCGAAAATCGGTTTATATCATCGCTTTTTGTTTGAAATTTACTGAACGGCATCAGGATATTTCGGATAGATCTGATTTTTGATATCCTGCATTTTGGAATCCATTTCCGTGATCGTATTGGCACAGTCCAAAAGCTGAGCACTGATAGCCTGAGATATTTCTTCGGTCAGGTCTTTCTTGTAACGCATTTCATGTTCAAGACTTGCCCAGAAATCCATGGCGATCGTTCTTAACTGAACTTCGACTTTAAGATATTCCTTGTGCTCGGAGAAGAATACGGGAATTTCCACTATCATGTGATAACTTCTGTATCCGTTCGGCTTGGGAGCGCGGATGTAATCTTTGTAATTGATCAATTTGATATCGTCCTGTTTCAATATCATGTCTGCGATCTCGTAGATATCATCCACGAAAGGACAGATTACTCTGATACCTGCAACATCATGTATTTCATCCTGAATATTGTCAAATGAAAAATCAAGATTTTTTCTGTTCAGTTTGTCACGAATACTTTGGATTGTTTTGATCCTGGAATAGATCGCGTGGATCGGATTTCTTTTGTTTTTGATCTGAAGTTCTTCATTCAAGACTTCAAATTTTGTACGTATCTCCTTGATGGCACAAGAGTATTTGGTCATCAATTCCTTATACTGATCCAGAACGTTCAAAAGTTCCTCTCCGGAGAGCTGATCCTTAAGCTCGTTAATCAGCATAATATTCTCTTCGCTTTGCATTGCATAACCCCCTTACTTACATAATGATATTTTATCATAGACAGAGGTAAATGTGTATAGCTATTATGTTAAATTCACCAAATGTACATATATTATTCATCGTATATTTTCATTTAAAATATTAGTGAAAATAAGATTCTTTTATGTATAAAAAATTGAAAATGTGACGCTAGGGGAATATAATAAATCCGTATATTTTTTTAATTCTGATAGGAGATTTTTATGATAAAGTGTCAATATTGCGGTGAAAAGATCAGAAAAGATTCTGTTTTTTGCAATAAATGCGGAAAGAAACTTGAGATAAAGAAAAAGAGTAATATTAAACCGATAATCATTGCGGCAGTATCTGTTTCCGTATTGGTTATATGTTTGTTCATTGTTTCGGGTCTGGTCCTTTTCTTAAACAGAGACAAATTGTTTAAAAAAGATAAGCAGCCCATTCAGGATAATGTCGAAGTAGTTTCAAATACAGATAACGCTGATACAGTTTTACCTGAGGATAATGCATCGACTGAAACAGTTGAAGCGGAACCTGAAATTGATGTGACAGAGATATTTACAGATGTAAAACCCGGAGCATGGTATGTTGATACTGTTAAGTATGTATATGAAAAAGGAATAATGACCGGTACGGGAAAAGGTGATACATTTGAACCCGACGCCGAACTGACAAGGGGACAGTTTGTAATGATTCTTTATTCCATGGAAGGCAAACCTGAAGTTTCGGGTGAAAATGTCTTTACCGATGTAAATGAATCAGCGTATTATGCAAACTCAACTGTATGGGCTTCAGAAAAAGGAATTACAGCCGGTACAGGAGACGAGAATTTCAGCCCGAATAACATTATTACAAGAGAGCAGCTTGTGATCATGCTTTACAAATATGCCGGCATGAAGGGTTATGATCTTACAACTGATGAGAATGCATTAAACGAATTTAAAGATACCGATAAAGTCAGCCAATATGCAACAGAAGCTGTAAAATGGGCTCTGAATCAGGATATTATTTCAGGCAAAGAAACGGATGGAGAACTGAAACTTGATCCTCAAAGAAGTGCCACCAGAGCAGAATGTGCAACAATGATCATGAAGCTGATCGAAAAGAACAAATGAACCGGGGGGACGGAGTTCCCGGTCCAAAAATAAGTAAATTTGTGATAGCCGAGAACATGATAACAATAAATGTTCTCGGCTATTTGCAATAAATCAGAATAATACCGATAAGTTGTGGTATTTATGCTGAATTTGTGTTAACATATTGAAGGGTATGTATAAATGATTATTCCCTTTTTCACAAAAAACATTTATATATACGTATTCCGTTTAAATAAATATACATAAAGTTTAAGTGTGGATAAGAACAATGACGCATTCAAACGATTTGGATTTTTTTAACAGAATACCCGTTGCATGTCTTTTGGTCAATAAAATCGGAAGGCCTAATTTTATATGCAATCTAAAGTTTCTTGCACTTGTCGGATATGATGATTCCCAGATGAGCGAAGTGTTTATCAGGGATTTCACAAAGGTGTTCGATGAGGCGGATATTGTTGCGTTCCGAAAACAGCTTCGTGAGTCCGAAGGAACCAAGAAATCGGTAAAACAGGAACTTAAACTTACACGAAGCGATTCGACCAGAATATATACCGTAATAGAAGCCGAAGTCAGTGAAGAGAATGACGGAAACTATATTCTTTGTGCGCTTACGGACATTACCGAGATCAAGAAAGCTCAGAATGACTATATGCTTGAACAGGAAAGACTTCTTGCGGTATTAAGGAATTTCGATGACGATCTTTTTGAGTATGATTTTGAAGATGATCTGTTGAAACTGTTTAACAAAGATGTGCTTTTAAAAGACTCTTTCGGTGACAGCAGATGGATCAAATATCCGGATTTTTCAAAGAATCTTGCATTTGACAGAAAATTCCATCCCGAAGACGAAACCAAGATAAGATATGTGATCGAGCAGAGATGCGATGCACGCTTACAGGTTCGTTTGCGTCCGAACGAAGGCTCTGAATTCAGATGGTACGAGATAGAATTCAATCTTTTACAGAATGAATCCGATAACAGCATCGGTTTTGTGGGAAGCATTCACGATATCGATGAACTGAAAGCAAGTACTCTTGAATTCAAGAAAAAATCACAGCATGATTCTCTTACCGGACTTTACAACAACGCCAGCATAAAAGAGATCATAGAAGCATATTTCCAGAAAGACGGAAGAGAGAAGACGAATGCGCTTATCATTCTCGACCTGGATGATTTCAAGCATGTGAACGATACGTACGGACATCGTTTCGGCGACAGTGTAATAAGAGCGGCAGCGGATACTCTTAACTATACATTCGGAGAAAACGATCTGACGGCAAGAATAGGCGGAGACGAATTCCTGGTATTCTGCAAGGATATACTGGATATGTCATCCGTTAACGAAAAAGTCAAAAAGATGTTTGATAATTTTTCGGCCAATCCCGTCGGAGAAAAAGAGCAGTACGTTATTAAAGCCAGCGTCGGAATTTCGGTATCGCCTCAGGACGGCAGTACATTCAAGAGACTCTTCGACAAGGCTGACAGAAACATGTACAAGGTGAAACGTTCCGGAAAGAATTCATACAATTTCTGATGCGGATCATCTGAAAAGACTTAAAATACAAATTTCGGAGATACAGATAAAATGCTGGAATTAAAAAACATTTCATATGAAGTATCGGATGAAAATGACAACAAAGAAATTTTGAAAAATATAAGTCTCAGCATAGACGAAAGATTTGTTGCCATTACGGGTCCGAACGGTGGCGGTAAATCCACCCTGGCAAAGCTCATTGCGGGTATCATCAAACCGACGACCGGAAAAATTTTCCTTGACGGAAAAGACATTACCGACATGAGCATTACGGAAAGAGCCCAAAACGGCATCAGTTTTGCTTTTCAGCAACCGGTAAGATTTAAAGGGATCACGGTTAAAGATCTTATCACATATGCGGTAGGACATCCTATTTCCACAACCGAAGCGTGCAGTTATCTTTCGGAAGTGGGACTTTGTGCAAAAGATTACATCAACAGAGAATTGAATGCTTCGCTTTCGGGCGGAGAAGCAAAAAGAATAGAAATAGCCATGACGATGGCGAGAGGAACGGCTTTGTCGATATTTGACGAGCCTGAAGCAGGCATTGACCTTTGGAGTTTCCAGAGCCTTATAAAAGTGTTTGAGATGATGCACGAAAAGGCAGGCGGAAGCATCATTATCATTTCACATCAGGAAAGGATCTTAAATATTGCGGACAAGATAATCGTGCTTGCAAACGGTGAACTGGTAAATATGGGCGGCAAAGATGAGATTCTTCCTTCTCTTTTGACTGATGGCCCCGGATGTTCCGTATTGATGGATAAAATGAAGGAGGTCAGAAATGGATAGAATTACCAAAGATCTGCTCGAACAGGTTGCAGGTCTTCATGATATTCCTACGGGAGCCTACAATATCCGTAAGGACGGACAGCTTTACGGCAGGAACGTATCTGCTAACATCGATATCGTAACCAAGACTGACAAACCCGGAATCGATATTATCATCAAAGACAATACCGTTAACGAAAGTGTTCATATTCCCGTTATCATAGCTCAGTCAGGCTTAAAAGAAGCGGTATACAACGACTTCATCATAGGTGAAAACTGTGATGTTACGATCATAGCCGGATGCGGTATCCATAACGGCGGAAAAGAAGCGAGCGAGCATTCAGGAATTCATTCGTTCGATATCGGTAAAAATTCAAAAGTTAAATATGTTGAAAAACATTACGGACAGGGTGAAGGTACCGGCGAGAGGATCATGAACCCAAAAACTCATATCGTCCTGAAAGAGGGAGCGTATATGGAAATGGATACGGTTCAGATCGAGGGAATCGACTCTACGTTAAGAGAGACATCAGCTAAACTTGCCGATGACGCGAGACTTGTTATAAAAGAAAAGATCATGACTCATGACAAGCAGTATGCAGAGACCAATTTCAGCGTGGACCTGGACGGCGTAAACTGCAGCGCGGATCTGGTATCGAGATCCGTAGCCAAAAACGAGTCAAAACAGATTTTCAAATCCGAAATCAACGGCAACAATATCTGCCACGGACACAGCGAGTGCGATGCCATCATAATGGACAATGCTTCGGTAAAAGCTCTTCCCGCACTTACTGCCAACAATCTGGATGCATCACTTATCCACGAGGCAGCGATCGGTAAGATTGCCGGAGAACAGCTTATCAAACTTATGACTTTAGGTCTTAGTGAAGAAGAAGCGGAAAAAGAAATAGTTGCAGGATTCTTAAAATAAAGAGTATCAGTGCCGTCGCATCGCGTCGGCACTTTTTGAAATCATGGGAAAAAAGAAGAACAGTAAAAATATCAAAAAAAACAACAAAATCAATAATAACGACAAAATCAATAATAACAAAAATAGCAGTGAAAATAATAACGTTAATAACGAAAAGAACGATACTGATAAAAGCCGTGAAAATGTCGGTATTATAATTTCAGTTGTAATATGTTTTTTGTTGATCGCATGCGTTATGCTCTTCGGACTGGCATACATAAAGAATGCTGCCGATAGTGTCGGTATCAGGGAAGAAGGGTACAGGAATCTTTGTCAGGTGGTGATTGTTTCCGGAAACAAGATCGGAAAAGGTATCGTTATCGGAACGGATGAGAAATATATAGATATCATAACTCCCAAGCATCTTGTGGACGAAGAAAACCATGTTACGGTGGAATTCGGAAACAAGGGTAAGGTTGAGAGCGAAGTCTGTTATTATTTTAAAAAAGCCGATGCAGCGATAATCCGTTTGGACAGGGAAATTACGGATATTTATTTTAAAGGTGCGAAAGTGCCCGTTCTTATGTCCAAAAACGAATATGAATCGATCCCGATCAGTGAACATGTTTTTTACGCTTACGACATTTATGATACAAGTCTTGAATTCAAAGAAGGCATATGGGTGGAATCGTACAAATATGTTTACGAGATATCATCCGACGCGGGATTGTTTATCGGTGAAGTTCTTCCCGGAATGTCAGGTGAAGGAGTATTTGACAAAGACAACAAACTTATCGGAATGATAGTTGCGGCATCCGATACCGAAGGAGCCGTGATTCCCGCATATGAACTAAGAAACGAATATATGCAGTGGATTATTACAAATAATGAGTAGGATTGTTCGGATATTTATTAATTTGTTCCATCGAACAAAAGGAAGCGGATGTTCAAACAGTAAACATATGGATTTCGGATGACTCGTATGAATGCGAGAATTGAGAAGCAATGAAGCAATTCGCCATCATGATTAGTGGAAAAGGAGCTTTGAGAAAGATCAATATGAAAAACACTCTTGATTATTTTAAGGAAATTTGTGCGATCCCGCACGGTTCATACAATATCGATGCGATAAGTGATCATCTTACTGATTTTGCAAAAGAACACGGTCTTTCATACAGACAGGATGATCTTAAAAACGTGATCATAAGAAAACCGGCATCAGAAGGATATGAAAACGAACCCGGAATAATCATTCAGGGACATATGGATATGGTGGCCGTAAAAGATGAAGGTGTTGAGATAGACCTTGAAAAAGAAGGTCTGAGGCTTGAGGAAAAAGACGGTTATCTTTTTGCAAAGGGAACTTCGCTCGGCGGAGATGACGGTATTGCTCTGGCATATTCATTGAGGATCCTGGCTGATGATACATTAAAACATCCCGAACTTGAATGCGTATTTACCGTAAACGAAGAAGTCGGAATGGAGGGTGCGATAGGACTTGATATGTCCGATATAAAGGGCAGGTATCTTCTCAATGTGGATTCGGAAGAAGAGGGCATCATAACTACTTCCTGTGCAGGCGGTGTTACCCTGAATTCTCTTCTTGAATGTTCGTGTGATACGGAATCATACGGTGATACATATCTTTTGGAGATCAAAAATCTTAAGGGCGGTCATTCGGGAACTTCCATTCATGAAGGAAGATCTAATGCATGTATACTTGCCGGACGCTTGCTGGATTCGATTATAAAAAAGGGAAAGACTGACCTTATCGGAATATCGGGCGGTGAGAAAGAGAATGCCATTCCCGCATCGTCATCCATGATAATATGTACGGAAATCTGCAGTGAAGATTTTTCGGATGTCATCAATGATTTCGACAAAACCGTGAATGAAGAATATGAAGGCATAGAAGATGAGATCGTAATCTCGGTAACACCGTTAAGCAACACCGAGGGTGTGAAATGCATCGACAAAACCGGGATAATAGCGAAAGCGCTTACCGAAGTTCCGGACGGCGTGATAAAGATGTGCGAAAACATCGATATGGTGGAAACCAGTCTTAACCTTGGTGTTATGAGGCTGGACGAACAGGGATTTAAACTGACGTTCTGCATAAGAAGTTCGATCGCAAAAGAGAAGGATGATCTGAAAGAAAAAGTCGGAACGATCCTTGCGAAGAAGGGATTTAAGCTTGCTCTGTCGGGAGATTATCCCGGTTGGGAATTCAATCCGGAATCCATGCTCACAAAGAGATGTGTGGAGTGTTACAGAAAAGTTTATTCAAAAGAACCCGAAGTTCTCGGAGTGCACGCAGGTCTTGAATGCGGAATACTGATGGAAAAGAAAAAGAATCTCGACTGTGTTTCCATCGGTCCGAACATTCTCAATATTCACACTACGGGTGAAAAACTGGCTCTGGACAGTGTGGAAAGAACGGAAAGATTAATACTTGAAATAATTGCTTACAAAGAGAATTAATGCTTTTCAGACAGATGATTATGTTATAAAATAATATTTGTGGACAATTACATGAATCATTGGGGAGGAAATATCATGTACGGTACTTTTTGGGCACTTATTCCGCCTGTTGTAGCCATTATTCTGGCACTGATCACCAAAGAAGCTTATTCATCTCTTTTCGTCGGTATTATCATCGGAGCTCTTTTTGTTACGGGATTTAATCCGATTGCAACAATTGATGCGATAATCAATGACGGTCTGATAACTGCGATAATGGATAACGCGGGAATCTTTTTGTTCCTGATCCTTCTTGGGATCATAGTAGCACTTATCAATTCTGCGGGCGGCTCGGCAGCATTCGGAAAATGGGCTGAGAAGAACATTAAGACAAAAGTAGGTGCACAGCTGGCAACATTTGTTCTCGGTGTGCTTATTTTCGTAGATGATTATTTCAACTGTCTTACGGTAGGTTCCGTAATGAGACCTATCACCGACTCAAAGAAAATATCCAGAGCCAAGCTCTCTTATCTTATAGATGCTACGGCTGCCCCTATCTGTATGATCGCGCCGATCTCTTCGTGGGCGGCAGCAGTTGCGTCGGTAGCATCGGATATGAATACGGGAATTAACGGAATACAGCTTTTCTGCAAAGCGATATTCTTCAATTACTATTCACTTCTCACTTTTGTTTTCATCATCGGACTCATAATAATGAAATTTGATTTCGGTCCCATGGTAAAATTTGAGAAAGCGGCTGAAAAAGGCGACCTTGGCGGACTTCCCAACAAGGATGAAAACAAGGTCAATCCGAGAGGAAAAGTTATAGATCTTATTCTTCCAGTAGTTGTTTTGATAATTACATGTATTATAGGTATGATCTACATCGGAGGTTTCTTCGGTACGGATTTATGGGGCGGAACAGACTGCAAGGGAAATTTTATTGATGCTTTTGCAAATACCGATTCCACGGTAGGTTTGCCCTGGGGTGCTCTGATCGCACTTGTTATCATCATTGCATATCTTGTCATCAGAAGAGTTTTATCGTTTAAAGACGCAATGGCATGCCTTCCCAAAGGCTTCTCGGCAATGGTGCCCGCAATGCTTATCCTTACACTTGCGGTATCTCTTAAATCAATGACATCGGCTCTCGGTGCCGCTGAATTTGTAAGGGATCTTATGGAAGGTGCGGCAGGAGGTCTTTACAGTTTCCTTCCGGCAGTAATATTCGTTGTTGCCTGCCTTCTGGCTTTCGCAACGGGTACTTCATGGGGAACGTTCGGTATCCTTATTCCGATCGTTACGGCTATCTTCCCCGCAGAGAGTACATTGTTCATAATCGGTATCTCGGCTTGCTGCGCAGGCGCTGTTTGCGGCGATCACTGCTCGCCGATCTCTGATACGACGATCATGGCTTCCGCAGGTGCTCAGATCGAACACGTTAATCATGTTTCGACTCAGCTTCCTTATGCGATCTCGGTTGCAGCTGTTTCGTTCGTTACATACATATTCGCGGGATTTGTTCAGAATGCACCCATCAGTATAGCTGTCGGAGCAGTTCTTACGGTAGGAATGCTGTTCGTTTTGAAAGCTGTTTTTGCAAGGGGAAAAGCGGAACAAAAGTAAGAAAAAAGTAACAATTTATTAACATTTTTAAATGTTGACGCGATTGACTTTATTTTATCAAGAGTTATAATTATTATAAGAACAAGATTAAGGGGGGTCAGAAATGGCTTGGGGAGCAAAAAAGGATACGGCTTCCGCTGAAGTAAAATCCATAGATCTTTCGCTTAAACAGGCGGAAGATATGAAATCAGATATGATATGTCAGCTTGGGGAACTCTTTTACGACGCCAATAAGGATAATGAGAATATTGACGAGATCTATAAAGAGAAAGTTGATACTATCAAAAAACTCGAATACAACTGTAAAGTCTGGAATAACCGCAAATTGAAAACACAGGGATTAAGGATGTGTGAGAATTGCGGAAATACGTTGCCATATGACAGTTCTTTCTGCAACAAATGCGGTTATAAACTGAAAGCTGTTTCTGAGGAATTGGTTATTATATAAATTATAATCATATTACTGGAAAGGGGATTTGGATATGGCTGCTGAATACTATATAGCTCACAATACCAGAACGGACGAATATTTGGCAGAGAAGAAATTGCTGGGGAGATATTATATGACGCCTGACATTACGAGTGCTGTCAAATGTAAGGATGAGATGGAACTTCGTCGTAAGATAGAAAAAGCCAACGTGGATTATAAATCTCAACTGGTTATAGAAACGATCAAAGTATATTAACAAAAAAAAGTCTTTCGCAAGGGAGGCTTTTTTTATACCTTAAAACACTTTACTTTCGTGCTTTAAAGTGGCATAATAAAATATGTGTCGCGTCACGGCGATGTGTATTAAAGTATTAAGGAGAAATGAAATGCCCATTACAGAAATACTCGACAGAAACAGCGAAAAGTACGGTTCGGATATCTGCCTTGTAGAGATAAATCCGGAAATAAAAGAAGTAAGAAGAGTAACATGGAAAGAATATGAACTGATTGAGCCCAATCCCATGACTCATTACAGAAGAGAGATCACATGGAGTGTTTTCGAGGAAAAGGCCAATAGATTTGCCAATATGCTTTTGGCCAGAGGAGTCAAGAAAGAAGACAAGGTTGCAATCCTTTTGATGAACTGCCTTGAATGGCTTCCCATATATTTCGGTATATTGAAAACAGGTGCGATCGCAGTACCTCTGAATTTCAGATATGCTCCGGATGAGATCGAATATTGTCTTAATCTTGCTGAAGTTGATATTCTTGTTTTCGGACCGGAATTCATCGGTCGTGTTGAAGAAATAGCAGATTCGATAAGCAAGAACAGACTCCTTTTCTATGTAGGAGAGAACTGCCCGAGTTTTGCCGAAGATTACAATTCCCTCGTTGCAAACTGCTCCAGTCAGAGACCTGACATAAAACTGACCGATGATGATTATGCAGCAATTTATTTTTCATCGGGAACAACGGGATTCCCCAAGGCAATCCTTCACAAACACCGTTCACTCATGCATTCATGTGCGGTTGAACAGAATCATCACGGACAGACAAGAGATGATATATTCCTTTGCATTCCTCCCCTTTATCATACGGGAGCGAAAATGCACTGGTTCGGATCGCTTCTTTCGGGATCCAAGGCGGTACTTCTTAAAGGAACAAAACCCAAAACAATTCTTGAAGCCGCAAGCAATGAGAAATGCACAATCGTATGGCTTCTGGTTCCCTGGGCTCAGGATATCCTGGATGCAATAGATTCCGGCGAAGTTAACCTTGAAGATTATGATCTTTCCAACTGGAGACTGATGCACATCGGTGCACAGCCCGTTCCGCCTTCGCTTATTGCAAGATGGAAGAAGATCTTCCCGAACCATCAGTACGATACCAATTACGGTCTTTCCGAATCCATAGGACCGGGTTGTGTACATCTTGGAGTTGAAAACATTCATAAGGTTGGTGCGATCGGTAAAGCAGGATACGGCTGGGAAGTTAAGATCGTTGATGAGAACAGAAATACCGTAGCAATAGGCGAGGTCGGAGAACTTGCGGTTAAGGGACCCGGCGTGATGGAATGTTACTATAACGATCCCAAGTCAACCGAAGAGGTTCTTAAGGACGGATGGCTCTTTACCGGTGATATGGCAATGGAAGATGAGGACGGATTTATCTTCCTTGTAGACAGAAAGAAAGATGTTGTTATTTCCGGCGGTGAGAATATCTACCCGGTTCAGATAGAAGATTTCTTAAGACAGCATAATGCTATCAAGGATGTGGCTGTAATAGGAATTCCCGATAAGAGACTCGGTGAAGTAACGGCAGCCATCATTGAGATCAAAAACGGATTTACTCTTACCGAAGAAGAAGTGGAAGAATTCTGCCACAAGCTTCCCAGATACAAGAGACCCAAAAAGATCATCTTTGCCGATATTCCGAGGAATCCGACCGGTAAGATCGAGAAACCCAAACTTCGTGCGATCTACTGCGTAGAGAATCTGGTTGCGGCACAAAACGAAATTAAATAAACATAAGATAAATAAAGAAGGCCTTCCGAATCGGAAGGCCTTTAAAATTGTTTTTATATAATGATTTTGAAATTACTGATAATTAACCAGGTCGTTAATGAGCGCTTCTATCTTTTCGTCCATTACTTCATCGGCAAACTGGCAGGTACCTACCGCTTTGTGTCCGCCACCGCCGTATTTGAGCATCAGGCTTCCGACATCCACATTGGAAGTTCTGTTAAGAATGCTGTAGCCTACTGCGCATGAGCATCCTTTTCCGCCTTTGCCGTTAACGATCCAGATGGAAATATTCTGCTCGGGGTACATTGAATAGATCATGAATCTGTTGCCCGAATAAATGGGATCCACACCTCTTAAATCGGAGATGATAAGATCTTTTTCAACACGGGTATGATCTTTTACCATCTGTTTGAAGAGTGCTTCCTGTTCGAAGTATACTTCTATACGTTCCTTGACATCAGAAAGATTAAGAATTTCTTCCGTATTGAGTGTTCTGCATGCTTCGATAAGATTTTCCATCAGCTGATAATTGGAAATCGTGAAGTTACGCCATCTTCCGAGACCGGTTCTGGGATCCATAAGGAAACCTACAAGAACCCAGCCCTTGGGATTCTGGATGTCATCTATGGTAAGATTTCCGGAATCGACTTTATCAACAGCTTCCATCATCTCGTCAAAATGAGAAAATCTTTCTTTGCCGCCGTAGTAATCGTAAATGATTCTGGCACATGAAGGAGTAACTCTGCTTTCGCCTTTGTATTTGCCCTCGAGCTGATTTCTTTCGAACTCGCTTGAATGATGATCGAACCAGAGTCCGCATCCTTCAACAAAAGGAACGTTGGCAAGGACATCGTTTTCGTTTACCTCAACCAATCCGTCCTGTAAATCCTTCGGATGAGCAAATTTCCAACTGTCAATAATACCGGCCTCTTTGAGGAGTGCACCGCATGCGAGACCGTCAAAATCCGAACGTGTAATTAATCTCATAACCAATACCCCTATCAATAAATCGTTAGTTTCGTGGATAGACCCACATAATGATTATACTTTAAACAATGAAAATTTACAAGTTATAGAAGAAATCTGTATTGCAAAAGAATATAAATGTTGTATAATACAGGTAATTGATAAAAAATTCAGACAATCACTATTATTTCCGATTCTAAATTTCCCCGACTGAAGCACACATAAAGAAGAATTATACAGGAGGTTTTATGCGAGAAAAGTACGAAACACTTAAAATCAATGACTTACGAGAAATAGTAAAAAATATGAAAGTCAGAGGCTATTCCACTATGAGTAAGGACGAGCTTATTGATTTTTTGGTTGAAAAAGAAAAGGAATCCCTGGCAATGGGAAAGGATCCTGTTCAATCCGTTACTTCCGAAACAGGTGCCAAAGAGACGAAAGTGGTCAGAAGAGGCAGAGATAAAAAGGAAGTAAAGGAAGAAGCGTCTTTTTCGGATAAAAAAGAAACTAAGGAAATTGGGGAAAACAAGGCAAAAGATAATGAAAGAAGTGTGAAGGATAATCCTGATATGATCAATCCTCATATCACCGAAGATACCATAAGCGAAAAAGCAAGCAGTATGGTCACCATCGGAGTTCCCGGTTTCGAACAGGAATACGATTCCAGACTGGACAGTCATAATACCGTTACGGGTATCGTTGAGATAATGCCCGACGGATTCGGATTTATCAGAAGCAATAACTATCTTTCCGGAGACTCGGATGTATATATTGCACCCGGACAGGTCAGAAGATTCGGCCTTCGAACAGGAGACATCGTTACCGGAAATACCAAGATCAAAAATGACAAGGAAAAATTTTCCGCACTTCTGTTCATAACAAAAATTAACGGATTCAGTCCGGAATATATTTCAAAGAGATGCAAATTCGAAGATATGACTCCCGTTTTCCCGGATGAAAAGATCAAACTGGATATTCCGGGATGTCCTGTTTCAATGAGAATAGTCGATCTTGTCTCACCGGTTGGCAAAGGACAGAGAGGAATGATCGTTTCTCAGCCCAAAGCAGGAAAGACCACACTTCTTAAGGATATCGCGAAGAGTGTTCTGTATAATAACAAAAACATGCATATGATCATTCTTCTTATAGATGAAAGACCCGAGGAAGTTACCGATATTAAGGAAGCAATAAAAGGAGACAATGTGGAGGTCATCTATTCCACATTCGACGAAACACCCGAACATCACAAAAAAGTTGCCGAAATGGTGATCGAACGTGCGAGAAGACTTGTGGAATCAAAACAGGATGTAATCATTCTTCTCGATTCGATCACGAGACTTACCAGAGCGTACAATCAGGTAATACCTCCTTCGGGAAGAACTCTTTCGGGCGGTCTTGATCCCGCAGCACTTCACATGCCGAAGAAATTCTTCGGTGCAGCCAGAAAAATGAGAGAAGGCGGAAGCCTTACGATCCTTGCAACAGCTCTCGTGGATACGGGATCCAAGATGGATGATGTTGTTTACGAAGAGTTTAAGGGAACGGGTAACATGGAACTTGTTCTCGACAGAAAGCTTTCGGAAAAGAGAGTTTTCCCCGCGATCGATATTCCGAAATCCGGAACGAGAAACGAACATCTTTTACTTTCAGAAGACGAACTTACGGCGATCAGTTCAATGAGAAGAGGCTTTAACGGTCTTAAACCCGAAGAGGCCGTAGACAAGGTTATAGATCTGTTTTCCAAGACCAAAAACAACACTGAATTTGTGGCTATGATGAACAAAGTAAAGTGGTATTAAAAAAAACTTGCATTAAAAAAAGGTGCGTGATATAATAATCAAGCATTTTGTGAATATTATGGAATTTAATATAGAGAGGTGATTTGAAATGAGAGAAGGAATTCATCCTGAGTACTATCAGGCGACAGTAACCTGTAACTGTGGAAATACATTCGTAACAGGTTCTACCAAGAAAGACATACACGTAGAAGTTTGTTCGAAGTGCCACTCTTTCTACACAGGACAGCAGAAAGCCACACAGGCTCGTGGCCGTATTGATAAGTTTAATAAGAAGTACGGTGTGGAAAGCAAATAATTGTGTTAAAAGAGGTTGAGGTATGAATTATCTCAACCTTTATTTATGTACAGAATTCTCGTATAAATAAAGTCCGGCGATTTGGAGTCAAGATGGGCAAAAAAAGAAGAAAACAAAGCAGCGGACTTACCGAAAAACCTTTGTTTGAAGGTGTTTTGATAAAAAACGCGAATAAATATACTCTTGAGACCAGAAAAAGCGACGGCGAATTGCAGACCGTTGTAAAGAATGCAGAAGCCAACCCTGATAAGCTGATTAAGAAAATTCCGTTTGTCAGAGGTGTTTTTGTATTGTTTCAAGATGTTTTGCTCACGCTTGAAAGTCTGGAGTTTTCGGCAGAATATTTCGCAAATGATTCTTCAAAAGAAACGATAATAGACAAAGCGCTCGGAAAAGTGTTCGGAAAACATACGAATATCATAGTTTCGGCGTTTGCCGCATGCGTATCTTTCATTCTCTGCTTATTTTTTGTGACGGCAATTCCCATTTTTCTTTCAGGCTATTTAAAGAATTATATAGTTAATGATTCCGTTATCCATATAATTGAGTTCGCTGCATACATTATAATAATGGTTGTTTACATGCTTTCATTTCTTTTGTTTAAAGACATAAGAAGAATGCTCAAATACCATTCCGCGGCTCATAAGGTTATAAACTGTGTTGAGAGAGGACGTAAACCGACTTTTAAAAACGTTTCTTTGTCTTCCAGGTATTTATACAGATGTACAACGGATTACATAGTTTTCTGTACGCTTGTTTCGCTGGTACTTTTTGTTTTTGTCAGGATTGATTCGATCCCGTTAAGGCTTCTTTTCAGAGTTCTTTACATACCGATAGCAACGGGGCTTTTTTACGAATTATATAATGTTATCTGTCTGCTTCCGGACAACTGGTTTAGAAAGATACTCAGCCTTCCGGCTGTAATAATCCAGGTTTTGTATCTTCCGAAACCCGACGACGAAATGATAAAAACAGCCATAGCATCCATGGAAGCGGTTTTTGACTGGAGAGAATTCCTGGTGATCAATTTCCCCGAAAAATATTCTTCGGATGATTTTAAAAATGCTTCGGAAAAGAAAAAATCCATCGAAGAAATGCTTCTTGTAAAAGAGGAAATTGAAGATCAGTTTGACAGTATTAACGAAGAACTCACCCGTGAGGAACAGTACGAAGAGATCGATGTTTCCGACAGAGATAATTATCCCGAAGAAGAGTTTGTGATCTCGGAAGAAGAATACTATCCCGAGGAAGAATTCGAAATATCCGAGGAGGAATACTATTCGGAAGAGATCGAGGGCTCGGGAGAAGAGTATTATGCCGAAGGAACGGCTGAAGAAGAGGGTAACTATGAATATACGGTTGAAGGATCGTATGATGAAGAACCGTTAACAGAGGAAGAACTGACTGAAGTATCATATGCTGAAGAAACGGAAAACGAAGACGATCTGACGGAAGAAGCATATATGGAAGATTCGAAAAACAAAGAAGATTCATATATTGAAGGATCAGAAACCGGTGAAAGATCCGGTAAAGAAACATATTCTGAAGATTCGGTAAACGAAGATGATACGACGGAAGAAACAGACGGATCGTTTGAAAAAGAACCTGTAAGTGATAAGGCAGAGAAAAAAGAAACAGTAACAAATATAACACGTAAGGAATTCAGAGGTTATTCGAATTCTGATGATTCAGGTGAAGAATTCGAGGAGGTTCGTATCAGCAGAAAAGAGGTGGAGGAATTGACCAAAACACAACCCGTGAGCATTGACTTTTTGGATGATTACGGATTTGATCCCGATGATGAGGAAGTGCCTGAAAATGAGCAGATGTTTGAACCGGTCAATGAGGACGATTTAATCGTTAATGCTTCCGACAAGAACGGTATTCCGTATGACGGCGGAAACGATGATGATTACGAAGGAAACGTACCTTTATTCAGCAAAGAAATAGAAAGCATTCCCATGCCGGACAGACTCGATAACATCGTGGAATATATTCCCGAAGGCGGAATGACGTCGAGAATCTATAATCTCAATCCCGAAGAAGCTGAAAGAAATGAATTATACGATGACGATGACGAAGATATAGATTTCGACAATATCATTGATGAAAACGGTCATCTGACACTTAAGAATACCGACGCTTTCAATCGTAAGCTCGATGAGGAATATGACGAAATATTCAAGAGACTGGGACTCGATTCGGATGACCTATAAAGAAGCGTATGAAAAAGGCAAAAACATGATCGTTTCGGAGGAGGCCGGCAGTGAAGCACTGCTTCTTCTCGAATATCTTATGAATACCGAAAGGAACGATCTTTTTATACATCCCGACAGAATCCTTGATGAGACAAAGGAAAAGGAATACTTTGATCTGATCGAAAGAAGACAAAAAGGCGAACCCGTTCAGTATATTACCGGAAGAACTTTCTTTTACGGTCTGGAGTTTGTCTGTAACCGAAGTGTTCTGATCCCGAGATTCGATACGGAAATACTGGTTGAAAGGATCATAAAGACAGCACCTTTTGGTCTGAAGCTTTTGGATCTTTGTACCGGAAGCGGCTGCATAGCGCTTGCTGTCAAAGATCAAAGAAAAGATCTGACTGTTGTCGGAAGCGATATAAGCAAAGAAGCTTTGGATACCGCAAAGGTAAACAGGGAAAAACTGAATCTGGATGCTGAATTTATCCAAAGCGATCTTTTTGAAAACATAAATGAAAAATTTGATATCATAGTATCCAATCCTCCCTATATCGAAAGAAAAGTGATCGAAGGACTCGAAGAGCAGGTTAAGGATTTTGAACCGAGAAGCGCCCTTGACGGCGGCGTGGACGGACTGGATTTTTATCGCAGGATCATAAAAGAGGCACCCCTGCATTTTGTAAATGACGGAAGAGTGATGTTCGAGATCGGATATGATCAGAAAGAGGGAGTGAGCCTTCTTCTTGAGGAGAACGGATACAAGGAAATAAATACGATAAAGGATTTAAACGGCCTTGACAGAGTGGTTACGGCTGTTTATGAGAGATGATTGTTTCGGTGAATGAAGACATTTGCCGAATGAAGAAAGAACGGAGATATTATGTTTGACAAACTTGAAGATTTACTTATCAGGTTCGAAGAACTTATGGGTGAACTCCAGTCACCCGGAGTGACTGACAATCAGACAAGATTCAGAGCTTTGATGAAAGAACAGAGCGATCTTGCACCCATAGTCGATACCTATAAAGAATACAAAAAAGCAAATGATACAATTAAAGATTCACTTGAACTTCTTGAAGCTGAAAGCGATGAAGAAATGCGTGAGATGCTCAAGGAAGAACTGAATGATGCGAGAAAAAGCGTGGAAGAGCTTGAGCAGAAACTTAAGATACTTCTTCTGCCCAAAGACCCCAACGATGATAAAAACGTTATCGTTGAGATAAGAGCCGGAGCGGGCGGAGACGAAGCTGCTCTTTTTGCCGCTGAAATGTACAGATTATATGTTCATTATGCGGAAAGCCAGGGATGGAAGATTGAGACCGTGAATGTCGATGAGATCGGGATCGGCGGCATGAAAGAAGTCGAATTCATGATCACCGGCAACGGAGCATATTCCAAACTCAAATACGAGTCGGGAGTTCACAGGGTTCAACGTGTACCGGAGACCGAATCGGGCGGAAGGATCCATACTTCCACGATAACGGTTGCGGTAATGCCCGAAGTGGAAGATGTTGAAGTAGAGATAAACGAAGCGGACATAAGAATAGATGTTATGCGTGCTTCGGGATGCGGCGGACAGTGCGTCAATACCACCGACTCTGCCGTAAGACTTACTCATTATCCGACAGGCATAGTTATTTATTCCCAGACAGAGAAATCGCAGATTCAGAATAAAGCTAAGGCTTTTGCACTTCTTCGTGCAAAATTATACGATCTGGAACAGCAGAAAGCACATGATGCCGAAGCCGAACTCAGAAAGAGCCAGATCGGTACGGGTGACAGATCCGAGAAGATCAGAACATACAATTTCCCTCAGGGAAGAGTTACTGACCACAGGATCAATCTGACACTGTACAAACTCGACAAAATTATGAACGGTGATATAAATGAGATCATCGAGGCCTGCATAGCAGCGGATCAGGCTGCAAAACTGCTTAAACTTAACGAACAGGAAGCGTGATTAAGGATGTATTGTTCAATGAGGTGGTTGAATGATTAGTGAATCCATGGATTTAATGAACAGAATACCGGGTGCGTTTTTTGTTTTTGACAGACATACATACAAATTCGTTTTTGTGTCGGACGGCCTTTTGAATCTGTTTGGCCTTTCCGAAAAGGCATTCCTTGAAAAATATTACAATTCTTTTGAGATGTTTATGTACAAGGAAGACAGAAAACGCGTAAAGGAGCTGCTGGAAGGACAGTTTGATTTTGAGGATTACTGCGAAGCCAATTTCAGGGTTAAGAGTATTCTAGATGATGAAAAATTCATGATCTTTCAGGGAAGGCTCGTCGTTGAAAATGACGGCAGCGAAAATGTTTACGGACTGCTCTTTGACGTGACTGAGATGGTTGTTTCCCAACAGGAGATCAACCGCATGAATCAGGAGTTATACAATAAGACGGCGGAAGAACACAATCGTCATCTTCAGATAAGCAATCGTGCCAGAATGGACAGCCTGACCGGCATACTGAATAAAGCTACCGTAACCGATACCATTATCGATTATCTTAAGGAAAGCGAACCGGATCAGATCCACGCACTTCTTATGATCGACTGTGATAATTTCAAGAAAGTCAACGATAATTTCGGTCATGCGGTCGGCGACGAAGTTATAAAATACTTCGCTTCGGTACTTAAAAGAACTTTCCGTGACAGTGATGTCAAGGGAAGATTCGGCGGTGACGAATTCATGGTATTCATGAAGAATACGACCAAGGAAGCCACAATCTTAAGAGCTACGCAGTTAAATGAAGCCATCAAGAAACCATATCTTAAAGACGGAAAAGAAATAAAGATCTCATGCTCGATAGGAGTAGCATATTATCCGAAGGACGGAAATTCTTTCGAGAATCTTTTCGAAGCTGCGGATGATGCTCTGTACAAAGCAAAATCTGCCGGAAAAGACAGATTTTATGTATACACCAAAGACTGATATCAGAAATGAGAAAAAGACATGCCGAACGGAGAGAGCTTATCTCTTCGTTCGCTTTTTGATTGTTTGCGAAATTCAGTAGGAGTACATCCCACATATTCTTTAAAAAGCTTGTTAAAATAACTGGCGCTGTTAAAGCCGACGCTTCCGGCGAGATACGATATTGACTCGTCGTTTCTCTGGCTTTTGATCATGATGTCACAGGCTTTAAGGATCCTGTACCTTATAAGATACTCAAAAGGAGTCTGGTTGATGGTACGTTTAAAAAGCCTGCAGCATTCGCTTTTTGAAATATGTATGCTCTCGGCGATATCGTCGAGAGAGATGTTTTCGAAATAGTTATCCTGAATAAAGGTTATGGCATCCTTTATTCTTTCTTCATCGGCACTTGATTTTTCTTCGTGGATTTCCTTCTTTTTGATGTAATCTTTGTGAGGGAGATCTTTAATCAGCAAAAGCCAGAGCTGATAAAGAACGGATTTTGTCAAAAGTTCGTAACCGTATTCCCTGTTTAAGTTGTAATCCACAATGTCTTCGATATAGGAAAAAACTGCTTTGCCTATTCTGTCCGAGGGATTGACAGGGATATATTTATCCGAACCGGCCAAAAACGGATTAAGGTATGTGATACTCATCGAAGAATCGGGATCGGAAAAAAGAATGGTTCCCGAAAATATGATCGAAATGATGGAACAGTTGCCGTTTTCGGATTTGATCGAGTGGGCAACATTGCTTTTGATTATGATCGCACTCGAACGGGGTACTCTGACGACATCCGAACCGAATGTGTAAAGGGCATTTCCTTCCCGTATGAGGTCTATTTCAAATTCCTCGTGCCAGTGCCAGGGAACATTGTTCATGAAATACTCATCTGGCTTGACAAAGTAAACAGCCAACGGATAGTCGCTGTTTATATGTTCGTAAATCTCTTTGAAATTATCCTTTGCAATCGTTTTGCGGGAGTTATCCATACTGTTCACCGAAACCAGACGACGAGTTAATCGTGTCCGGACTGCTTACGCCTTTAATACTTAATAATCATAACATATTTTCCATACGAAAAAAATGCTTTAAATTGCTTGACTTTTAATATATGAGTTGTTAACATTGATATTGCATAAATGTGATTACTGAAGTGGGTTGACAAAGCCCACTTTCTTTTATGCACAGGGAGGTTAGGTGAGTGGATATGGGAAAACACGAAGATTACGAAATCAAAACCAAAGAACTGATCCTGCCCGTTCTTAAGGAGGCCGGAGTCGAACTTTATGACATCGATTTCGAAAAGGAAGGCAGCGACTGGTATCTCAGAGTATATATTGACAAAGAAGGCGGAGTCGATATTAACGACTGCGAAAAGGTGTCCAGAAGTTTTAATGAGATTCTCGACAGGGAAGATTACATCGATGAAACCTATATTTTCGAAGTATCTTCGCCGGGACTCGGAAGACAGCTTAAGAAGGACATTCATTTTGAAAAGTCACTCGGTATGCAGGTGGATGTAAAGACCTACAAGCCGATAGACAAATGCAAGGAATTCACCGGAATTCTGAAAGCTTTCGATCAAAACACGGTAACGGTTACCGTTAAAGATACAGATATGATTTTTAACAGAAAAGATATAGCTATTATCAGATTGTCACTCGATTTTTAAGGAGGAAATATTATGGCAAAGGAAAATAAGGTTAAAGACAGCGAAGAGCTTTTAAGAGCGATATCCGAGCTTGAAAAAGAAAAAGAGATCAGCAAAGATACACTTTTTGAAGCAATTGAGAATTCACTTAAAAAGGCTGCCAAGGAACATTTCGGCAACGATGAAAACTGTATCGTTGAAATGGACAGAGAGACCGGCGAATATCATCTTTATCAGGAAAAAACCGTAGTGGAAAACGAAGAGGATATCACTGATCCCGTTACCGAGGTTTCACTTGAGGAAGCAAAGAAGGTGGCTAAAAAAGCAGCTGTCGGCGATGTCGTAAGATTTGAACTTCAGTCAAAAGAGTTCGGCCGAATCGCAACACAGCATGCAAAGAGCGTTATTCTTCAGAAGATTCGCGAAGAAGAAAGAAATGTTGTTTTTGACCAGTATTATTCCAAGCAGAACAATATAGTAGTCGGTGTGGTTCAAAGATATGTCGGAAAGAATATTTCCATTAACCTCGGAAAAGCCGATGCAATGCTTAACGAGCCCGAGCAGGTTAAGGGAGAGCATTTCCGTCCAACCGACAGAATCAAAGTATATATCACGGAAGTTAAAAATACACCCAAGGGACCCAGGATCCTTGTATCACGTACACATCCCGGATTTGTTAAAAGACTTTTCGAAGCAGAAGTATCTGAGATCAAAGAAGGTATTGTAGAGATTAAGGGAATCGCAAGAGAACCGGGCAGCCGTACGAAAATGTCCGTATGGTCAAAAGATGAGAACGTGGATCCCGTAGGTGCATGTGTAGGTCTCAACGGTGCCAGAGTAAATGCTATCGTAGATGAACTCGGCGGAGAAAAGATCGACATCATCAACTGGAGTCCCGATGCAAACGAGCTGATTCAGAATGCTCTTTCACCCGCACAGGTAATCGCCGTAGCGGTAAATGAAGAAGACGCAAAGAACAAGGAAGCGATGGTTATCGTACCCGATACACAGCTTTCGCTTGCAATCGGTAAAGAAGGACAGAATGCACGTCTTGCCGCCAAACTTACGGGATTTAAGATCGATATCAAGTCCGAATCACAGGCAAGAGAAGAATTCGGCTTCTCTACTGACAACGAAGAATTTGAATATGATGATGAGTATACGGCAGAAAACTATCAGGATGCTGACGGAAACGAATATGCCGAAGAATATACGCAGGAAGTTGAAAGTGAAGTAAATGATGCAGAATAAAAGAATTCCATTAAGGACATGCGTATCATGCAGGGAAAACAAAGACAAGAGAGAACTTTTAAGGATTGTCAGAACTCCCGAAGGCGAAGTGATCACGGATGAAACCGGCAGAGCCAACGGCAGGGGTGCATATGTCTGCAAGAACAGGGAATGTTTTGAAAAACTCATGAAGAATCATGCTTTGGACAAAGCATTCAAAATGCAGGTTCCGAATTCATTTTTCGAAACCGCGATCGAGGAGTTGTTTGGTGAATAATGATAAAGTTCTGTCTCTTATGGGGCTTGCGAAAAAAGCGGGCAAACTTAAGAGCGGAGAATATTGTGTCGAGAATGAAATAAAAAAAGGCAAAGCCGTACTGGTGATCGTTGCACTCGATGCGTCCGAGAACACAAAAAAGAAGTACTCGGATATGTGTGCATACAGAAAAGTTCCGATCTGTTTCTGGTCCGAAAAGGAAAAAATCGGAAATATCCTCGGAAACGGGGAAAGGGCGGCAGCAGTTTTGTCTGATGAAGGTTTTGCAAAAGGAATAATGAGTGAGATCGAAAGACAAAACAATCAGAGTAATAAACCGGATTCGGAGGTGGTTGAATGAAGATAAGTGAATTAAGCAAGGAATTAGGTGTTGCGAGCAAGGAATTGATCGTGCTTGCCAACGAAAACGGTATAGAATGCAAAGCCGCTACCAAAAATCTGTCTGACGATGAAGTTAAAACCGTAAAGGATGCTTTTGCGAAAGCAAACGGCAAAGGGACAGAAGAAAAGGCTGCGGAAAAAGAAAAACCCGTCTCTGTATCCGAAGTTAAGGAACCTGTAAAGAGCGCGGAAAAAGAAGAAAAGAAAGAGAAAAAGGCAGAGGTTAAACCTGAGAATAAGCCTGTGGCAAAAGCTGAGCCTAAAAACGACAAGAACAATGAGGTTAAAAAATCTCCGAAGTTTAACTTTAAGATCAATCCTCAGTTTGTCAGCGGCAATTCCACATCACAAGCACCCAAAAAGCCCAATCAGAATCAGGGAATGCAGCAGGGAAGAAATACACAGCAGAGACCTGCTCCGATGCCTACAAGACTTATTAAACCGACTACACCTCCTTCAGGAGCTCCTTCGGTAAATTTTGTTCCCGAACATTCCGTTAAAACCTCCAAACCGAGCGAGAATGTCAAGGATACAAAGGAAACCGTTGTAAACAAAGAGCCGGAAAAAGTTCAGACAACCGCTTCGGAAGTTAAGGCAAACGTTAACGAAAACAATAACAATGCCGTAAGAAAGAATCAGGATTATACCTCTAACACTCAGAACCAGGACAACAGAAACAACAGGAATCAGAGACCGCAGAGAGATAATCGCGATTTTAAGAAAAACGACGGTCAGGGATTTAAGAAGAATCCTCAAAACGGTCCTTTTGCTCAAAAAGGCGACAATGCTTCACAGGGAAGATTCCCTGCAAAGAACAATAATGCCAAGTTCGATCAGGGCAGTTCGGCTGCACCTGCTCCGGGTGATAAGAGAAAAGACGATAAGAGAAGATCTTCTCAGGAAAAAGATAAAAAGAAAAACAATTACGATGACAGATACGAGGACGGAATGGGCCAGAAGGGCAAGGCATTAAAGCCCGGCGCGTTCATTAAGCCCGAAAAGAAAGTTGAAAAAGTCGAAGAAGACATCAAGGTTCTTACATTACCCGAAGTACTTACCATAAGAGACCTTGCAGACAAGATGAAACTTCAGCCTTCGACGATCGTTAAGAAGCTTTTCCTTGCAGGCGAGATTGTTACGGTTAACACGGAGATCTCTTTTGAAAAAGCCGAAGAGATCGCAATGGAATACGATATTCTCTGTGAAAAGGAAGAGAAGGTAGACGTTATCGAAGAACTTCTTAAGGAAGAAGATGAGAACGAAGACAAGCTCGTTGAGAGACCTCCCGTTATCTGCGTAATGGGACATGTTGACCATGGTAAAACATCACTTCTCGATGCCATCAGAAATACTCACGTCATCGATCGTGAAGCAGGCGGTATCACACAGCATATCGGTGCTTATCAGGTTAAGATCAACGACAAGAACATTACATTCCTCGATACACCCGGTCATGAAGCGTTCACGGCCATGCGTATGAGAGGTGCTACAAGTACCGATATCGCGGTACTCGTTGTAGCAGCCGATGACGGTGTAATGCCTCAGACTGTAGAAGCCATAAGCCATGCAAAGGCAGCAGGCGTGCCCATCATCGTAGCAGTTAACAAAGTAGATAAGATCGGTTATGATTTTGAAGATAAAACAAAGGATATGGTTTCATATCCCCAGATATCACAGCTTATGACCGAACTTGCAACGGATCATGAACTCAATCCCGAAGTCTGGGGTGGTGATACGATCTACGTTCCCGTTTCCGCAAAGAAAGGACTCGGTATTGACAACCTGCTTGAAAACATCCTTATTTCCGCGGAAATACTTGAACTTAAGTCCAATCCCAACAGAAAGGCAAGAGGTCTTGTTATCGAAGCCAAACTTGAAAAAGGAAGAGGACCTGTTGCTACCGTTCTTGTACAGAAAGGTACACTTAAAGTCGGTGATTTCATTTCCGCAGGTGAAGCTCACGGCAAGGTAAGAGCAATGATCAACGACAAGAAGGAAAACGTTAAGGTTGCTACTCCTTCCACACCCGTTGAGATACTCGGTCTTAACCAGGCTCCTTCGGCAGGTGACGTATTCATAGCTCATGAAAACGATAAGGAAGCTAAACACTTCGCAGATACATTCATTGCAGAACACAAGATCAAGAAGATCGAAGACACCAAGAGCAAGATGAGTCTTGACGATGTCTTCACTAAGATCAAAGAGGATAATTTAAAGAGCCTTAACATTATCGTTAAAGCCGACGTTCAGGGATCGGTTGAAGCGGTAAGACAGAGCCTTGAAAAGATATCCAATGAAGAAGTTGTCGTTAAGGTCATTCACGGCGGCGTAGGTGCGATCAACGAATCCGACGTTACTCTTGCTTCCGCTTCGGATGCTATCATCATCGGATTTAACGTTCGTATCGATAACCAGGCAAAGGATACGGCTGACAGAGAAGGCGTGGATGTACGTCTCTACAGCGTGATCTACAACGCAATCGAAGATGTAGAAGCAGCCATGAAGGGACTTCTCGAGCCGATATTCGAAGAGAAGGTCATCGGTCACTGCGAAGTAAGACAGATATTCAAGGCAAACGCTATCGGAAACATTGCAGGTTCTTATGTGCTTGACGGTATCGTTAAGAGAGGATGCAGTGTAAGAATTTCAAGAGAGGGCGAGCAGATCTTCGAAGGAAAACTCGCATCCTTAAAGAGATTCAAGGACGATGTCAAGGAAGTTAAATCGGGCTTCGAATGCGGTCTTGTATTTGAAGGCTTTAACGGAATTCAGGAACTTGATATAGTTGAAGCGTATGAAATGGTAGAGGTACCCAGATAATGAGAAAAGGAAGTATTAAGAACGTAAGAATCAATTCCGAAGTTCAGAAAGAGCTTTCACAGATCATTGCTTATGAAGTAAAAGATCCCAGAATAAATCCTTTTACCAGCGTAATGGATGTTTATGTCGCTCCCGATCTTAAGACATGCAAGGTTTATGTGTCCGTAATGGGAAGCGATGAAGAAAAAGAAAACACCATGACGGGTTTAAACAGCGCGAAGGGAATGATCAGGTCTCTTCTGGCAAAAAGAATGAATATGCGGAATACACCCGAGATCACATTCATTCTTGACGAATCGGTTGAAAAGGGAATTGAAATGATGAAATTCATCGACGAGGTAAATGCTCCTCTTCATGAAAGAGAGAAGAATGAGCAGGCCGATGAAAATGATTCTTCAAAAGAAGATGAATAAGTTATTTCAAAAGGTTTCTTTGAACGGCGGATTTTCCGCTGATAAAATCAAATAATAAACATTCAGAGGGTTATGGACATTATTAAAGAATTATCCAACAGTAAAAAAATCGCCGTATCGGGGCATATAAGTCCCGACGGGGATTCTATTGGGTCTTGCATTGCCATGACCCTTTATTTGCGTAAAGTTTTTCCCGAAAAAGAAATAAAACTTTTCCTTGAAGAGATTCCGGACTGCTTTAAAGGCATAGAAGGAAGCGAAATCGTCGACAGCACATATGAGGGAATGGAACCGGATGCATATATCCTCATCGACGGCGCATCGGACAGGATGGGAGCGGGAGAAAAACTTTTCAAAAAAGCAGCTTTAAAGATCAATATAGACCATCATATAAGCAATTCCGAAGGCTGCGGAGATGTGAATTACATCGACCCGAAAGCTTCCAGTGCGGCTGAAATGGTATTCAGGCTGATGGATGAATCTTTACTTGATAAAGTGATCGCATCTTGGATCTATCTCGGGATCGTGCATGATACGGGAGTATTTAAATATTCCGCAACTTCGCCCGAAACAATGAGGGTGGTGGCAAGACTCATGGAAGAAAAAATAGACTGTCAGTTCCTTGTAGACAGAACCTATTATGAAAAGACATATTCCCAGAATCTTGCCTGTGCGAGAATCGTACTTTCTTCGGAACTTTATTTAGACGGAAAAGTTATCATCGGAAGCATTTCGAGAAAGGAAATGACTGATAACAATATCACCAAAAATGATTTTGAAGGCGTTATAAATCAGCTTCGCATCACCACGGGAACGGAAGTTGCGATATTCATGTATCCCATGAATGACGCTACCGTAAAAGTAAGTCTTCGTTCCAAAGAAAAGATCGATGTGGCCAGGATCTGCCAGAGTTTCGGCGGTGGCGGACATATGAGAGCAGCGGGATTTTACTATAAGGGAACTGAAGAAGAATTAAAGAATGCTCTTATAGAACTGCTCTCAAAAGAAGAATTCTGAATCGTTGGAAGAAATAAATCTATGGAAATACATAAAGAAATTCCGAATCTGAAAAATAAATCCTGCGTGAGTATCGGAAAATTCGACGGAGTTCATCTGGGACATGTAACGCTTCTGGAAGAACTTGTTCTCGAAAGCGAACTTAAAGACTGTGAATCCGTTGTGCTGACATTCGATCCCAATCCGGAAGATTTTTTTTCGGGAAAGGAACTTTTACATCTTAATACCAAGGGCGAGATAATCTCCCAGATGGAAGAGATCGGCGTTGACAGACTTGTTAGAGCACCGTTTGACGAAATGCTCATGAACATGAGCCCGGAGGATTTTGTGAAAGATATAATTGCCGGCAAACTTAAAGCTTCGGTTCTTGTATGCGGCAGCGATGTGTCTTTCGGAAAAGGCGGAAAGGGCAATGCCGAACTTCTTGAGAAACTGTCTTCGAAATACGGCTTTGAAACCGAGATCATTGACAAGATCGAATACAAGGACGAGGAAATATCGTCTTCAAGGATCATAAAAGCTTTGGAAGAAGGCAATATCGAAGATGCAACAGAGATGCTCGGATATGATTATTATCATTACGGACCTGTTGTAAAAGGAGAAGGCCTCGGACATAAATTCGATATCCCCACTGTAAACATCAATCCCGTGAAGGGAAGGGTGATACCCGCACGCGGAGTATATTTTACCGTTGTTGAAACGGAAGACGGAGAAGAATTCAACGCGGTTACGAATGTAGGGATCAGACCCACGGTTTCCGACAGCGGAAATGTCAATATTGAGAGTCATCTGCTCGGATGCCCGGGTGACAGGGATTTTTATAACAGCCGGATCAAAGTGTATTTTTTGAAATATCACAGGGAAGAATGCATTTTTGACTCAAAAGAGTCTTTATTTAATCAAATTGCAAGTGATATAATTGAAGCCGAGAGGTTTTTCGGCATTAAAAAAGTATGAGATTTAAATTCGTTTATTCATTTGGGAGGACCTTATGAGTATAAGTGATATTCTTACATTAGCAGGCGGACTCGGTCTTTTTCTTTTCGGAATGAAGCATATGAGCGAATCCATTGAAAAAGCTGCAGGTGCCAAATTAAGAAAGATCCTTGAGATTTTCACTACAAATAAATTTGCCGGACTCGGTGTCGGCATGCTTTTCACCGCGATCTTACAGTCATCAAGTGCCTGTACGGTCATGGTGGTTTCTTTCGTTAACTCCGGCCTTATGAATCTTTATCAGGCCGCAGGTATCATCATGGGTGCCAATATCGGTACCACGATCACTTCACAGCTGGTATCTTTTAAATTAAGCGATTATGCTCCGATATTCTTGCTTATCGGTGCCGTTATCGTTATGTTTGTAAAAAAACCTGCAATAAACCGTATCGGTCAGATAATCGTTTCATTCGGTACATTATTCCTCGGCATTGCACTTATGAGCAAGGCAATGGACGGACTTCATGAATCAGAAGCGGTGCTGAATATCTTCGCGTCGATCCCGAATCCTTTTGTTGCCGTGCTTTTGGGATTCTTTATAACAGGTGTTGTTCAGAGTTCTTCCGTTACGGTCAGCATTTTGCTCTTGCTTGCACAACAGGGACTTCTGGATGATTTTAATATAATCATCTTTATGATCCTCGGATGTAACATGGGTGCATGTGTATCCGCACTTCTTGCTTCTTTATCAGGTATGAAAGATGCAAAACGTGCTGCTATGATCCATTTCCTTTTCAACCTTTTCGGAACGATAATAGTATTTGTTATCATGCTTTTTGCCGGAGATTATATCGTGACAGGTATCATGACGATCTCGAAAGGAAATTACGGCAGATTCGTAGCTAACAGCCATACGATCATAAAGGTATTCCAGGTATTGATCCTGTTCCCGTTCTCAAGCCTTCTTGTAAAGGCAACATACCTTGTTATTCCCGGTAAGGACGAAAAAGTCGGATACAACGACGAATACAAACTTCAGTTCATCGGAAACAAAGTGGTATTCAATCCCGCAACGGCTGTTGTCGAAGTTACGAATGAGATCGAGCGTATGGCAAACCTTGCACTCGATAATCTCAACAGAGCAATGAATTCACTTGTAACACTGGATTCGGAAGAGATAGAAAATGTAGCAGAAGTTGAAAAGAACATCAATTTCCTTAATAAGACCATTACCGATTATCTTGTAAAGCTTACACAGAGCAATATTCCCATCGAAGACTTGCAGAATATCGGTGCTTATTTCCATGTGGTAAACGATATCGAACGTATCGGCGATCATGCTACCAATATAGCCGAGACCGCACAGATGCGAAAAGAGAAGGATATTGAATTCAGCAAAGAAGCATTAAACGAAATGGCCCAGATGATGGATGCCGTTAACCTAAACCTTCAGTATGCGATAGAAATGTTTTCATCCCGTAAAATGGAACATATAGAACAGGTTCGTGAGACGGAAGACAGAATAGACAATATGGAAAAAGAATTCCAGCAGAACCATGTACAGAGACTGACCAAAAACGAATGTACGGCGGAAGCGGGAATGCTTTATTCCGATATTCTTTCCGGACTTGAAAGAGTCGGCGACCATGCCACAAATATCGCTTTTTCGGTACTCAGCAATTAGATAACTTCCAGAGAAACCTTAAACGATATCATTCTTTCGGTTTCGCTTGAGTCGAACTTTATAACATATGCCTGCATTTCATTATCTGCGGAAATGATCGTTCCTTCTCCCAGAACCATATGTTTGATCCTGCTTCCTTCAGGGAGCAGATCGCTTTTTTCCTTTTGCATCAGTCTGTCATAGACTGCTATGTATTCTTTGGCTTCTTTGATCAGAGAATCTTTCGGTTCGTTAATGTATTCCAGACATTCTTTATCAATATCAAAAATAAATCTTGAAGGAAAACGCGGTGAACCGTCAAAATTTCGTCCCATCGCTTCCGTCATAAAGAGTGTGTCTTTTGCACGTGTTATCGCAACGAAAGCAAGTCTTCTTTCTTCTTCCATTGCAGCCTGAGTCCTTGTTTTTTTGGACGGGAAGATACCTTCGTTCAGACCGCAGATAAATACGTTTTTGAATTCAAGACCTTTGGCGGCATGAACGGTCATGAGTTTTACACGGTCCTTGGTGTCTTCGAGATCCGCGTTGGTGTAAAGTGCGATATGTTTTAAGTAACTGTCGAGATTTGTTTCTTCTCCGCAGGATACTTCGTATTCATAGACGGACTGTTTTAATTCCGCAAGATTATCCAGCCTTTCCTGTGCACCTTCGGTTCTTAAAGCCTCTTCGTATCCGCTCATTTCAAGTACCTGGGTAAGAAGTTCGGAGATGCTTTTTTTCTCAAGATTTTCCGATAGTTTTTCAATAAGTTCAAGAAAAGCATTGGCTTTCGTTCCTTTAAAGATCGGATTGTCTATGTTTTCTTTTAATGCGGTAAGAAGAGTGGTCCTGTTGTTCTCGCTCATTTCTTCGAGGAATTTGATCCTTCTTTCGCCCATATTTCTTTTGGGAGTATTGATGATCCGTTTAAAAGCCAGATCGTCACCAGAAACAAGTATCCTTAAATAAGACAGGGCAACTTTTATTTCCAGTCTGTCATAGAACTGAACTCCGCTGTAGATAACATACGGGATCTTGTTTACGAAAAGTGCATGCTCGATGCTCCTGGTCAGGAAATGGGATCTGAAAAGGATTGTAACATCCCTGTAATCGTTTTTCTCTTCTTTGAGTTTAGTTATCATTGCGGCAATGTAGGAAGCTTCGTCTTCGGAATTTGAAGCAAAATAAACGCTTGCCTTACTTCCTTCGCCTCTTAATGAGACAAGATTCTTTTCTTCCCTGTATTTATTTTTGGCAATAAGTGAATTGGCAACATCCGTGATACCTTTTACGGAACGGTAATTCTCATTCATCATTATTGTTTTCGTACCGGCAAACTGTTTGTGAAAGTCCAGAAGATAATGTATGTCGGCACCTCGCCACGTATATATCGTCTGGTCGGGATCGCCCACCACAAAAAGATTCTTATGATATTCGGAAAGAACTTTCATAAGGTCATACTGTGGCTTGTCTATATCCTGAAATTCATCGACCATAATGTACATAAGGCGTTTCTGCCATTTTAATCTCGATTCTTCGTTCACCTTGAAAGTGTAGAGCGTGAAGATGATAAGGTCGTTGTAATCGAGGCCGAAGCATTTCTTTTCCTGATAAAGATAACCGTAAAAGATGATATCCTTGGCGGTCACGGCACTGTCGTATTTTTCTTTTAATGTATCAAGAGACATATCGAACATGTCAATGTAATAGTCGGGACGCTCGAAAAGCTTTAACATTTCGATCATGTCACGGGCTTTCGAAAAAGTCATGTCGCGAAGAGAGAGGTTTCTTTCTTCGTAAATGACCGAGAGCATGGAATCTATATCCGAGTTGTCGAGCACGAGAAAAGATTTCGGATAATTGAAAACGAAACTTTCTTCTTTGAGAACATTGGCGCAGAATCCGTGGAAGGTATTGATATAGCCGGTATCACGGTCTCCCGTCAGTAAATGTATACGCTGCCTCATTTCGTTGGCGGCTTTGTTGGTAAAGGTCACGCAAAGAATATTACCTGCCGGAATTCCTATTTCATTTACAAGATATGCGAATCGGTGGGTAAGGGTTCTGGTCTTGCCGCTTCCCGCACCGGCGATGACGCGTACGTATCCTTCGGTGGTGATCACCGCATTTTTCTGAGATTCGTTTAAGTTTTCCAAAAGATTTTCCGACATAATGTTATCCCGTATAAATTATTTTTAATATCAGCTGCTCTATAATTTTATCATAAACCGAACAAATATTCGAGTGTTTTTTGTTTTTCGGGAAAGATATATTTTTGTGGAATTATTACAAATAATGATATATAATATTATGTAAATTTTTGAATTCGGAATCTGTCCGGGAAGGAGGGATAGTATGGCAGTAAATAATAAAGAAGACCTTGTGCAAAATGATTTTATTATCGATTACGGCCGCATAGAAGATATCGGCGCGAACATTGAGCCTGCCGTATTATATCAGGACCTTATAAAGAGAATTCGCGATTACCATCCTTCCGAGGATTTCAGTTCCATCAGAGCGGCTTACGAACTTGCATACAGCGCACATGAGGATCAGTTGAGAAAGAACGGGGAACCGTATATCATTCATCCTCTTTATGTTGCGATCATCCTTGCCGATCTGCAGATGGATAAAGAGACCATTATTGCGGGTATTCTTCACGATGTTGTTGAAGATACCGTATTAACGGTTGACGATATAGAAAGAAAGTTCGGATCCGATGTAGCCAAACTTGTTGCCGGTGTAACAAAGGTCACAAAGGATTTCAAATATACGTCAAAAGAAGAGGAACAGGCCGTAAACTTAAGGAATATGTTCCTTGTCATGGCGCAGGATATCCGTGTTATCATCATCAAGCTTGCCGACAGACTTCACAATATGAGAACACTGGAGCATATGCCTCCTAACAAACAGTACGAAAAAGCGAAAGAGACAATGGAAATCTACGCTCCTTTTGCTCAGAGACTCGGTATCGGAAAGATTAAGGTCGAACTTGAAGATCTGTCGTTCAAATATCTTGAACCCGAGGCGTATCAGAATCTGGTCAACCAGATGGTCTACACGCAGGAAGAACGTGAGGATTACATTGCCAATATAGTTATGAAAGTCAAGCACATAATGGATGAGGCTGACATTCATGCCAAAGTCGACGGTCGTGTAAAGCATCTTTTCTCCATTTACAGAAAGATGAAGAATCAGGGCAAGACGCTCGATCAGATCTACGATCTTTTTGCGGTCCGTATCATCGTGGAAGACGAAGAAGAACTCTATACTGTTCTCGGATACGTGCATAAAAACTTCAAGCCCATGAACAACAGATTCAAGGACTATGTTGCCAATCCGAAGGAGAACGGATATAAATCCATTCATACCACCGTTTTTGATACGACGGATGTAAAAGCACCTTTCGAAATACAGATACGTACAAGAGAGATGCATAAGGAAGCCGAATTCGGTATCGCTTCCCACTGGAAATACAAAGAAGAATCCGACGGTAAGAAAGTTTCGGCCAAGGAAGTCGAAAAGAGTGACTGGTTAAGAAGCCTTACGGAATGTCTCGAAGAGGAAGACAACGAAAAATTCCTCTCGCTCATTCATGACGATCTGGATATTTTCTCGGAAAACATTTACTGTTCTTCACCCAAAGGAAGAACCGTCGAACTTCCGAGCGGCTCCACACCCATTGATTTTGCATATGCCATTCATACCGATATAGGTAATAAAATGGTCGGAGCAATGGTCAACAATGTGCATGTCGGTAACGATTATGTACTTAAAAACGGTGATATCGTAGAGATCATCACAAGTAACAATTCCAACGGACCCAGCCGTGACTGGCTTAAGAAAGTCCGTTCCACACAGGCCAAGAACAAGATCAATCAGTGGTTTAAGAGACAGCAAAAAGACGAGAACATCGTTAAAGGCCGTGAAAAGGTTCAGGAATACTGCAAACAGAACAATATCAATCTTTCCGAGATCATAAATGATGATTACAGAAAGAGACTTCTGGATAACTATTCGTTTAAAGACTGGGATGCACTCCTTGCGGCGATCGGACACGGCGGAGTAAAAGAATCACAGGCAGTGAACAGGATCCTTACGATGTACGAAAAGGATCACCCCAAGACTTATACGAACGAGGAAGTTCTCGAATCGATCAAGAACAATTCGTTCAAGTTTGCCAAAACGAATCAGAAGAACGGCATTATCGTTAACGGTACGCAGGATGTCGAAGTCCGTTTCGGCAAATGCTGCAATCCGATTCCCGGCGATGAGATAATAGGTTTCATTACAAGGGGAAGAGGAGTTACGATCCACAGAAAAGACTGTATCAATATGAGTCCGGACGTACTTGGAGAAGAAGACAGGCAGAGGATCATCGTTGCGGACTGGCAGGAAGAAGCTCTGGGCGGAAATCTCGACAACTATCTTGCGGAGATAACCGTGTTTGCCAATGAAAGAACAGGACTTCTTTATGATATCACCAAAGTGTTTACCGAGGCTGATACGCTTATAAACATGCTTCATACGAATATCTCGAAAAAAGGCGTTGCGACAATGCGTCTTTCATTCAGGATAAAGAGCAAGGAAGAACTCGACAGACTCTGTGCAAAACTCGGTGCCATCGACAGTGTCATTGAAGTTGACAGAACCAAATAAACAGTAATTGAGGAAAAAACATGTCAGATATCAAAGTAGGCTGCATCACACTGGGCATGCTTGAAAACAATACATATTTTCTTCATCGTGAGGGAGAGTATGACTGCATTCTCATCGATCCCGCGATGAACGGAGAAAATTTTGTGACCAAACTCAGGGAAAAAGGTCTTACCATAAAAGCACTTCTTCTTACACACGCTCATTTCGATCATATGATGGGAGTCGAAGGCGTGAGAAGACTTGAAGAAAATGTGCTGGTCTACGGAAGTGCGGATGATTCCGAAGGATTTCGTTCGCCCGAACTCAATCAGTGCGGTATGATCAACAAGAACATCAGCCTGAAACTTGACAGGGAAGTTAAAGACGGAGATGAGATCTCGGTTGGAAGCATGAAATGCAAAGTGATCTCAACACCCGGACATACGATCGGAAGTGTCTGTTTTTATTTTGAAGATGAGGGACTGCTTTTCAGCGGGGACACGCTTTTCTTTGAAAGCGTCGGAAGAACCGATTTTGAGACCGGTTCGTCGGCGGATCTGAGAAGATCCTTACAGAAACTTTTCAAACTTCCTCCGGAAACCAAAGTTTATCCCGGACATCATGATTTCACAACGATAGGACACGAGACGGAATATAATCCGTATGCATATTAAAGAAAGCGATCAAAAGGAGAAAATATGAGCCTGACAAAGAAGCCCGCTACGGGCATGAAAGATATATTACCCGAGGAAATGCGGATCAGGGATTACTGTATTTCCGTTATAGAAAAAACCTACGAATCTTTCGGATTCCTGCATATTGAAACTCCCTGCGTGGAACATATCGAAAATCTCTGCTCCAATCAGGGTGGAGAGAACGAAAAGCTTATCTTCAAGGTTATGAAAAGAGGCGAAAAACTCAATATTGCCGAAGCCAAAAACGAAAACGACCTTGCGGATGCGGGACTTCGTTACGATCTGACGCTTCCTCTCGCAAGATTTTATTCAAACAATCAGGCACAGCTTCCCACACCATTTAAGGCTTTGCAGATGGGCAACGTGTTCAGGGCGGAAAGACCCCAGCACGGAAGATTTCGTCAGTTCATGCAGTGCGATATCGATATACTCGGCGAACCCGGAAATCTTGCCGAAACAGAACTTATCCTTGCCACGACGACACTTCTTTCGAAACTTCAGTTCAGCAATTTCAGAGTGAAGATCAATGACAGAAGGATCCTAAAGGCAATGGCTTCATATGCCGGATTTGATGAGGATAAAACCGATGCTGTTTTTGTTATCCTTGATAAGATGGATAAGATCGGATTTGACGGAGTTAAGGAAGAACTTATCTCCAACGGATTTGATGAAGCAGTGGTAAATAAATACATGTCTCTTTTTGACGAGATGAAAAAAGAAAATGATGAAACGAATATTTCGTCGCTTGATTTTCTTAATTCCAAACTGGAAGGATTTATCGAAGAAGGAGCAATAGAAAATCTCAAAGATATCTTTGATTCGGTTGAAGCCGCAAAATCAGCCGATTGTGCACTTTTCTTTGATCCGACTCTGGTCAGGGGAATGGGATATTATACCGGCACGATTTACGAGATCGAGATGGCCGAACTTAACTGTGCGGTAGCCGGTGGCGGCAGGTACGACAGGATGATAGGGAAGTTCACGGGCAACAATACTCCTGCCTGCGGATTTTCAATAGGTTTTGAAAGGATCATTACGATCATGCTCGAGAAGGGATTCAAGATCCCGGGCGAGAGCGAAAAGATCGCGTTCCTGGTAGAAAAAGGAATCAACGGAGAGAGAATGGGCTCCATAATCAAAGAAGCTTCCGCGCTCAGAAATGAAGGCAAGGTTGTTCTGATCGCCAGGATGAACAAGAACAAGAAATTCCAGAAAGAGACTCTTACAGGTCAGGGATTTACTGAATTTAAAGACTTCTACAAAGAAGAAATGAAATTCTGATCGCGAAACAAAAAGCTGTTTTGTATCACGAAAGTGTATGACGGTCAGTGTTTCGGAGATAGTTATGATCAAACTGTTTGTATTCAAAATCAGTGAAGAAAATGAGGACATCTTACTTGATAAGATGTCCCTTTTGTCTTATGAACTGATCCAGAAGACATCAGGATACAGGATAAAAAGAGACAGGGCACTTTCACTTTCGGGAAAACTCATGCTTTTGTGTTTTGCCGAAAGATTTAAGAATGATGAATTCAAAGAGATAAATCATATTACTGATCCGTCCGTTTTCAAAAAAGAATATCTTTCGGAAAGCACCGTTGTTTTCGGCACAAACGGTAAAGGCTATCTCGAGGGCAGGAGTGATGTTTTCTTTAATATTTCCCATTCGAAAGATTATTGCGTATGTGCTTTTTCGGATAAAGAGATCGGTGTGGATATACAGGAAATACGAAAAATCCGTTTTGATGCGGCAAAAAAGTTTTTTTCCGCGAAGGATAATAAATTTATCTTTTCCGGTCAGGGATGCGACACACAAGATTACGAAACCCTTCGAAAGATCAATATGGTCTGGTGTGCGAAAGAAAGCTATGTGAAGTATACCGGAAAGGGGATCGGCGGAGGAATAAAGAGCTTTTACGAAGACTTTGACGACATGACCGTAAGGGATATGAAAGACGGGAAGATCCTTGCACGTCTTATGAAATTTGAAGTGGATGAAGGGTATTTCTGCTTCTGCTCCAATAATGGATAAAAAACGGACAAAGTGCACAAAAAAAACATGACATTTTTACATATACGTGTATGGACAAATAAGGGATAAATATATATAATGATTTAAGTAGGGGAAAAACGGATGTTTGTAATTATAATTCGTAATACTACGAGTATTTTTTCAAGGAGTAGGTTATTATGGATAATAATGACAAATTGACGGGTTTATACGTATTCGATGAATTCTTGAAAGTCGCTTCCGAAAGACTCGATAATGCCGAAAGCGATAAATTATACGTTCTTATTTCTATTGATTTTTCCAAATTCAAGTACATAAACAGAGTATACAGTTACAGTGCCGGTGACAAACTTATTAAAGATCTTGCTGATACCATTGTAAACGAAGAGGGCTGTGTTATTGCATGCAGACCTTATTCCGATCATATCATCAGTCTTTTCTCTTTTGAAAAAGATGCGTGGGTTGTGGAAAAGGAACGTTTGAAGCAGCTTCAGGATAATTTCTGCAATTCCCACAAGCAGGAGTACTCAAAGACTTCGGTACATCTTAATACAGGTGTTTGTGTGATTGAAGACAACAGCGAACCCATAACATCGATAATTGATAAAGCAAACATAGCCAGAAGAAGCGTCAAAGGAAATTATTCCGTACCTTATGCTATGTATACACAAAAACTTCAGACCATCAAAGAGGCTGAATCGAGACTTATTCCGATCTTCGAAAAGGCTTTGGAGAATGAAGAAATTCTTGTGTATATGCAGCCTAAAATAAGCGTCAAAAAAGGCGGGATCAAAGGTGCCGAGGCACTTACGAGACTTATAGACGAAGACGGAAGCATCGTTCCTCCGGATATCTTCATTCCGGTTCTTGAAAATTCGGGCAAGGTTCTCGATCTTGACTGGTATGTGATGAAATACGTATTCAAGAAAATAGACGAGTGGCTTAAAGAAGGAAGGACTGTAGTTCCGATTTCCGTTAATCTTTCAAAACTGCATTTTTATCATGACTCGCTTGTGGAAGACATAATGAGAGAATTCGAAAAATACAATTTCCCGCCCGACTATGTTGAATTTGAAGTGACCGAATCGGTATTCTTTGAAGAAGCCGATCTGATAATAGACAAGATCGAAAAACTGAGACAGAACGGTTTTAAGATATCCGTTGATGATTTCGGGGCAGGTTATTCTTCACTGAATCTGATCGGGATCCTTCCCGTGGATATCATCAAACTGGATAAGGGATTCATAAAGAATTCTCTTAACAACAGAAAAGGGAAGGACATCATAAAAGGTCTTATAAGGATTCTTAATGAAATAGAAATGGATATTGTCTGCGAAGGAATAGAAACCAAAGCGGAAGAAAAGATCGTATACGAATTCGGGTGCGATTCAATGCAGGGATTCCTTTACGACAAGCCGATTCCGATAGATAATTTTGAGAATAAATATATTCTTATGAAAGCAATCTGATCCATGTTTTTTCCTTTTAAATGTGACGTTTCCAAAGGATCGGACAGCTGTCAAAATATTTATCCTATATAACAGAAACGGGCAGGACGGATTCATCCGAAACTGCCCGCACACTGCCTGTATGATGAAAGGGGAATTCAGAATCAGGTTGTATAAAAAAAGCCGTAACCTATGAGGTTATGGCTTTTAAATTATCTTTTATGCTTCCGTAAAATACGTAGTCGGCGTATTTGTCTCCGTAATGTTCTTCATATGCCAGAAGTATCAGCGCCGAGCCTTTATAGTGACCGGTCACGAACTGGATCTTGGAACTGCCCAGATCGGCTCCCATAATGACTATCGCATCAGCCGAAGAGCAGGCGATCGCAGCCTGGGTGTACAGATCATTGTCAACTCTTTCTCCGAGAAGACGTATATTGGGTCTCAGTGCTTTTTTGCATTCGTTGCAGACTGGGATCGCACGGCTTTTCAGAAGATAATCCACATCGAAAGTTTTGTTGCATTGCGGACAGTAATTATTGTAAACACTTCCCGCAACTTCGATGACATTTTCAATACCCGCAAGTTTTTCCAATCCGAAAATATTAAATGAAACCACGGATTTAAGGCGTCCTTCGTCTTCGATATTTTTTATGATCGTATAGGTTTCGTCCGGCTTGGGAAGGTAGGATATCACTTCGTTTTTGTAGAAATTGTAGAAGCGTTCTTTTCTCGATGAATACTCACCCGCGGAGAGAAGCTGTTCGGGACACATTTTGTATTTGTTTTCAATACCATAAAAAATATCCGAGTCCCATAAATCTCTTCCTCCGCATTCAACGATCGTGCCGAGTCCGGTAAGAAAGACAATATTATTAGATTTTTTGAGTATTTCTTTTACAGTATCAATCATTTTTTCCCCTCTGAATATATTTTAAATCTTTATGGACAAATGTCAATGGTATGCAAATTTGGCAAAACATTTGATTAAAACGGGCTTTTCGATTTATAATGTTTAATTATATATTTTGATGCGAGGATAAAGTGGATTTAATTATCAAAATAGCGGTACTTGTTTTTCTTTTATTATTATCGGCATTTTTTTCGTCTGCCGAAACCGCTTTTAACTGTGCAAATGAAATAAGATTAAGATCTCTTGCCGAGGAAGGCGATAAAAAGGCTGCCGCAGTATTGGAAATACTCGGAAATTATTCGAAACTCATCAGCGGGATCCTTATCGGAAACAATATAGTAAATATTGCAGCTTCGGCCTTAACCACCACACTGGCGCTGCTAAGCGGCTATTCCTGGATGGTCTCGCTTGCAACCGGTGCACTGACGATCATAGTGCTTCTCTGCGGTGAGATAGTTCCGAAACAGTGGGCAAAAGTCAAAGCTGACAAGATCGTATTGTTCTATGCTTTTTTCTTTAAGATATATCTTTTTGTTTTTACTCCCGTTATTTTTCTTGTCGACAAGACCGCATATCTTATCATGTGCATCTTGCGGATCAATACAAAAGAAGATTCCCCTTCGATCACCGAAGGTGAACTCAGAACGATCCTTGATACTTCACATGAGGACGGTATTATCGAGGAAAAAGAAAAAGACATGATCATCAATCTTTTCGATCTTTCGGATTCGCAGGCAAGGGATATCATGATCCCGAGGATTGATATGGTCATGGTATCCGAGAATGCTTCCTACAGAGAGATCCAGAACGTGTTCAAGGAAAACATGTATACGCGTATACCCGTATACAGCGAACGAAAAGAAAATGTGGTCGGTATCCTCAATATGAAGGATTTTATATTTCTTAAGAATCCCGACAGTTTTAAGATAGAGAATTATTTAAGAGAGCCCTTTTATACCTATGAGTATAAAAACACTTCGGATCTTCTCGCACAGATGAGGCTTTCCTCGAATAATATCGCGATAGTTTTAAACGAATACGGTGATGCGGAAGGAATGATCACACTTGAAGATCTTCTGGAAGAGATAGTCGGTGAGATACGAGACGAATACGATTCGGATGAAGAAGAACTCATTACCAAGACCGGCGAGAACGAGTATACGGTTCCGGGCAATCTTAAACTTGACGATATAAACGATGCACTTGAAACCGAATTCGAGAGCGAGGATTATGATTCCATAGGAGGTCTTATGATCGATAACCTCGACAGGCTTCCGAAGGAAGGCGAGAGCATAGAACTCGAGAACAAAACGGTGCTTACCGCGGTTAAAGTTGCAAGGAACAGGATCCTGACCGTAAAGATCAGACTGGGTGAAGAAGAAACGGAAAATCCGGAAGAGTGATCTTATAGTTAAAATGTAATAAATAATACGGCACGAACTATTATAAATTCGGCATAAATCAGACATATGAAGCCTTTGGAAGTATTTACTTTCGAAGGCTTTTATGGCATAATTATATATTGTGCGAAATATTATATTGTTAGAAAGGTCATTGAAATGAAAGGTAAAACAGGAAAGATAATTGCTTTGTTTCTCATATTGCTTTTAACGGGCGGATTGGGATATATAGCCGTATGCGGTATCGGAGAACAGAAAGCCGGAAGTTACAGGAACGTATCCCAGGGTCTGGATCTTGCCGGCGGTCTGAGTATCACTTACCAGGTAGTGGGCGAGGACAATCCGACTGCGGAAGATATGAACGATACGATCGATAAACTGAGAAATAAGGCGGAAACATATTCAACCGAAGCTCAGGTTTATCAGGAAGGCGGAAACAACGACAGAATCACGATAGAGATCCCCGGTGTATCCGATGCTTCCACAATACTTGAAGAACTTGGACGTCCCGGATCGCTGTATTTTATTTCTCAGACGGATTCCGCGGGCAATTACAATTATTTTTATGAAGTTACCAATGACGGACAGTATGTATACATAGATGAGAAAAACACCAAATTCTTTTACGTAACCGATAACCTTGCGGTTCGTTACGATGATGAAACAGGTGATGCTTTACATGATGAAAACGGAAATACAGTAAGTTACGATCTTAACTCCGCGGAAGAGAAGAACATCTCTTATATGCTTCTTAAGAGTGTTGACGAATTAAAAGCCGACGGTTCGATCATTCTTGAAGGTTCGGATGTTAAAAGTGCCAAGGCTGCTACCCAGGATGACAAAACAACCGGTAACAAGGATTATGTTGTAGCACTTTCATTCAACGATGCGGGAACACAGAAATTCGCAGATGCAACACGTAAGGCTTATAACAACGGTGAGACGATCGCGATCTACTATGACGGAAACTTTATTTCAGTACCGAGAGTATCCGTTGTGATCACAAACGGTGAAGCTGTTATCACCGGTATGGCCAATATCACCGAAGCCGACAGACTTGCTTCAAAGATCAGGATCGGTGCACTTAAACTTCAGCTTGAAGAATTAAGATCCAATATCGTAGGTGCACAGCTCGGTTCCGAAGCTATCTCAACTTCGATCAAAGCGGCAGCGATAGGTCTTGCTCTTGTTGCGATCATAATGGTTGCGGTCTATTTCATACCCGGTCTTGCGAGCGTGCTTGCACTTGCACTTTATACAGTACTTATCGTAGTTATCCTTTCGGTATTCCACGATGCCATCACACTTACGCTTCCCGGTATCGCAGGTATCATCCTTTCGATCGGTATGGCGGTTGATGCCAACGTAATCATTTTCGCGAGAATCAGAGAAGAACTTGCAACCGGAAAGGTTCTTGAGGAATCCGTAAACATAGGTTTCAAAAAGGCTCTGAGTGCCATTATCGACGGTAATATCACAACACTTATCGCTTCCGTTGTTCTTATGTTCTTCGGATCGGGTACCGTTAAAGGCTTTGCACAGACACTTGCCATCGGTATCGTGCTTTCAATGTTTACCGCACTTGTAGTTACCAGACTTATCCTTCAGGGATTCATGGCACTCGGTATTACAAATCTTAAACTGTACGGTGTAGGAAAGAAGAGAAAATGCATTGACTTCTTAAGCAAAGGAAGAATATTCGTTATCGTATCTATTCTTCTTATCGTTTCAGGATTCGTATTCATGGGAATCAACGGTGCAAAGAACGGAAGCATGCTGAATTATTCACTTGAATTCAAGGGCGGTACTTCGACATCGGTTGAACTCAGCCAGGATATGTCGATCGAAGAAATAGATTCGCAGATCACACCTCATATCGAAGATATTACCGGAGACGGCGATGTTCAGATCCAGAAGGTTGAAGGAAGCAACGATATCATAATCAAGACAAGAAGCCTTCTTGACAGCGAGAGAGATGAGCTTGATTCACTCCTTGTTCAGAGCTTCGGAGCAAAGGAAGGATCTCTTGAATCCGAAACCATTTCGGCTACTATCTCGGGCGAAATGAAGAAAGAAGCGATCATAGCTGTAACGATAGCGGTTATCTGTATGCTCATCTACATCTGGATCAGATTCTCGGATTTCAGATTCGGTATTGCAAGTATCGCATGTCTTATTCATGACGTACTTATCGTTCTTGCTTTTTATGCGATCGCAAGAATCAGTGTAGGCTCAACATTTATCGCATGTATGCTGACGATAGTCGGTTACTCGATCAACGCAACGATCGTTATCTTCGACAGAATAAGAGAAGGACTGAAAGAAGAAAAATTACGTATCGAATCGATGGGCTCGAGAAGAAAGAAAAAGAAAGCCGGAGATGAGAGCAAGGAAGATGTTCTTAACGTTAAGCAGATCGTTAACGATTCCATCACCCAGACTCTTTCAAGAAGTATATTCACATCACTTACAACATTCGTAATGGTATTGCTTCTCTTCATACTGGGTGTTACTTCCATCAGGGAATTTGCACTTCCTCTGATGATCGGTATCCTTTGCGGTACATATTCATCGGTTTGCCTTGCCGGAACACTCTGGGTATTCTTAAGAAAAGTATTCGTTCCCAGAGACAGCGAAGATGAGGATGAATTGCCTTAATCAATAAAGCATATACGGTTTACATAAATTTGACGCGATAATATTACGCCGATGTGTGTAAAATAAAAAAAGCCTTGCATTTGCGAGGCTTCTTTTGTAAAAAATTCTCAAAAAGAATCAATATGAAAAACTGGATCTTATTAAGAAAAACAGCGGATTACAAAGGAATATCGGAAGAACTCGGGATCGATCCCGTTGCGGTCAGGATAATGGTAAACAGAGGATTGACCGAAACGGAGGAAATGAGAGATTTCCTGGATGAGGACAGCTCTTCATGCCTTGAATATAAAGGTCTTCCGAATATAGACAAAGCAATCGCTGCCATCCAAAAGGCGAAGGAACTTAATCTTAAATGCAGAGTGGTCGGAGATTACGATGCGGACGGAGTGTGTGCGACGACCGTACTGCTCAAAGGGCTCAGACTGTACGGGATGGATTGCGATTTCTGTATACCTAACAGACTTCTTGACGGTTACGGTATAAATGAAAGCATTGTAAGCAAGGCGATTGATGACAATATTGGATTTATCATCACCTGCGATAACGGGATATCTGCAAAAGCTGCTGTCAATCTGGCGGTTGAAAACGGAATATCCGTTGTAGTCACGGACCATCATACGATCACCGAAAGCGAAGTCCCGGATAAATGCGACGTACTCGTAAATCCTCAGATGAAGGAAAACGAATACCCATTAAAGGAAATATGCGGTGCACAGGTGGCGTTAAAGGTCCTCTGCGCATTATTTGAAGGCGATAACAGATTTGACCTGATAATCGACGAATTAAAGGAGTTTGCTGCCATAGCGACCGTAACGGACGTTATGCCTCTTGTGAAAGAGAACAGAAAACTTGTCAAATGGATGCTCAAAAGATTAAAGAATCCGATAAACCCCGGATTGAAACTTCTGAGTGAAAAATGCGGCATTTCCGAAAGATCCGGGAATGCGGTATGCAGCGATATAGGTTTCAGAATAGGTCCGTGCATCAATGCCGCAGGCAGGATAGATGTTGCCGAGACATGTGTTAATCTTTTCATGTCGAAAAACGAAAAAGAATCTGATGATATTTCTGACAGGCTTCTGGCTTTAAACGAAGAGAGAAAAGAACTGACGGAAAAATGTGTAAGTATGGGGATAAAAGAACTTTTAACGAATTATCCTGACAACAACTATCCCGATGTGATCGTGCTTTATCTTCCGGACTGTCATGTGTCGATATGCGGTCTGGTTGCGGGAAGGATAAGGGAAAGGTTTTACAGACCCACACTTGTTTTCACAGACAGTAATGACGGGATCACGGGTTCGGGACGTTCGATAGATGAATACAATATGATAGAAAATATCCAGAAATGTGCGGATATTCTAAAGAAATTCGGCGGACACAAAGTTGCATGCGGACTCAGTCTCGAAAAAGAAAAATTAGGTGAATTAAACGAAAGACTGAACGGATACTCAGAACTTACCGAAGATGATCTGACGGAAAAACTTTTGATCGATGCCAACATGCCTTTCGGATATGTTTCTTTCGGACTCATAAACGATCTGGAAAGACTGGAACCTTTCGGGATCAAGAATCCCACACCGGTATTTGCCTTAAAAGATCTGCTTTTGGTGAAGGCAAGAAGATTCGGTAATGACGGAAATCACCTTATTGTAACGGTAAGAGACAATTCAAACGAGGTAAGGGATCTGAAACTCTGGAGAAGGGCGGATGAATTCATACAGTTTCTGAAAGAAGGATTCGGCGATGACATATCGGATATCATCTACTCGGAAAATTCAAAAGCGGTGATGGAACGTGATATCAGACTGACGATATCCTATTATCCGTCAGTCAACGTTTACAGAGGGAATACTACGATAGATTTTACCGTGAAAGATTATAAGTTAACATAAAATAGTATTCAGGATCAATTCAGTATTAAATTAAAATGAACCGATTCAGGATATCGGACGGGGGCAAAAATGATATTATGCGTTTCTCTTAATCCCGCTGTGGATAAGATGATCAAATTAAATACCTTAAACATCGGAAAAGTAAACAGAGGTGTACTCGAAAGCGTACATGCCGGAGGAAAAGCCATAAATGTGGCTTACGACTTGAGTTTACAGGGTGAAAAAACTTTTGTGACCGGATTTGTGGGCGGCAGATGCGGAAGGATGATAGAAGAGGAACTTAAGGAAAGAGGAATACCTTTTGAATTCATTCATCTTTCGAGCGAAACGCGAACCAACATGAATTATATCGATGCGCTCGGAAATGTAACTGAAATACTCGAGAACGGACATCTGGTGGATGCAAGAAGCGAAGAGGAATTCCTGCATTTATACATGCAGCTTTTGAAAAAAGCGGATATCGTTGTTCTTTCCGGAAGTCTTCCCATAGGACTCAATGACGAATTTTATGCGACATTGACTGATTTTGCCAACAGGGAAGGCGTGCCTGTATGCCTGGACGGTTCCAATATGGCACTTCTTTACGCCGTCACCCATTCGCCTTTTCTTATCAAGCCGAATATAGGTGAAATGGAGAATCTCACCAAGCATAAATATGATTTGACCGAGCTGGACAACGGATTTGAAGCCTTCTTTGAGAGCCTTTCTTTTAAAAATGTCCTGCTCGAAGATCTTAAGTATTTAAGAAAACTCGGAATAGCCATCGTATGTCTGACTTTCGGAAACAGGGGAGCGCTTATCTATGCCAAGAACGAGATCATCTTCTGCGATGCTCCCGATGTCGAGGTAGTAAATACTGTCGGAAGCGGAGACTGCATGCTTGCTTCGCTTATTCATTCTCTGAACAGGAAGGCAAACCTTCTGGAAGCACTGATCTATGCATCCGCCGTGTCGAGTGCGCATGTTAATACGATGAATGTAGGTGACGTGGATCCGAATCTCGTCGCAGAATTGACCGGCAAGGTAAAACATGCGGTTTTTAAAGTAGGAGACTGAAATTGTACGCGAAAGTCATTGTAGATATATCACATGAAAAACTTGACCGTCCTTTTACATATATAATTCCCGATCATCTCTCTTCGCAGGTGGAAGAGGGAACGCTCGTGGAGATTCCCTTCGGAGCCGGAAACAAGATCATCAGCGGATATGTAACCGAGATCACGGAAGGCTGCGATTACGACCCTGCAAAAATAAAAGAGATAAAGGGTATCGTAAAGGGAAGCGTGAAAGCCGATTCGAACCTGATAAAACTTGCAACTTTTATAAGAAAGACTTACGGTTCGACTCAGATCAATGCGCTGAAAACGGTAACTCCGGTCAAGAAATGTATCAGAAGAGAAGTAAATAAAAGAGTTGTTGCCAATATGGCACCCGACAAACTATACTTTCTCGCCGAAGAGGCTTCAAGAAAGCATAAGAATGCTCAGGAACGACTTATCAGGGAACTTATAAAATATCCCGACATTTCCTATTCTTTCATAACCGGGAAAATGAATGTTTCCGCACAGACGATAAATGCTCTTGTAAAAAACGATGTGATCAGGGTCGAGACGGAGACGGTATACCGTAATCCCATTAAAGTAGAAAGACCGGATGACAAAATCGTGGAGCTTTCCGAAGAGCAGATAAAGATAGTCAACGACGTAAATACGGATCTTAAAAACGGGATCAGAAATACATATCTCATTCACGGAATAACCGGATCGGGCAAGACAGAAGTGTATATGCATCTTATCGAGGACAGGCTCAGGGAAGGAAAGCAGGCGATAATGCTCATTCCCGAGATCGCCCTGACTTATCAGAACGTGATGAGGTTTTATGCAAGATTCGGGGATCAGGTAAGTGTCATTCATTCCAAGATGACACAGGGTGAAAGATACGATCAGTATCTTAAGGTAAAAGAAGGCAAAGTAAATATCATGATAGGTCCGAGATCGGCACTTTTCACACCGTTTGACAATCTCGGGATAGTCATTATAGATGAGGAACACGAAAGCTCATATAAAGCCGACAATATGCCCAAGTACCATGCCAGAGAGGTTGCCGAAAAACTCTGCGAACTGACGGACTCGGTACTTATCCTGGGTTCGGCCACACCTTCGATAGACAGCTATTATAAAGCTTCAAAGGGTATTTACAAGCTTTATAAACTGAACAGCAGGCTCACGGGTAATACGCTTCCGAAGGTTTATGTGGAAGATATGAGGGAAGAATACAAAAACGGAAATAAATCCGTTTTTTCGGTGAGACTTCATAAACTTATCTCCGACAGACTTGAAAAAAGAGAGCAGATAATGCTGTTTTTGAACAGAAGGGGTATTTCGGGTTTTGTATCCTGCAGAGAGTGCGGAGAGGTCGTAAAATGTCCGCATTGTGATGTATCACTTTCATATCACAGGGATGGTATGTTAAAATGTCATTATTGCGGGTATGAAATACCTTTTTCGAACGAATGTCCCAAATGTCATGCGCAAAAGGTCAAAGGATTCAAAGCCGGTACACAGATGATAGAGGATTTTGTAAGAAAAGAATTTCCTCACGCACTGACATTGAGAATGGATGCCGATTCGACCAAAAAGACGGAAGACTACGAATCCATACTGGCGAAATTCGCCAATAACGAAGCAGATATCCTTATAGGTACCCAGATGATCGTAAAAGGTCATGATTTTAAAGATGTTACTCTTGTGGGGATCGTGGCAGCAGACATGGCGCTTAATGCCGAGGATTACAGAGCGGGAGAAAGAGCTTTCCAGCAGCTTGTTCAGGCGAGCGGCAGAGCGGGAAGAGGAGAAAATCCCGGAGAAGTTGTAATACAGACATATCAGCCCGACCATTATGCGGTAACTTACGCCGAAAATCAGGATTACGAAGGTTTTTACGAGGAAGAGATCAAATACCGTGAATTGATGATGTATCCTCCGGTAGGCAATCTTCTGGGGATCCAGATCACGGGTGATGAAGAAAAAAGAGTCGAAAAGCTTTCGAGAGTTGTTTCCGATATGATCGATAAAATGCCCGAAAGGGAAAAAATAGGAAAGATCGGTCCGGCAAATGCGACTCTTTCAAAAAAATGCGATATTTACCGAAGGGTTATCTATATTAAAAGTTATGAATACGAAGATCTTATAAAGATCAAGGATTTTATTGAAAAGGAAACCGAAAGATTCAAACTGACCAAAGAGAGCATCATGTTTGATTTTAACCCCATGAACGGTTTCTGATATATTGAATATTTACCGTTTATACTGTTACGGTTTATTTGTTTTAAGGAGGGAATATGGCACTTAGAATTATTCGTGAGATTGGAGAAGACTGTTTGAGATGCGTTTGCAAGGAAGTTACCGAGATCAATCCGAGAATACTTGAACTTATCGAAGATCTGAAAGACACGATGTATAACGCGGACGGAGTAGGACTGGCTGCACCTCAGGTCGGTGTCAGAAAAAGAGTGGCTGTAGTCGATGTCGGTGACGGCCCCGTGGTACTTATTAATCCCGAAGTGGTCAGTGCCGAAGGAGAACAGACGGGAAATGAAGGATGTTTGTCGGTTCCCGGTAAATGCGGTATTGTCACAAGACCGATGAAAGTTAAGGTAAGAACGAGAAACCTTGATTTTGAATGGGAAGAGATCGAAGGCGAGGAACTCTTTGCAAGAGCCATGCTTCACGAGATGGACCACCTTGACGGAGTTATCTATGTGGATAAGGTTGAGGGCGAACTTCAGGATGTTGAAAGTCAGTAGGAATTAAAATATGAAAATTATTTTTATGGGAACACCCGATTTTGCGGTGTCTGCATTAAGAAAACTGCATGAAGCGGGTCATGAGATCGTACTGGTGGTTACCCAGCCGGATAAACCCAAGGGAAGAAGCAAACTTTACCTTGCTACCCCTGTAAAAGAAGAAGCATTAAGACTCGGGATCGAAGTGTTTCAGCCCGACAGGATCAAAAAAAGCGAAAATATCGAAGTCCTGAAAAAATACGAAGCCGATGTATTTGTAGTGGCTGCTTTCGGACAGATCCTTTCAAAAGAAATACTCGATATGCCGAAATACGGATGCATCAATATTCACGCATCACTTCTTCCGAAATACAGAGGAGCAGCGCCGATCCAGTGGGCGATCCTTAACGGAGAAAAAAAGAGCGGTGTCACGATAATGCAGATGGATGAAGGTCTTGATACCGGCGATATGCTCCTTTCAAAAGAAGTTGATATAGAAGATACGGATACGGCGGACCTGCTGCATGACAAACTGAGCGAGACAGGTGCGGATCTTATCGTCGAGGCATTGGATATTCTTGAAAAAGGAGAACTTAAGGCAATACCCCAGCCCGAAGGACCTCTTTTTTATGCATCCATGATCAAAAAGGAAGACGGTGCGCTTGATTTTACAAAGAGAGCGAATGAGATCGCGCTTAAAGTCAGAGCATTTCAGTCGTGGCCCGGAACATTTGCTTCTTTAAACGGAAACTATATAAAATTCTGTATGGCTGAACCGGTTTTTGAAGAAAGCGGTAAAGAACCGGGAACCGTATGCAGGGTTGAAAAAGACTGCTTTTATGTACAGACGGGCGAAGGTGAACTTAAGGTTACACGCATTCAGCCCCAGGGCAAAAAAGCAATGAGCGTGAAAGATTATTTCCTCGGAAACAAAATAGAACTCGGAGATATATTTACGAAAACCGAGCGATAAAAGGCGGAACCGTCAGGGGCAGATCGGAAAATGAAAAAGAACAGTGATCTTGAGATCAGAAAAATCGTACTTGAAGCTTTGATCCAATCCGAAAAATCGAATATTCCTTCACATATTCTGATAAAAGACGTGCTTGATAAGTATGACTATCTGTCAAAGAATGAGAAAGCTTTAATGAGCACTATCTTTAAAGGTGTCATTGAAAGAAGGATCGAACTTGATTACGTGATCGATCATTTTTCTAAAACTCCGGTCAAAAAGATGAAAATGCCCGTCAGGATAATACTTGAGATGGGCGTATACCAGATCCTTTACATGAATTCTTTTGACACGCTTGCAGTAAATACAAGCGTGGAACTGGCCAAAAAGAAAGGATTTGCCACGCTTTCGGGATTTGTGAATGCGGTTCTTCGAAATATCGAAAGAAACAAAAACGATATTGAATATCCCAAAAAAGGAGAGAAGGATTATCTTTCCGTAAAATATTCCATCCCTTCTTTTATTACGGATCTTTTGTCGGAACAGTATGATGCGGATGTTCTTGAAAAAATGTTCGATGCTTCGCTAAAAAACGATCATCTCAGAGTTCGTTTAAGGGAAGCGGCGGATGCCGAAAAGAAGAATGCAGTTATAAAAGAGATCAGGGATAAAGGTGCGGAAATAACACAAACCGCAGGATTTGATGATCTTTATAAAGTTAAGGGGGTCGGAAATATCTCCGAACTTAAATCCTTTACGGACGGTGATATCTATATTCAGGATACGGGCAGCTACATACTCTGTAAGAATGTTTCGGGCGGAAAGAACATACTGGATGCCTGTGCCGCACCCGGTGGAAAGAGCATTTTCCTTTCTGAAAGATTTCCGGATTCGGTGATCACGGCATGCGACGTATCGGATGAAAAACTTAAGAAGATGGCTGAGAATATCGAAAGGTGCAAAGTCTCGAACGTTAAAATCAAAAAAGCCGATGCAACGGTTTTTAATCCCGAATGGGAAGAATATTTTGATGTTGTACTCTGTGATGTTCCCTGTTCAGGTCTCGGTGTTATCGGAAAAAAACAGGATATCAAATACAATCTGTCGCCCGAAGGACTCGAAAGCCTTTACGAACTCCAGAAAAACATTCTCGCTAATGTTTCAAGATACGTCAAAAAAGACGGGTATCTTATTTATTCGACATGTACGGTAAATAAAAAGGAAAACGAGTACAGAGTCGGGGAATTCATGAAGAACGGCGGATTCGAGTATTCGAAATTTGCTTTTCTTCCCGATGAATACAAGAACGGATATAACGGCAGAACGTTATCTTTAATACAGGGACAGAACGATTCGGACGGCTTTTTTACGGCTGTATTAAAAAGAAAAAGCCGGTAAAACAATGAAAGATATAAGAAATCTCACGCTTGACGAACTGAAGACGGAAATCGAAAACCTGGGTGAGGCGCGTTATCGTGCTTCACAGATTTTCGAATGGCTTCACGTAAAACTTGTAAGAGATTTTGACGAGATGAGCAATCTCTCAAAGGATCTTAGAAATAAATTAAAGAACAATTACGAAATATCCAATCTAAAACCGGTAAGGGTGAGCGAATCAAAGATCGATTCCACAAAAAAATTCCTGTTTGAGACTCCGGACGGCAATTTTATAGAAAGCGTCTGGATGCAGTACCATCACGGCAATTCCGTATGTATTTCATCCCAGATCGGATGCAGGATGGGCTGCCGATTCTGTGCTTCGACCATCGACGGACTGGAAAGAAGCCTGACTTCGGCAGAAATGCTCGAACAGATTTATGAGATCATCCGTATCACCGGTGAAAAAGTTTCTAATGTCGTTGTAATGGGGATGGGCGAACCCATGGACAATTACGACAATGTCATAAAGTTTGTGAAACTTTTAACGTGCAAAGACGGCTTGAATATTTCCGGGAGAAGTGTTACAGTATCAACTTGTGGGATTGTGCCCATGATGAAAAAATTTGCCGAAGAGGGATTACAGGTTACTCTGGCACTGTCGCTTCATGCTCCCAATGATGCGAAAAGAAGGGAACTGATGCCGATCGCCAACAGCTATTCCATTAAGGAATGCCTTGAGGCCTGCGATTATTATTTTGAGAAAACAGGCAGAAGAGTAAGCTATGAATATGCGCTTGTTTCGGGCGTTAACGATAATGACGAAGAAGCGGAAGAACTGATCAAACTGCTTAAAGGTCATAACGGTCATGTGAATCTGATTCCCGTTAATCCCCTTAAGGAAAGAGATTATAAAAGGTCGGACAAATCAAGGATATTCGCGTTTCAAAATAAACTTGAAAAAAACGGGATAAATGTTACTATAAGAAGGGAAATGGGCAAAGATATAGACGGTGCCTGCGGTCAGCTTCGACGCAGACACAATGAAGAAGCCCCGGGGGTTTTGTCGTGATTAAAGCTGTATCTAAAACAGATATAGGTAAGCTCAGACAATTGAATCAGGATTTTGTATTTACTTCGACTTATCCTTTGGGGGCATTGGATAATCTTTTTCTGGTTGCGGACGGCATGGGCGGACACAAAGCAGGCGATTATGCATCAAAATGTGCCGTTGAGACCATCATTGAGATGTGTTCGAAGAGCAGAGGGAAAAAGATTGTTACAGCCATTTCCGATGCGATTAACGAAGCCAATACGAGAATAAGAAGAAAAGCAATGGAAGACGTCAATATGGTCGGTATGGGTACAACCGCGGTTCTGGCTACCATTTCCGATGAAACTCTTACCGTTGCGAATGTAGGTGACTCAAGACTTTATCTTATTTCCGAAGACAAAAAGATCACCCAGATCACCAGAGATCATTCACTTGTGGAAGAGATGGTCAGAATGGGAGGAATAGACAGAGTCAGTGCGAGAAACCATCCCGATAAGAATATAATTACCAGAGCTATAGGTGCTACCGGTAATGTCAATATAGATTTTTTTGAAGTTCCGTTAAGAGAGAACGATGTTATCCTTATGTGTTCCGACGGACTCAGCAATATGATAGAGGATAAAGATATCCTCGAAATCGTAACCTCGGATGAAAACCTGGAAGCTGTTGCGTCCAGGCTTATAGCTACTGCCAATGAAAACGGCGGAAATGACAATATATCCGTGGTCCTCTTAAGATACGAGCAATAGGAATGAGGTTTATATGGTAAAGATTGGTATGGTCATCGGAGGCCGATATGAAATTCAGCAATTGATCGGCACCGGTGGTATGTCAGATGTTTACAGAGCTAAAGACAATAAATTAAACAGGAATGTTGCAGTTAAGGTTTTGAAACAGGAATTCTCCGAGAACAGGGATTTTGTCGCCAAATTCAGGAGAGAGGCTGAAGCTGCGGCTAATCTTATGCATCCCAATATCGTTACCGTATATGATGTCGGAGAGGACAGCGGAATCTCCTACATCGTAATGGAACTTGTTGACGGATATACTTTAAAGCAATATATAGAAAAGAAATCCAGGCTGTCCATAACCGAGTGCATCAGTATCGCGATCCCGATAGCATCCGGTATTCAGGCCGCTCACAATAACGGCATCATTCACAGAGACATCAAACCGCAGAATGTGATCATTTCCAAGGAGGGAAACGTAAAGGTCACGGACTTCGGTATTGCAAAGACTACTACTTCAAACACTATCTCCAGCAATGTAATGGGCAGTGTTCATTATACTTCTCCCGAGCAGGCGAGAGGCGGATTTTCCGATGAGAAGAGTGATATTTATTCACTCGGTATCACGCTTTTTGAAATGGTTACCGGAAGAGTGCCTTTTAACGGCGATACCACCGTTGCCATTGCGATCAAGCATATTCAGGAAGACATGCCTTCACCTCGTAATTTCGTGGAAGACATCCCCGTAAGTATTGAACAGATAATATTAAAATGTACGCAAAAGAGCCCCGATAGAAGATACCAGAATATGGGTGAAGTTATCGAGGATCTGAAGAAAGCGTATATTTCTCCCGATGAAAATTTCGTTAAGATCGATACATATGAGAAAAACTCTGTGACCATTACCAATATGGATCCGATCTACCGAAGGGAAAGAAAAGAAAATCAGGAGTCGGAAAAGAGAGCCGATAAGGAAAAAGTACGTATCAATAAAAACCGTTCGGATCTCGAACTTCCGAGAAATGTCAAGAACAGCGAAGATTCCGAAAAACAGAATCCTGTCAGGGATAACAGGAAACCTGTTTCGAGAAATGATAAAAATCAGGGCCCGGTAAAGAAGAATCCTTCAAAGAATCAGGTTCAGAAACCGAATCCGAACAAGACTCAGGGACCTAAAAATCAGAATCAGCAAAAAGCTCAGGTAAGCAATAAGAATAACGTGCCGGTTAAGAATTACAATCAGAACAAAAAGAGTCCGGCACCTAACAAGAAGAAATCCAATCCGAATGCTGACAGGATCAAGACCGTTGTTATATGTGCATTTGCGGTTGCTATCGGAATACTTGTGCTTATACTTCTTGGAAATGCACTGGGAATATTCTCGGAAAAAGAAGATAAAAAACAGTTTGTTACGATTCCTACCGTAAGCAGGATGGTATCTTCCGAAGCCAGAAAGTATCTTGAGAATTACAATTTCGAAGTCGAAGAGGAATATGAACTTTCCGACGATGTTGCTCCAAATAGAGTAATACGTACCGAGCCTTCAGCCGGCAACAATGTCGAAAAAGGCTCAAAGGTAATAATGTATATCAGCATGGAAAAAGACGGTTCACTTGTTCCCGACGTAACCGGTATGAGTGAAGCCGAGGCTACGGCTCGTATGGAAAACGAAGGATACCATGTAGAAAAAGTTCTTGAGAAGAGTGAGACCGTGCCCAAGGGAAATGTCATTTCCCAGACTCCCGAAGGCGGAACTTCAGCAAACGGAAGCAAAAACGTTACTCTGGTCATAAGTGACGGATCGGCAAAAGAAAAGACCAAGATGCCGGATCTTATCGGAAAGACGGAAGAGGAAGCCAGAAGTCTTGTTGCAAGTGTCGGAATGACCGTAACCGGAGTAATGGAAGTTTATTCCGATACCGTTGAAGTCGGACTGGTCTGCGGTCAGAGTTATACTGCGGGCAGCGTTGTCAAAGAGGGTTCGGAAGTTACTCTGAAACTCAGTCTCGGACCTGAACCGAGATATTATTCATGCAATATACTCGTACAGGCTCCCGAAGGTTATTCGGGCGGTACTGCTTCCATAGTACTTAAAACAGCAGACGGAACAGAACTGTTTAACGAGATCACATCGGTATTCCCGTTTAACATTAATCTTTCACAGATATATGCAGTGTCAAAGGGCATTGTTGAGATCAGATATACCATCATGGTTGAAGAACAGGTGGTGGATGAAAACGGTAATGTGATCTCACAGATGGTACCCAAAGAAAATACCTTCAGCTATGAAGTGGAATTTCAGTAAATGAAAGGTAAGATCATCAAGGGAATTGCGGGATTTTATTACGTATATTCTTTCGAAAACGCAAATATATATACGTGTCGGGCGCAGGGTAAACTCAGAGACAAAAAAATAAAGCCCCTGGTCGGTGACAACTGCAAGATAGAGATAACCGACGAAGAAAAAGCAGAGGGAAGTGTCTGCGAGATATTTCCGCGTAAAAACGAACTCATACGTCCCGCAGTAAGCAATGTGGATCAGATGATGGTCATTTTCGCCCTTACCGATCCAAAACCAAATTTTTACCTGCTTGATAAATTCCTGTTTTTCATTTTGCATGAAAGACTTTCTCCGATACTTGTTTTTAACAAGGAGGATCTGGATCCTTCGGATAAGGAAAAAGTTTCCGAAATATACGGCGGTTTTAATGCTCCTCTGATCTTTACGAGTGCAAAAGAAAACGTGAACATAGATGTTCTTAAAGGATATCTTAAGGGAAAAACCACAGCTGTGGCAGGACCCAGCGGAGTAGGCAAATCCACGCTGATAAATGCGGTGGTGGGTCACGATATAATGGAAACCGGAGATATTTCAAGGAAAACACTTCGCGGAAAACATACGACGAGACATACGGAAATGTTTGAATTCGATGTGGACAATACCGATTCTTTTATATTGGATACTCCCGGATTTTCTTCTTTTTATCTGCCGTCCCTTCATGAGCAGGAAAGGGCTTCGGATTATTATCCCGAATTCCTTCCGTATACGACAAAATGCCGGTTTAATGCATGTCTTCATGACAAAGAGCCGGACTGTCGTGTAAAAAAAGCCGTTGAAGAGGGACTTATCTCAAAGGAAAGATATTTGAATTATCTCAAGATAATTACCGAAATAAAAAACACTTACAAATATTGACAAGAGGATCATAAATGGAATACAAACTTGCTCCGTCGATTCTTTCGGCGGATTTCCTTGATTTAAAAACTCAGATAGATCAGGTTGAAAAAGCGGGTGCGAAATACCTTCATTTCGATGTTATGGACGGTCTTTTCGTACCGAATATCTCTTTCGGAATACCCGTTCTCGAATGCATAAAAGGTCATACAGATCTTGTGCTTGATGTTCATCTTATGATAGTTGATCCCGCGAGGTATTTTGAAAAATTTAAGGAAGCGGGTGCACAGATCCTTACAGTTCATGTTGAAGCCATGAAAGACCCCGCATCCGATCTTAAAAAGATCAAAGAACTCGGGATGATCCCTTCGATCACATTAAGTCCCGATACACCTGTTGAATCCGTATTTCCTTATCTGGAACTCGTTGATCAGGTTCTTGTAATGACGGTGAATCCCGGTGCGGGAGCACAGCATTACATAGATAAATGCACTGCGAAGATCAAAGCCGTAAGAGAAGAGGCTTTAAGAAGAGGGCTAGAGATTGACGTTGAAGTTGACGGCGGCATCAATGAGAACACCATCCTGACCGCAAAAGAAGCCGGTGCAAACGTATTCGTCATGGGTTCATCAGTATTCAAAGAGAATCCTTATGAATCAGCCAGGAAATATATAGAAATGATATAAATAATTGGAAAATCATTGGATTTACAATAGAAATTAAAACTAAAACGACAACCATGTGATCGGATCAACTGCCTTAGTACAGTATATCGGTTCATACGGTTGTCGTTCTTTTTTTATGTGATTGAGATTGTATTAAATAAATATTTATGCTGATCCGGAGATCCTAAGCGCACGTATAGCATTTAATACCGCTATGACCATAACTCCGACGTCGGCAAAGATTGCGAACCACATATTGGCGATTCCAAGTGCACCGAGTCCGAGGCAGGCGAATTTGATAACAAGAGCAAAGATTATGTTTTCATAAACGATACGGATGCATTTTCGTGATATTTTGATAGCTTTTGCGATCTGCATGGGATTATCGTCCATAAGCACAACGTCAGCGGCTTCTATGGCGGCATCGGATCCAATGGCACCCATTGCGATACCTATATCAGCTCTTGCCAGAACAGGTGCATCATTTATTCCGTCACCTACAAAAGCCAGTTTCTGACCTGAAGGTTTTGTATCCATTATTTCTTCGAGTTTTGTTACTTTATCTGCCGGCAGCAGTTCTGCATGATATTCATCAACACCGAGTTCTGCTGCAACGTTTTCAGCCACTTTTTTCGAATCACCCGTAAGCATTACGGTCTTTTTTATTCCTGTATTTTTCAATTCGGATATTGCTTTTTCCGAATCTTTTTTAATTACATCCGAGATTACGATATGACCTTCGTAACGGCCGTCTATGGCAACGTGTACGATGGTGCCGGACATGTGGCAGGGCTTGTATTCGATACCTGAATTTTCCATAAGCTTGTCATTTCCGACTGCGATCTTTTTGTCGTCGATGACTGCAGTGATCCCCTGACCTGCGATCTCCTTTATATCGGATACGCGTTCAATGCTCAGGTTTCGGTCATATGCTTTTTTAAGACTCTGACTTATCGGATGGGAAGAAGCACTTTCGGTAAGTGCGGCGAATTCGATAAGAGTATCTTTATCCAGAATATTATGATGGATATCACGAACATCAAAGACGCCTTCTGTAAGAGTACCGGTCTTATCGAAAACAACGTATTTTACCGATGACAGAGTTTCCAGATAATTGGAGCCTTTGATAAGTATTCCTTCGTGTCCGGCACAGCCGATCCCTGCAAAAAACGAAAGGGGAATACTGATGACCAATGCGCAGGGACAGCTGATTACCAGAAACGTCAATGAACGGTATATCCAGACATTCCAGCCGGGTGAGGTACGGAGTATGAGTAAATTAAATAAAGGAGGAAGTACTGCAAGACAAACCGCACCCAAAACAACGGCAGGAGTGTAGATCTTGGCAAATTTTGAAATGAAATTTTCGGATCTTGATTTTCTTGAACCGGAATTTTCTACAAGTTCCAAAATCTTCGAAACAGTGGATTCTCCGAATTCCTTTGTGGTTTTGATCTTAAGAACGCCCGAAAGATTGATGCATCCGCTTAAGACTTCATCGTTTATGCAGACATCTTTGGGGAGACTCTCGCCTGTAAGAGCAGAAGTGTTGAGTGATGAATCGCCTTCAACAACGATTCCGTCAATAGGTATTTTCTCACCGGGCATAACCGTGATGATACTGCCTTTTTCTACTTCGGAAGGATTAACTCTTATTATCTCACCGTCTTTTTCGATATTTGCGTAATCAGGTCGTATGTCCATTAAAGCGGATATATTCTTACGGCTTTTCCTGACTGCGAAACTCTGAAACAGTTCGCCAATCTGATAGAAGAGCATTACTGCGATAGCTTCAAGATAATCATTGCTTTTTTCATATATTGCGAGAGCAAATGCACCTATGGTTGCAACTGCCATCAGAAAGTTTTCGTCAAAAACACGTCCGTTAACAATACCTTTTGCAGCTTTTAAAAGAATATCGTATCCGATGATCAGATACAGAATAAGATAGATAACAAAAAGCGGAATACCTTTAAGAGGAATGAAGAAAAGAGGAACGATGCATACGGATGTGATTATTATTCTGATCAAAACTTTCTTCTGTTTTCTGCTCATGGAATTCACGCTTTCATTAAATAAATATTTTATTCTGAATTAAACTATCCTTTAAAATTCGATATTGCAGTCGCTTTCGACTTTACGGCAGTTTTTAAGAACCTGCTTCATTACTTTTTTCTCGTCTGCGCCTTCTTCGAATTCAACATTCATCTTAAGTGCCATAAAGTTTACGGTTGCATTTTTAACACCGGGAGTCTTCTTTGCGGCATCTTCCATAAGATTTGCACAGTTTGCACAGTCAACATCGATATTGTAAGTTTTCATATTTTTTCTCCTATACTTGTATTTTTATCAATCGTTTTCAGGTCGGATCTTCATGACAACAATTAAACGATTGTTTAATTGTTTAAATCATAACATCGAAAAATAATGTTGTCAATATTTAAAGATCAAAAAATTTATAAGAAAGGACAGTAGTTGAATTGAAAATGCATAAATAGTAAAATAAAATAGTTAATGTATTTGCTTATCGTTATGGGGCTTATTCACAAGGAGAGACATTTATGGAATTGGTATTACCGCATAAACACGGTGAGGAAGAGGGAATCGACAGACTGATAAACAGTTTGTCCAATAATGAAAGTTTTGCAACCGTTGCCAATATATTTCAGCAGCTGAGCGATCCGACCAGAATAAGGATATTCTGGCTGCTCTGTCATTATGAGGAATGCGTGACCAATATTTCTGCGATAATGGAAATGTCGTCGCCTGCTGTCTCACATCATCTGAGAGAACTTAAAAACAGCGGACTTATAGTGAGCAGAAGACAGGGAAAGGAAGTTTATTACAGAGTGACGGATACTCCGGAATGCAGACTTCTTCATACCATGATCGAAGAAGTTATGGAGATTAAATGTCCGAACTGAAAGAAGTGTATTTCAAACGGTATGAATGTTGTGATGCCAACTGTCTGTCAGAATTCATTAGTCCTGATAGAAGTGTATTTATAACGGTATTGATTTATGTGATAAATTGATATAAAACAGTACGCTTACCTGATAAGCTGCAGTATTGTATTCAAACGGAAAATGTAGTAAACTATCAAAGATTGTGAGAAAAACATATAAATAAATATAAACGGAGGTCGCGAAATGACTCAGTCAAGAACGCACAATTGCAATGAATTGAGACTTTCCGATGCGGGTAAAAAGGTTACACTCGTCGGATGGTTTGAAAATATCAGAAGGGTTAGTAAAAATCTCGGATTTGTCGTATTAAGGGATTTTTACGGAACTACACAGATTGTGCCCGAAACAGAAGAGATGATGGAGATCTTTCTTGGACTTAATACCGAATCCACCATCTGTGTTGAAGGTGAAGTAAGGGAACGTTCCAACAAAAATAACAAGATCGATACGGGTGACATTGAAGTGGTACCCGAGAAAATAACCGTTCTCGGAAAATGCAGATATGCTGAACTTCCTTTTGAGATCAATCGTTCCAAGGAAGCGGACGAGAATACGAGACTCAAATACAGATATCTTGATCTCAGAAATCCGGAAGTGAGGAAAAAGATCGTTATGCGTTCGAAGATCGTTGCCGATTTAAGACAGGCGATGACCGTACATGATTTCCTTGAGATCACAACGCCCATCCTGACGGCTTCTTCACCTGAAGGTGCCAGAGATTATCTTGTTCCTTCAAGAAATTATCCCGGAAAATTTTATGCACTTCCTCAGGCGCCCCAGCAGTTCAAGCAGTTACTCATGACATCAGGATTTGACAGATATTTCCAGATCGCTCCCTGCTTCAGAGATGAGGATGCGAGAGCGGACAGATCGCCCGGAGAGTTTTATCAGCTTGATATGGAAATGGCTTTTGCTTCGCAGGAAGATGTATTTGCCGTTATAGAGGATGTACTTCCTCCCGTATTTGAAAAGTACGGCACATATTCGATAGCATCCAAGGCTCCTTTTGTAAGGATCCCTTTCAATGAAGCAATGGAAAAATACGGTTCGGACAAACCCGACCTTCGTATCAAACTCATTGTCGAAGACGAAAGCGAATTATTGGCAGACTGCGGTTTCGAACCGTTTGCGGGAAATGTTGTCAAAGCCGTAAAGATCGACAATTTCACCTGCACAAGAAAAGAAATAGATGCAATGTGCGACGAAGTATTCGTTACCACTGCAAACAAAGCTTACTGGTTCAAAGTGGACGAAAACGGTGAGATAGTCGGCGGTATCGCAAAATTCCTTCAGGAAAAGAAATCAGAGATCATCGAGAAGATGAATCTTAAAGCGGGTGATTTCGTTGCTCTTTCCGCAGGCAGGAAACTTGCTGCACAAAAGACAGCCGGTGTTATCAGAAAAGTATTCGGAAACAAGGTTGATCATTGCATAGACAGAGAAAAATACGAATTCTGCTGGATTGTTGATTTTCCGATGTACGAGATCGGAGAGGAATCCGGCGAGATAGAATTCTGTCATAACCCGTTTTCAATGCCTCAGGGCGGCCTTGATGCATTAAAGAACGAAGATCCCTTAACGATCAATGCATATCAGTACGATCTGGTATGTAACGGAATAGAACTTTCTTCCGGTGCGGTTCGAAATCACGATCCCGAAATAATGGTTGAGGCATTTAAGATCGTCGGACTCGGTGAAGAAGATGTGAAGGCAAAATTCCCCGCCATGTACAATGCGTTCTGTTACGGAGCTCCGCCTCATGCAGGTATCGCTCCCGGCGTGGACAGAATGATCATGCTTCTTACGGGAGACGAAACGATAAGAGAGATAATTCCTTTCCCCATGAACAAAGGAGCTCAGGATCTTATGATGGGATCACCTTCGGAAGTATCCGAAAAGCAGCTTGAAGACGTTCATATTAAGATCGTTATGCCGGAACCCAGGAAAGAAGATCAGTAATATACTCAAATTTGTATGATTCCCCTAAAGCAGACAACGGAAATATCCAAAGTCTTCTTTAGGGGTTTTTTATTGGAATACATTCAGATGAGAAAAGCCTGACGGTCCATATGGATATAAGGTTTGTTATATGATAAAATTATGGGGTATCTGAGGGAAAAATCATGGTTTCACTTAAAAGAAAAAAAATATATATCATTGCCTTTTTATTTCTGACTTTTTTGTTTTCGGGATGTGTGGGCAGGAATATACAGCCTGCTGAAGATACCGATAATTCCGTTTCTTTGGAAAATTCCGAAATAAAAGACGGCATCAAAGATACGGAAGAAATTATACGTACGGCAAGAGATATCGAAAAAGAAATAATTGAAAATCACGGAGCGCATGGCTACGTTGCCGAAGACAGAGTGGAAAAACTCCTGGAAGAATTAAATTCGGTTGATGAGCGTGAAGCTGAGTTTTGGGAAGAAATAATCGGATATTGGGATTATGCCAATAATGAAATGCCGATCAACGATGAATTTATTCCCGATGATCTTCCGGCTGATAAAAGCCTTTGTATAGTGGTTCTCGGATTTCAGTTAAATCCGGACGGTTCCATGAAGGAAGAACTTGTAGGAAGACTTAATGCAGCCAAAGAATGTGCGGAAAAATATCCCGAAGCGTATGTGATATGTACGGGCGGCGGAACGGCGGCAAATAATCCCGGTGTTTCCGAAGGCGGACAGATGGGAAAATGGCTTTTGGAAAACGGGATCGAAGAGAACAGGATAATCATTGAAGACAGGTCATTGACCACAGCGGAAAATGCAGTCAATTCTTATAAGATCCTTTCAGGCAGTTGCCCCGAGGTGAACAGCGTGATGATCGTGAGCAGTGATTATCATATTCCCTGGGGATCGCTCATGTTTGAAACAGCATTCAGAAAAGCCGTGTATGAAAAGGGAACTGTACAGATCCGGGTGATTTCCAATTATGCATATAAAACGGATAATGACAAGATAACAGACGCCTCATTATTGCAATACGAGGCATCGGGAATGAAGCAGCTGATGGGATTGTACTA
>JAILRA010000102.1 GCA_024698715.1 Lachnospiraceae bacterium
AATATACTTAAGATCGAAATAGCGGTTGCGAGTTCCTTGTCCCTGAATGTACGTATCATATCGTATCTTCTTCTCCAGTTAAGAAGGATGAGTATTATCGGAAGAAGGAGATCCAGAAGCTGTCCTATAGCCGGGACAACATTAAGCAGTACTATTACCGTTGTTCCGAAATATGTAAGTATTATGGTCACTATTCCGACAACATTTCTTTTTCTCGTGGTGAATAAAAGCTTGAATTCACGTCTCGGTATAACGAATTCCAGATAAGTCTGTGCAACCGGAATGAATGCGAGCCAGGGATATTTGTATCCTGCTTTTTTAGCCAGTTTGAAAAGAGCTATCGCAGGAAGAAGATACTCGAATATTCCCCAGAGAAAACCAAGTACCGATGCAGCCACGGATAAGATGACAACCAGAGCCGATACACCTATACCAAAAATACTTGCCAGCGATAAAAATATCCCGTATAAGGAAAATGCCGAATTGTTTAAGGATGACAAACCTTCTTCAACATTATTCAGTGTTTCAAGCGTTTCATTGGCGCTTAACAGCAAAAAGTCCATTACTCTGCCTCCCCGTAACTGTCAAAATATTCAATTTCATCGGATACATCCGAATCATCCAAAGATGCTTCCTCATTCAGATCATCGCTTTCCGTCGAATCGGATTCAAGTGACGCATCCGTTTCGCTTATTACGGATTTATTAATCTCTTCTGCATCTTTTTTTACATAAATGGGATTAACTTTCATTCCGGGATTTCCGCCGCCTTCCGCAAGTGTAATTGCCCAAAGATCACGTCCCACGGTATTATTCTGGTTAAACCAGTTCAAACCAACCAAACCAATCATAATATACCTCCTTTTTACGAATCAATTTATGTATAAAGTTACAGATGTGAATCTATATAATCCTTCATGACTATAGCTGCTTCATCATTCATATTGCAGTTAAGTCTCGCCAGTATGATCTTATCGCTTATCTTTCCGATCAGGTCGATCTGAATATCCGCCATATTCTCATCCCATATCGGTGAGATCAGTCTTTTTTGAAGGATAAAGCTTTTCTCTGCATCCGGAATCTCATCAATAAAATTGGCTTCGTTTCTTTTCAAAAAGATTATCCCGCCAAGCTCGTATTCCTTAACCGAGAATATCCCGCTCGTACCGCACCACGGAAGTCCGTATACCACTGCCTTATCTTCTTTAATGCCTATAAGATTAAGATCACCGTTTATGATATCAGCATCAAACAGTTTTTTCCAGAGATCTGCATGAGTACTTTTCCCCGTCCCGGAGGATGCGCTGAAAAGCCATGCTTTATTCTTATATTCGATCGATACGGAATGAACCGCCGCTATTCCTGATTGTAATGCTTTAAATAGAAATACGGTTCTTATCGCATGAAAAAGGATCTCTTTGCCGGAATCGCTCATTTTCGAATAAGTATAAAATCTCGCGAGACTTCCGTCCTTTTTCAAATGACATTCCATTATCTCCCTGCTTTCGGAAAAATCAAGCAGATACCTGTCTTCACATTCAACCGTATTTACCGGTGCATTCCTTACTATTGTTTTGCCGTTCAAAGTCATCGGAACAATACGGTGAACTATTTCTATTCTAATTCCGGATTTTTCAAAGGTTTCGTTTTCAAAATCCGGTTTCTTCTCAAACGCATCGAACCCGTCCGTAAGACATTCTTTATCGCCGTAAAAACTCACGTTTATTCCAGCTATTTCAATACATTTTATAAGATCGAGTCCCAAATCCGGATGCATGCTCTCCGCTATCATTCCGTTTTGTATCATCTGATCCAGAAAAGCATTCACATCCGAGATTATTATTTCTTTTTCATCACCCTCGGCTTCAAAATAAACTATACATTTTTGAATGATTTCTTCCCGGGATATTTCTTCGGACATAAGGTTCCAGATTAATTCACCGACGGCATTTATCATGACGCTTTTCATATGATCCGCCGCCATCTGTCCGATCGGTATAATGTAAGAAACTCCCGATATGTTTTTTAAATAAAATGCACCGTTTCTTCGCATAAAATCCTCCGGCATTTATTTAATATAATTATAGCATTGCATGTTTAATAATGCTACAATGTCATTGTTGTGTAAGTCTTTCATTTTGGAAAAATATCTATGTATAATGATCAGAATCGGAAAATTAGAATAGAAGAGCTTCTTTCCGAAAACAAAAGCGTTCAGTTGCATCCGATAGGATACAGTATGTACCCGCTTATAGTACCGGAACGTGATGAAGTAATCATCTCCCCTCTCAGAAATCATAAGATTCGACGCGGAGATGTTTTACTGTATAAAAGAAAAAGCGGAAAATTTGTGTTGCATCGCGTATACAAGATTCGGGGCGACAGTCTGTTCTTCGTCGGCGACAACGAATCCGAAATAGAAGGTCCTTTAAATATCTCTCAGGTATACGGGATCATGAGTTCTTTTTATCATAACGGCAGATTGTACAGATCAAAAAATCCGTTTTACATTATATCCTATAATGTATGGTTATTTCTTCTTCCGTTCAGAAAACCCATAAGCAGTTTTATACATAATTTAAAAAACAGGCACTGATGCCTGTTTTTTTAAAAATCCCTTATCAGTTTATCAATCTCAATATCATCAAGCACATTGAGTTTCTTGTTCTTTATCTCGTACACCCTGTTGCAGATAGTCAGAACGGTAGGTCTGTGTGTTGTAACGATACAGGTTCTCGGATAATCGTCTTTCATGATATTCTTTAAAAGTTGTCTTTCCGTCTTTACATCCAGTGCACTTGTGGCTTCATCAAGCAAAAGGATCGGAGATTTCCTGATGATAGCTCTTGCAATGGAAAGTCTTTGAGCCTGACCTTCCGAGAATCCTCCGCCTCTTTCCTTTATCTCACTGTTTATTCCGTCGGGAAGTTTTTTAACAAAATCCCATGCACACGCGATCTTAAGCGATTCAATTATCTCCTCGTCCGTTGCATCGGGTTTGACACATCTCATATTATAGGCAATCGTACCCGAAAAGAGAGTATTTCCCTGAGGAACGTAAGAAAACATCTTTCTTGCAGAAGGATCCAGTTCAAGAAATTCCGTCGCTTTATCCTCATCGGAACCGTTATATAATGACGCCTTTCCTTCCTGCAAAAAGATAAGCGAAAGCAATAACCTGAGCATTGTAGTCTTTCCTTCACCTGAAGGCCCCACAAGTGCAACTATTTCATGAGGATGAGCATACATCGATGCATTCTCGAATACATTTTCCGTACCTGTTTTATACTTATATGTCAGATCAGATATATTAAGACTTATGCCCTCGTTTTTATACTTTTCCATGAATGCCATAGCCTTATCATCGTTGGAATAGTCTTCTCTGGGCATCTCGACTATATCCATTAATCTTCCCGCGGATGTGGTAAGACTTATTATTGAAGGTACGATCGATGTAAGATTGTTTAACGCCCCAGTCAGTGAACCGGATAAACCGAGAAACATTGTCATTGTTCCGTATGAAATGGCACCGCTCCAGACTCTGTAGATTCCCCATCCGTAAGAGGAATAGGAAACGATCATTCCAACAGTCGTAAAAAGAACGCTTGTCCATATCGACATTCTCTGGAACTCCAGTTTCATTGATATATATTCTTTTTGAATGAGCTTCAGATTTTCAACATAGAGTTTGATAAGGTCGAAAGCTTTGATCGTCTGGATATTCGAGAATGCTTCCTGGTTGAATCCCGACATTTTCGCACTCATTGCGGCGCTTCTCTCGTTGTTGTTCACCATTCTTTTCAAAAGTGTTCTCGATAGAATGAACGTTACCGGCAGTCCGGCAAAAGCAAAAAGCGCAAACGAAGGATCGAAATATATGATCATCGCAAAAGCGGAAATAAATCTTGCCAGATAAATGATCACATTCGGAAGGAAATTAAGTACCCCGTTTGAAATATTACTTGCATCAGAACCCCATCTGGTAAGAAGATCTCCCGTATGATATGACGTCAGTGCTTCCCAGTCGGTCACGAGTATTTTGGAAAAAATATCCGCTTTTATCTCAGCATCAACTTTCATGCTTATCCACGAAGATATATAGGATGTTAACTGGGTTGCACCCAGAGAAACAAGATTGTATACGATCATCATTACAAAATACTTGACCACTTCCCCGGTCTTATGTCCCGTAATGATATCGACCAGATCCCTTGAAACCAGTCCGAGAAGCAATGAAACGACGATCCCTGCCAGGCCGAGAACTGTGTAGAAAAGCATATGCAAAAAATAATGTTTTGCATAGCCGTATATCCATAACGCCTGTAAGCGCATGGATTTCAATCTCCCGGCTTTTATCCTGCCCAGATAAAAGCGAATGTTGTCAGTTAACTTCGACATTGATCATTACTCCAAAGAAAAATACATATTTATACTTTTCTATTATAATCAATAATACGTTTTTTATCAAAAGAAAACCCCAGGTAAATGATACCTGGGGTGAATCGAAATTTTAAAACTGTAATCAGTGACCGGCATAAGTACAGGTATGATTGCAATAAGTACAACTGACACCTGTAATAGCCAGACCGGGATCTGCCTCAACAAATAAGTCGCCCAGACCGATATTTTCATGGCCGTTATTATGATAAGAACCGTTAACTCCGTCAACATATGTCAATGTAAGCATTGACGTACCGTCTCCGATTACAGTCTGTGCAAGACTGTTTTTATATTTAACATTCATGTTAAAAGTAATCTGAACCGTTCTTTCCGAACTGTGATGATTATCTGCTGCATCATGTTTTCCGTTAACCTGAATTCTGTAGTCTCCTCTTCCGATTTCGGGTTTCTGTTTGATCTCAGCCGTAAATGTATAGCAGTCACCGCTGGCAGCATATACACCTTCTGCAATTTCGTCATTTGTAATAATAACAGGTTTTTCGTAATTCTTCATTTTTTTATCCTTTCATTCACTGATGAATTCAATATTCTTTCCATAAAATAATTCTATTATATTTAACCATTTTTTCGCATACAAGTCAACCTTATTCATGCATCAATAATGCTATTTCATGCATGAAAAGATCGAAGATTTATTTCCCGAATATCTGATTTTCCCAAAGATCGAGAATACAGTCGATATCAAATGATCTTACATGCTCAGTCGAATACCGGCACATTTTCTTTCGCAGCTCTTCATCGGACATCACTTTCCTTAACTTTTCGGCCATATCGTCACAGTCTTCAGGTTCGGCAACAAATCCGTTCTTTCCGTCAATAATGAGTTCTTTCACACCGGCTTTGCATCCGAATCCCACACAGGGAAGTCCGAACGACATTGCTTCAAGAAGTACCATGACGAATCCTTCATTTCTGGAAGAAAGAACGAAAACGGAAGCTTTCTCATACATGTCCGGCATGTTTTCAATAAATCCGGGAAGTTCGGCTCTTTTTATTTTCATTGATGCTATCATGCCTTCAAGTTTTTCTCTTTCTTCGCCTTCGCCGGCAATGACGAGTTTCCAGTCGGGAAATTCGTTCTCAATTTTGCTCCATGCTTCCAAAAGCATGTCAAATCCTTTTATTGCAGTGAGTCGTCCTGCAGCAAGAACAGTCTTTTCGCGTTCTTTCGTACTTTCTTTTGCCTCATATGGCGAAGGATTCGGAATACTGAGAAGCTCGCCTTTTATCTTCTCGTTGCTGCGATAGTATCCTTCATCCTCTTTCGAAAGAACAACCAGATAATCGCTCTTTTTGCAGACCATTCTTCTGGTAAATTTTCTTAATCCGGCATAATACGGAAATTTGGTATAGTAGTTAAAATGCTCCCATGAGATCCATTTCATACCCTTTTGTCTGTTTTTTACAAAAACGGTATAAAGTCCCAGAATAATATCGACATCCACCCAGTAATCGGGCTTTTCTTTAACGACAATATCCTTTAGTTTCCGGATATTGCCAATGATCCTTTTGGAAAATCCCGGAGCTTCCATGTAGTATATTCTTATTCTTTCGTCAAGCGGATAGTGACTTTTTTTCTCACCGCACATGCTGACAATGATCACTTCGTAATCTCTTGCAGCAAGTCCGGATGCGATTATGGAAAGCACTCTTTCGGTTCCGCCCGATCTGTCGATCCCGCCGCTGAAAAACACGATTTTTTTCATATATCTCCGATCAATCCTTTTCAAAAGAACACTTTTCGGGAAATCTGTTTTCAAAACAATCCGACACTGTCTTACGGCTCTTTTCGAAATCTATACTGTCTCCGACGCTTCCGTCATTGATGCAGACTGTTTTTATCTTTTTTCCGAGAATGGTTTTCGCGATATTCTCATCGTCCCTTCCGATGACGAAATATCTGAAATACTTATACGGATTCGAAGGAACGAAATTTCCCTTAAGCAGATTCCACTGCCTGAACAAAAACTGTGAATGATCGTTCTTATCCCTGAATCTGTTCACACAGGATTCTTTGAGCGTCTCCTCTTCGCATTCCCAGATCTCGTTATAAATGCTCTTTAACATCGGCGAAGGATTGTGCGGGATTATAAAACTTGTAAACGAAGGAAATGCACATTCCACAATATTGTACAGCCTGTATTTGAGTGGATATTTCAGCGAAAAATAATGTCCCGGATTTTTTCTTATTCCTTCTTTTTTGTCAAAATGCCTTCCGATGACCGTTGAGTCGTTAAGTTTCATATATCCCCAGAGCGAATATGAATATGCACAGACAGGTTCAAAACTCAGCATATCCACCGTTTTTCCGTCTTTGAAAAAATATTCTTTCCCGATGGGATTTATACAAAAGCAGTCATCGTTAAAATATACAAAATGTTCGGACAGTCCTTCAATGTTCTGAAAGAACAGTTCTATTGTCGTACTCTTGAAAGTCGGAAGGAATTTCTTCGGGATAAAATCTTCATGCTTAACAATGTTTATCTTGGGATTTGAAGTATCAAGCCATGACGGAACATGTCCCCAGGTCACAAAATGAATCTTCCTTACCCATTGAGCATTCTTTTCGACACTTCGAAACCAGTATCTTAAAAATCCCCAGTCCCTGTATCTGAAAGCAAAATCCTCTTCTTCAGTTCCCTTGTATTTTCTGTATTCCTGCTGCCATGCCGGATCGTTTCCGTCCACCCATGTCAAAACAAAATCAATTTCGTAATCGTTGTTTACACCGCTCATTTTTATCTCTCTGTTATATCTGAATCTCAGTGTTTGAAAATCCGCATTTCCTTAACAAGCTTACTTCTTTCGGATGCGGTTTTTATATACACGCCTGCCGAAACTCCTCTGACGGTTCTGTTATTATTTAAGAATCTTATCAGAGTGGCTGTCCAGAGTATCGGCCAGATGATAAATACTTTTCCGCCTTTCGGGAAATTAAGATGCATCTGATGATGGAACTCTCTGATGTAATCGAATATTCCCTGTCCCCGTAACGCAACCATTCTGTTGTTTTCTCTTCTTCCGAATTCTCCGGCCTTTATCACATCGAGGAAAAATCCTTCGGCATCCGTATCCCTGTCGGTATCCATCCATTCAACTTTCTTTTTGTCAAGACCGAGATATCTGACACATGAAAGCGTGACCGTATCCGAAAAACCTTTTATCCTGCTTTCTCTTACAAGCCTTAAATATTCTTTTCTGTCCTTCTCATCCCACTCTCTGTTCAAAACGAAACACCAATCGAGAAGCATCTTTAATCCGAAGCCTTCCCTGAGAAAATGCTGCAGCATGTGAAGCAGAAGTTCGTATGCATTGTAAGCATCATCCAGAACCGGAAGCTCCACTCCCATACAGTCCTTTATCATCGTATGCTCAGCTGCTCTTGAATATTCTTTTCCCATGTAATCGTTAATTTCTTTGTTGTCGAAAGGTTCCGCAAGCATCGTGTGAAGTTCCGTACAGAGATTATCTTTATGAAGTACCGCATGATGAAGAGCAACCTGTTTTTCGGCAAGCGTAAATCCGTTCTTACAAAGAATATCTATTGCTTCTTCCAGTCTTTCGGGATCTTCTATCAGTATATCCGTATCGCTGCTTTTTCTCAACTCCGGTGTCCTGAAAAAAGATGCCGCATACACACCTTTTAATACACATGCCCCGATGCCGTTTTCTTTAAGAACTCCTATGATATCCCTGCTTGCAAAAAGCAGTCTGTAATTATTTATGATGACACCCGACGATTCATTCTCAAGGATCTGTTTGATATTCCCGGGAACATTCTCATTTTCGGACAAACCTTCCGAAAGTAAGGGAAGAATACTGTGTTTTTTTGCAAGATCCGTTATCTCCGGAATGTTCTTTTCATTCAGTTCTATCCCTTCGAATCCTTCTCCCTTAAAATATCGTTTTGCCAGTTCTACTACGGTCTCTTCGGTTTCGGTCATTACGTTATCATCGTTTTTAACTGAACCCTTCCCTATTTTTTTTCTCATCACTGACAGTCCCTTTTCCTTTAGCATCCTGAATTCGGGAGTTCTTCCGTAAATGACAAGGAATACGACATTTGTGATCACAAAGCATATGATCGCACGAAGGATCGCGAATAAAAAGTTTTCGTTCCCGATATACGAACACAAAAGATTTTCAAGATAAAAGAGACTAGCAAACACAAGAATATAGATAAGCAGTTTCCCGTAATACGACGAGACGCGGAAATGTAATTTCTTCCTGTAAAGAACAAAAGGTTCTATCCACAAAGAAGTCGTTACGGTACCTATGAGAGTTCCGAGAAAGATCCCGAACACACCGTATATCCTTCCGAGTATTACCGAGGCTGCAAGGTTTATTATCGCTTCTGCGATCGATTTATACCTGTCATACCAGAAAAGCCCCATTGTATCCCTGAAAATAAGCGTCGGCTGTCTGATACCGAGAAGATAAAAGTTAATGCAGAGGATCAGTGTTATTTCTTTGGTAAACACATATTTCTCACCGAAGCTGAATCCGACAAAAGCATCCAGTGCCTGGAACATGCATATCGCAAACAGACCGAAAACCCACTGTGCAAGGAAGAATGAAGCCTCGTAAACTTTTCTTATATGTTTATCGTTCTCAAGTGCACCGAGATTTCCCACACTAGCCGTTATGCCCTGAAACATCTGATTGAGCACCTGTCTGACAGAGCCTATGACCAGATAATAATTCGAATAAAGTCCGACACTTACCGTGGATACCAGAGCGGAAATAAGGATATTGTCGGTATTGTTGACCATGGCCTCTCCGGCTTTATGGAAAAGCATGCCCTTGATATTTTTAACGATACCCGACATCTCTTCCTTGGACAGTTTTTTTACATTCTTATCCTTAAGGAACGGGAACATTTTATTTGCTTTTATCGTGATCATGATATTCCCGGTTAAAGTACCTGCTATCATTATGATCAGATAGACCGCAAAATTTTTCGTAACAAGAAGGAAGATTATCTGAAGTACCGATGCAGCCGCCCATGCAGAGGTCTGAATGATAACGCTTATATAATTCATCTGATGCGCATCGATAAGTGTCCTTTTATAAATGATCGCATAGGATAATACGGAGTTTATCAGAAAAAGGACGTAAAGGAAGATCAGATGGTCCACATCGGGAGTATTCTTCATCATAAGATCAAGAAAAGGGATCACGCAAAGGCCTGCGACAAGAACAAAAGAACCGACAAAGAAATAAAACCTCTTAAACAGAAGCATAAGAGATTTCTGCTTTTCGATATCGTCTTCGGCTATCGGTTTATAAAGGGCAAATGTGATCGCCGTACCGACTCCGAGTTCGGATATTGACAGAATATTCAGGATATTACCGAACAGTCCGTTGATACCGACATAGTCTTCATTCAGAGTATGCGTGAATACCACTCTTGCAATGTAACCCAAAAGTATGGCACTGACACGGGCTGCCACCGCAACGGAAGAATTGATCGCGGAATATTCGGTTCTGCTTTTTTTATTCATATTACTCCGTTGAATTGTTATCGCTTAAAGATCTGCTTTTGTTCAACACAAGCTTCTCGTTTGAATATACGATCACGTAATCGTTTTCAAGTATTTCGGATACCGCTTCGTTTTTGATCTCGGCCTCCGAAGAAGTGATCACATATGCCGGCGGATCATTCTTAAACATATACTCTATCTCACCGGCCACCTTGTCCGACATCGAAGCAAAATTATCGGCTGTCTGACAATACTTATTATAAGGGTTCATGCCCGAATATAAAAGCCAGTTCGATCCGCCCGAATAAGAATATACCGAATCATGATACTCTTCGGGGATCCGGCTTATCAGATCTTCGTATCTTTCTTTTCTTTTATAACCGCAGTAATCCAGGTCGTACTTTTCGTTAAGTTTCATAAAAGCCTTACCCGGAAGGCTTTGTGCTGTTTTCTCACTGTTTAAAAATATGACCGATACGGCTCTCGCGGACTGAGTTAATATCCCGTATGAATTAAACACCGTAAATCCCGCGATCACACAGGTAACCATTCCTGCTTTAATGCCGGCTTCGTTTTCCTCAAACATTAATATCCATGCCGCAACTATTGCTACACATATTATCTGATAGTAATGCGAGAACGAATACCCGAGCATCAAGACAAACATGTTAAAAAAGAATGATATGCAAAGAAACAGTACTTTCTTAATGTTTTTTCGGCAGTTTATCACGGAAAATACATATATGAGTGCAAACGATACCGTTTCAGGCCATCTGAGATTAAGAAAACGAGTCAAAAAACTTCCTTTGGTCGCATATCTGAATCCGAATATGAACGTTGCAAATATCATATCGTAAAGAGCACCCTTCAGAGCATAATAGATCATAAAAGGTGCTATAGCCAGACAGAATCCCGCCAGAAACCTTAACGTCTGAAGAAATGCCTTTTTTATTTCTTTCTTCACCAAACATGATAACAGATAATACGCCATGCACACACAGATAAATACGGCATTCGTTACTCTGGTAAAAGCGATAATGCCGAAGCCTGCACCCATGATGTACATGTATATCTTTTTTATGTCATTATCCCTGTTTGATCTTATGTGGATATAAAGTGTAAAAAAGAGAAAAGGAAGTGCATATTCTTCCGAAAGATTCCCGCAGTCAAACGAAAAAGAAAGATTTATAAAAAACAGCATCAGAGCCGTAATGAAAACAAAGATTTTATTTTCTGTCCGTGCAACGTCAACACATTTTTTAAGCATTACGATTGATGCACTCATAAAAAGGATCTGGATAAAAAAGACTCCGTATCTTCCTCCGAAGGAATATCCGAGAGCCTCAATAAAAAACATAAAAGGACCCTTCTCGTCGAAGATATCCCTGTACATCACATATCCACTGTTCATCAGTTTTCCGACGCCCTGGAAAAAGGCTGAATCAAGACAGTAAAAATTCCCCGAAAGCGGACTTGTGGAACCTGAAAAAAACAGAAGAAACAGTATACCCGCCAAAACGGAAGCTATGACAAGCCCGGCGTGTTTTCCATCTTTATTAGCAAGTTTTTCCATATTACCTGTCTTTATTCCTTCATTATGGACAATTCATAAATGCTTCTCTGATTCTGCTCAAAATAATAGCATACAAAATCATCGTCTTCGTAATACGTATGCAGTTCGCCGGGATATAATTCGCCGAATTTTTGGCACCATGCATATGCTTTGGATTCCAGAGCGGTACGAAGTTCAAGATTGGTATATACTTCGTGCGAAATACGGGCAAATTTGCCGTAATCTTTTTCTGCCGCTTCTTCCGATATCTCGCTTGCGATTATATCGGGATGCTGACTTACGTATGTACCGAAATATGCCGGATATTTTTCAAGTGCCAGCCATTTGGGTCCTGCCGCAAAATGATAGTGCGGATACTGAATGGGTTTTTTCTCGACAAAAATGAAAACGTATTTTGTAGGAAGCGTATAAGAATCCTCATGCGAAAACGAGTTGACGAAATCGATAAGCTCTTCGTGATAGCCGTACTGGATTATCTGATAAAGTTCATCTGTGGTGGATACTATTGTGAACTCTTCCGGTCTTACTTCATCGGTTATCGCTATCGTACATTTTACCGCTCCGTTGTATCTTCCGAGACAGTAATACAAAAATCCGTGATAGTTGCCTGTTTTAACAGTAAGAACTACCATTGCGGTAAATGAAACCACTGCAAGGACAACACTCACTATTTTGTTCAGTCTGTAAAAAGGCAGTGAAAGGATAAGATCCGCAGGTATAAAGAACACTCCCAGTGCGAGCATCTGTGTTACCGCACATATTCTTCCCGCCTCAAGAAGCTCGGGAAGTCCGAGTGATTTAAGACTGTTTAAAAGCGTGAAGCAGATACCCATCAGTACGATCATGAGATATCCGTCGTAACGAGCGGAGTCATAGTCCTCATCGTTCTTTTTAATGAAGATCGCTGCGATCCTGTGCGCAAGCCAGATCAAAAATCCGACAAGCTGCATAATAAGAAGAACTTTTGCTCTCTTGTCGCCGTTCATGAAAATATATGTATTATCATAAATCTTTTTAAGTTTTGTTTTGATCGCGGATTCGGAATTTCCGCTTCTTTTTATCTTTCTTGCACGGCTCGTTTTTCCGTTTACAGCGGAAAGCAGAAGCGTCTTTACAGAGCCGCCGTTTTCCTTAATCTCAGCTGTGTGATTATCCAAAGAGGAATCCGTTACACCGTACGAATTTCCGACAGTAACATCATCGGGATCATTAAATGCAATCTGATTAACAGATTCAGTTTCTGAATTATCTGAGGGATCCGCATTCACTGAAACATTCAGTACAGAACCTTCTTCATCAGCAGTATGCAATACAAGATCATCATTGTTGTTTTGGTATCCTGAATCTTCGTAGGAAACGGAGTTTTTGATAATGCTCAAAGCCCAGTTTACCGAGCCCTGGAACTTCTTTCCGGTTGCAAGTGCCGCAAGCATCGGAACAAATGCAATGAAAAGACCCATGAGTATGGCAAGCGATATCTGTCCGAGATTCTTCGGTTTGAATACCTTTACGGGTTTTGCAAACACGATCATCAGACATACGAAGAATGCCATGATCGTTACGTAGAAATGCACCTCTATCGTACCCGAAAGGGCAAGCATGAAGATGACCAGATTTTCGTTAAAGAGTTTTTTCCACGATTCACGTTTCTCATCTTTCAGATATCTCAAAAGAAACGCACCGCAAAGAAATATCATCGGATATCCGAATTCCTGCGGTATGGTCCACGCCAGTCTCGATACGCTCAATACAGGATATATCATCTTTACATCAAGGATTGAAAACAGACCCACTGCAAGAACGGGAGAATATTTCCACTTAAACATTTCCTTGAAAAGAATATAAAGCGAAACGAGTGTCACTGCTATATTGATACCGGCAACAAAAAGAAGGGATGAATATATCCTGATGCCGAACAGTGCATAAAGCAGATATATAAAGCAGTGCATTCCTTCGGGATAGATTCCGGCTGAATACGCCTCTCCTTCTACCAGCCCGTATATCCACTTGTTATGGGTATACATGTCACTCGCACCGTAGGAATAGTTCTGAAAAGCATTCCATGTAAAGTAAAGCATGGAATAAAGGAGGATAACGATCAGGAAAATGTAGACGAATTTGTTGTCGCCGAAAAAGACCGCTATCTTTTTGAGCATGTTCTTAAATGCTTCGCCTATTTTCCCGCCGATCTCCCTGAACAGTGTTTTTCTGCCCATTGTTCCGGTGTAAGTATATTTTATTTTCTTGAAATTGATCTTTTCTATACGAAGCATCCTGACAAATGCAAACAGAAATACTCCGTAGAACAGGCTCCTTATTACCCAGACATTGAGAATATGAAAAAGTCCCGGGAAAATAACCGCAAAATTGATCAAAGTTGTCATAACGGTCACACAGAATCCAAACTGAAAAGTCCTTGTCTTTTCTTTTAACAGTCCGCGAAAAACTATCATCGGCCATACGAAAAAGACAAGGCCGAATCCTATGAGTACCTTTACATATTCAATTATCCAGTATATTGTTTCATTCATTGTTTTGTTTCCAGTCTTCCGACCGTTACCACGCCGGAATCATCGCTGATATTGGCGAAACGGATCGTTTTTCCGTCCTTATTTCTTACGGCGTAAATCTTTACTTCCCCTCTTCTTTGTCTGAAAGAAGCGCTCAGTGTTTTGGTTTCGGATGAATAAATACCGTTTAATCCCCGGGATATCGCATGTTTTTCGCTTTCGTTCCCGTCCGATATCTCAATATACACATCAGCGTCTTCATATATGGGTGCAAAACCCTCGTTTTCAATTATTACGTTTATCGTGACCGATTCATCCCTGTTAAAAGAAACTGCCGCTTTTTTAACGGTAAATCTGTATCCGAGATGAAGTGAAACATACTCATAAAGTGTCAGACTCTGTTTGTTTTTCTTGTCGTAATAGGGAGTCTGTTTCCACTTTTCGAGAAGCGCCCTGTCATGCTCGCTGTTTAAATACGTTATTCCGGTTCTTTTTAGCTGATCCACAACGCACTGCGAGTTTACCTGAGCGTTTTCGTTTTCCTCCACGGTCTCACCGCCGATCGGAACGTATTGTGACATCTCACCGATAAAATCAAACTCTTCGTCCCTTACCCAGCTGTCACGGTATCCGACATCGATCTTCGAATGGATCCCGTATGTTCCGAGATCGGTCTGCGAACCGAACATTCCGTCATTGAACAATCCCATTCTGTAATCTTCAAACCTTAATGTCTTGGCATAACCGTAATTGATAATCCTCCACTGCGAAGGTTTTCTTACAGCCAGATACGATTCTTTTATGGATCTAAACTCTTCGGCAACAAGCTGCATCTTTTCGTCATTTGCATAGATCGAAGAATGCATCTCGCCCCAGTTTCCGATAAGCACGCCCTGAACGATAAAAACTTTTATATCGCATTCATTAAGAAATTTTACAATGCTCTTCGCATGAGAAAGTACCCTGTGAAAATTCGCCGGTTCCCTCTCCTTGGCATGTCCGGTATGATCGTAGGCAAATCTTAATATTATGTCTTTTCCGTTATCCGAGAAGATTTTAAGGATTTCGTATATTTCTTTTTTTTCGTTCTCGGTCGGAATATCGTTTTCCATATCCGCAATGTCAATGAATACCATGGCAAGCGACTGTTCTTTTCTCAGTTCTCTCACCACATGCTTTCTGTCAGACCCGTCATTCAGAACAAAGTAATATATCTTGTACCATCCTCTCGCGGGATTTACCGGATCGATCTTATCATCCGAAAGATCATATTCGGAAAAACTGTATTTGTTTTTGTTAAGTAGCAAGCGAATCATTCGGTTTTACCTTTTGGTCCGTTTTTAAAATCTTAATCCTGATCCAAACAGCCAGAATCGAATAACACATCCTTATCATGTAAATAATGGGTTTGATCCCCGAATGCATGCTTTTCCCGGAGACCCTGTGATGCATCAGTGCCGGGATCTCCACTACTTCATATCCGAGCATTATCATCTGCAGGATCATGTTTGCATCGGGATACTGATCGTCAAAATGTTCATATCCCGCATAGTAGCAGAATGCTCTTCTTGAAAGTCCCTGAAGTCCCGTTGTCGGATCTTTTATCTTTCTTCCCGTCAGGATCCTGATAAGACTCCTGAAAAGGAAATAACCGAGGTCCTTTGCAAAAGATGATTTGTATTCGGGCGAATCCTTAAGGAATCTCGATCCGAGCACAATGTCCGGAACAAGATTGTTTTCATCCGTCGTTGTCAGAGCTTTGTATATTTTAAGTACATTTTCGGGATCGTGCTGTCCGTCCGCATCCATCTGGATCACGAAACTGTAATTGTATCTCTTGGCATATTTGTAACCTGCCTGCAATCCGCTTCCGTATCCGAGATTGAATACATTTCTTATAACCTTGTGTGAACGGCTTCTGACGATCTGACCGGTATCATCCGTCGAAGCATCATTAATCACAAGGATATCACAGATATCCGAAATGTCTTTTCTCTCAAGTTTTTCCAAAAGTGCGCCGATGTTCTTTCCCTCGTTGTATGCGGGAATGATAACAAGCACTTTCTTTCGTTTTTTACCCATTTCTTTTTCCGGCTTTCTTAATATTTTTAATGCCAGTAATAATTTTTTATGCCATATTTAAAAGTTTGTTCAGATCATCGGTTCCGTCGCTGAAACGCTTTCCGGCATTCATCGCGATCCTTTTTCCAAGGTCTTCATCGTGAATGAGCATTCCGATCTTATCCGCCAGTTTTTCGGGATCAAGAGCGCTGACCAGAGCATCCTCCATATCCGTAACCTGTTCAAGATTGCTGTCGATATCGGAAACAACCATCGGTTTTTCAAACGCCTGGGCTTCACGAAGCGCCACACTCTTTCCTTCGTATCTGCTGGCCTGAACATATATGTCGCATTTTTTCAGATACGGATACGGGTTATCCACGGCACCGGGAAGCAAAAATATCTTTTCCAGATTCAGTCCGGCGATCTGTTCTTCGAGTTTCTTTCTAAGATCGCCCTCACCGAGTACATACCATCTTACGTTTTCACCCCTGTTTACAAGAACGGAACACGCCTCGATCGATATTTCAATGGCTTTCGGTTCGGTAAGTCTTCCGAGAGTGAGAATTTTGATTCCGTCAAAATCTTCGTCAAACGGAATGTTCTCCTCACCTTTTTTCAGAATGGATTCCTTATCGATTATATTTTCAAATGTATCCGTCATGCCCTCGCATTCGGGATAAACCTTCTCGAATTTTTTTCTGACTTCATCCGAGACGCAAAAGATCCTGTCAAAATCCTTATACACACATCTGTCTATTTTTCTTGAATACCCGGCACGTTCATAATCGGTATGGAAAAATGCAACCTTTTTCGCCGCTTTTACATGATCGTGAACGTAATACGCAGATGCTCCCTCTATAAAAGCAACCGCCAGATCGTATTCGGTATCGAATCTGTCCGATGCATCCGAAAGTACTTTCCAGAGAAGTTTGTCCGCAAGTATTTTTTTTCTTCCGAGCATTTCAAAAAATATAGAGATCAGATAGAATATGTTTTTAAAAATGCTTCCTTTCCTGAAGACGGATCTTAAGATATTCTTTTTCATACGTGACTTGCCTTCGGCGGAAAGAACCGAGGAATCATCATATCCTTCATTAAGAAGAACGACATTTTCCGGAATTTTTTTAACAAGTTCTCCCTGACCGAGGATCACATAAAGATCGATCCCGTATTTTTCTCTATCGATTTTGTTCAATAACTGGATAAGTGCATTCTCGGCGCCTCCGCGTCCGAGAGTATTAATTACGAACAGTATCTTCCTCATTATCCGAATTTATTTCCTCCAGCTCTTCCATCTTCTTTCGAAGCTCTTCCACTTCGGTATTAAGAAGAGACACCTGAATTGCAAGTTCGTTATTTTTTTTCAACATCTCTGTGATCTTTATACTGAAAAAATACAGCGCATAGGTCGCACAGATAGCCATTACGATGATAAGTCCGAGACCCCTCGGGGATATATACGATTTCCATCCGTCCGGTCTGATAACAAATCCGAGAATGACAAAAACCAGAGCTTCAAGTCCCCAGGGTATTACAACAACCTCCGACATCTTTCGCCTTACGAGCGAAACAAATGCGATAGCGAACAAAGAAATGCCAAACGCAACTAACAATGTCTGAATTATAAATCCTTCTCCCATTTTTATCTGCCTCTCCTGTAGTTATTCTTCGGACTCGAATAGACAAGATTTGACGGTTTCTTGCCGTCTCCTTTTGTCATAAGGTTACCTTTGCAGAAAATATGTATATCTAGATTCTTTTCAATATGTCTGAGTCTTAAGTAAGCCGTAATAAAACCGATCGCGGATCCGAATACCAGTCCGATACCGAACCAGATCGGTGTAAGGAATGTGGAAAACCATGCACCGATAAGAGTCGATGCACAGAATACCAGTGCCGTAATAAGTGCTCCGTCAAAATCGTTGTAATAGTACAGGAAGATGATCTCCGCATACATTACGAACAGAATGAAATATCCGGCTGCAAGGCAGGGATATATCTGCATAACAAGTCCGCCGTATCCGAATCTCGGAAGGAAGATTATCGCGAGAAGGAATACAACAACGGAAACTATGAACTGGATCCTGACAAGGTTTAACAGTTCTTCGGAAAGCTGTCCGAACATTCTTCTCTTGGATTCCTCTATATCCATTTTTCTTCCGCCGATAACGGCCTCGGAATAGCGTTTGTATCTTTCATGGAAATACATTTCAACTCTGGATATAAATATTACGGTAGCTGATATATTGGTAAACATCGCAAGACATGTTGCCATATCGTAGCTCATCATGCTCACGAAACATTTAACGACTATGATATGCATATCCGTGGTCCAGAATACGAAATTGTGGATATAAAGACCTAAGGTATAAAGGAAGTTTGTAACAACCAGCTGCCAGTATTTTTTGAAATAAACAAGCACTTCTTTGTATTTGCCCGAGTTCTCTCTGAAATAACTCCTTACCTTTGCAAATTCAAGAAGAGCTATGAGCATAAATCCCGCATCGAGCGAAACCAGCATTCCGAACGTGGTTTCCATTCCGAAAACTTTGACAAGAAGGAGGGATAAAAGGATCGTAAATCCCATTCCGAGAAGGAAATAATACGATATCTTTTTGTAGTCCTTACAGATCGAAAGATAAAGCATTGTATAGAATACCAGCACAAGTGCCATGTATCCGAAATATCCTGCCAGGACAAAAGGAAGCGCCACCTTTCCGACAAAATATTCTCTTATTACAAACGGTATTCCCATGATCGAACTCAACGTAACATTCATTAAAAGTCCGATATGGAAACACGGCATAATATCTTCGTAAGTTTCCCAGTAAATAACGTCGGACATGTATTTCGAAAGTACGGCGTTAAACGGTGATGCACTCAAAAGAGCGAAGATAAAGATATAAAGTACGGTGGATGCATATAGTTCCCTCGAAGCGTATCCCAGTTTGGAAAAGCCGAGAAGATACTGCATTATAAGAACAGCTCCGATGACCAGGAACATCGGTGCAATCGTGATGACCGTACTGTATCCGAAACCGAATATGTTGGTTGTAATGGTATTCTTTTCATAAATTTTATTAAGTCTTACACCTATTCCGGCCACTTAATCAGTCCACCTTTCCTTTGTTGTCTCATCAAACAGTTTTGCACGCATCGATTTGTATATCTCATCGTATTTCTCTTTCATCATGTCGACCCTGTATTCGTTTACCACTCTCCGGTATCCCGCTTCTCCCATCTGAATGCGTTTTTCCTTAACAAGCGCAAGTTCGGTAATGGCATGTGCTATTTCTTCCACATTCATGATATGACAGATTATTCCCGCAGCGCCGAAACTGTCTTCCTCGCTTCCGTAAATGAGTTCCCTGCAGTCTCCGACATCCGTGGCGATGACCGGTTTTTTGGCAGCGAAGCTTTCGAGAATGGTAAGAGGCTGTCCTTCACTGATACTGGTTAAGATCGTAAAATCCATACGTCCCAGATAGTCCGCCACATTCACTCTTCCCGTAAATACAACATCTTTTATTTCCATGATCTCGACAAGTTCATAGCATTCCTTTGCATATTCCTCGTCCTCATCCGTGGGTCCCATAATCCAGAGTTTAATATTGGGTACTTCCTTTTTCGCAAAAGCGAACGCACGGATCATGGTCTTTATTTCTTTTATCGGAGTAACTCTGACTACTGCCCCGATATTGATCGTATCTTCTTCATCGGCATATTTACCCAAAAGATTGTCGAATCTTCCAACATCTATTCCGTTGGGTGTTACCGTTATCTTGCTTTCCTTACATCCGAGTTCGATCTGGAGTTCTTTCGCATGTGAATACAATGCCGTGACCGCATCTGCTCTGTCGTAAGCAAGTTTGGACATCTTTCTGAACTGCTCTATCCAGATATTCTTATAAATACCCGCAACCCATGACGCCTTTAAAAGTTCCTCTTCTCTTTCTCTTGTATATATACCGTGTTCGGACACTATCAGCGAACATCCCTGAAGATACTTTGCCATACTTCCCAGAAGTCCGGCATATCCGGTAGCAACGCAGTGATAAACGTCCGCTTTCGGGATCCTTGTTTTCATTATGAGGAAAAGCGGCATGTATATCGATCTCATCGTCCAGAGGAAGTCCGAGAAAACTATCTGTGAAAAATTCTTGTCGTAGTATTCCTGAACTATATGCAGAAAATCCGCACCCATCAGGATATCGTCGATCGAAAATGCTGTTTTCTGGAAAAGATCGAAAAGAGCATACCATTCGGGTTCATAGTTAAAGATAACGCTTCTTAATGCTCTGTACTGTTTGGGTGAAAGATGTGTTCTTCTTCCTTCCTTGGGTTTGTTTCCCCAGTCATCGTCATTAAGATATGCTTCATAAACCTCCGTAACATTTTCCGGAAGTTCGTATTTGAATTTCCCGCTCAACGACCTGTCCGATATAATGGACAGCACAACAAATTCGTGCTCGGGAAATGATTTTATCATACTGTTGATCCAGCCTGAAACACCGCCTACCACATAAGGGTAGCAGCCTTCGGCAACTATACAGATTCTCATTTAAAATCCTCTGCCATTTATTTTATCTGAGCAGTCCGTCATATTCGAAAATACGATCTGATTTGCCCAATCCTATAACCGTTCTGGGAGCGGTGGCATGAATAAGATATGCACCTTCTTCCATGAACGAATACTCTCCGCCTTCAATAGAGGTAATCTTCTCTCCGTGAGTTCTTAATACAAAATATGCTTCATCCACATTGGATGTATTGAGTACCAGAGAATCTCCGGCCTTTTCATAATCGTATTTAAGGTTTAAGAACACCCTTGCTCTCGTGTCGCTTTCCGACAATGCGGTAAAATCAAACTCTTTGTTTCCCGTCCAGAAAGTATGAATATTTGATGAGATCTTTCTCGAGAAATTCTGCCACTCGTCATCTTTGCTTTCAGGGAACCCAACTTTATGCATATCGATAAGGATATTGGAATATCCTATCGCGGTAAGCATGCATCTGTATTTCAGTTCTTTCGAATAAGTATATTCATCGGCTACATTGGTAATACCCTGATATGTGATCGTATCATCCAGATATGATATGATATCTGCATTTTCGGTATTCTTTCCTGCGATCGTATGAACACCCAGAAGTCCGAATGCATTTTCTTTCAGAATACCCCTGCTGTCACTGGTCATCTCGGGAATATAAGCTGCCGAATAACTGTAGCCGTTTTCCTTTCCGTTAAAGAATTTACCGTCGTTCTTTATCTTTTCGCTCAAGTCATCTGACTCTGTATTGAGACTTCGTCCCATTTCGCCGTCTATTTCCTTTAAAAGCTGAAGGTAGAAATTGAGATATTCCTCATTCTGTTTTCCCGCATTTTCAGAAAATCCGGTGTTTGTAAAACATGTAAGTTTCAGGTTGTATCTTCTTGAGATCGAAATGAACACCGGCCATGTAATGTCGCGACAGAGGCTCATTGAATTCATACTGTAGAGTTCGTTGATCTTATCCGTGTTTTCTTCGGTTATCACCGGGAAATCGGAAAGAACCATGTTCTGAGCATTTACAACGGGGTAAAGACTGTATTCGTTTGCGGAATAATCTATCGCGCTTAAGAATCCCATTCCCGTATCACGGTTTATAAGATCGAATGCCACAACATATATCAGATTGCCTTTGTAATTGTGGCTCCAGATAAGATTCGGGAAATCATTGGCTTTTACTTCATCCTCATCCATCATCGCAACGGCATATGTTTTGGTTCCGCTTCCGAGTTTAAACCACGGTACCATACAGTCGAAATCGTTGTATTTTTCCTCTTCTTCTTTCTGAGGCATATACGCCGCTTCTCCGCCCAGAAGAAATCCTTTGAACACCTGGAATCCTTTTACTTCAACTTCCGGCATCACCGTTTTTTTGATGCCGAAAAGTCTTCTTAAACGTGCCGATGTGGCGATCTTTTCCGCATCCGGAAGATCAAAGAACACCATCGGTGTTTCATACTCTGCCATCTTTTCGAGTGTCTTGCCTTTATTGATGCAGTCCGAAGCTTTGGCATCAATGACTATAAGCCTTGCTCTCTTCAGAGTGAGGACATCCGCATCGTCAAGATCCGAAAAAGTTTTAAGATATTTTTTCGAATAACCGCACCATTCCTTCACGCTTTCGTAAGCTTCGGTATCGGTTTTTCCGAAATAAACAACCCATTCGCATGCGGCATCCGCATCGAATTTTTCTTTCTCCACCAGAACGGATTCTTTTGCATATAAATTTGTATCATACTGATTGTTTCTGACTTTGATGACCTGTGTGAACTGGAACATAAAAAATATGGTCATCATCATCAGAATAATCGTTATCAGGTTTCTACGCGATACCATTTGTCAGAACCTTTCCGACCCCTTTATTAACTAAAAGACCTTTTCAGTTTTGTCTGAATACTCTTATAAGTTCAAGTGTTTCTTTATCTATAACTATCGATGAATTCTTGAGTTCCTCTATGGTCTCGAAGAATTCTTCCTTTCTTCCCATGTTGAACAGAAGTTTAAGTCTGCAGGTATATGTCGCAAGTGTAAGAGGATGCACTATCTTAAGTCTGTCGCACCATTTTTCGCACTTGTCGTACTCTCCGGTTTCGAGAAGTCTTAAGGCAACCTTTTCCATATGTTCCTCTGTTATCCTGTCCCTGCCTTCTTCGTAGAGAATGTCGGCAGCCTCGTCAAGTTTATCCACGTATTCTCTCTGTTCCATGTCTATGAATACTTTCTGTTCAAGTATTGCATTCATGTACTCGATGAGAGCTTCCGCATGTACTGCCTTGTTGTCTTCATCCTCGTTCATTTTCTTTATCCTTTTGGCCACATTGATCCTGAAATCGTTTAATGCATCCTGCATTACGCTGGCTGCATAATGTGCCGTCTCGGAATCGTTACTTGTAAGCGCAAAATTGATCGAAGAAAGAAACTTCCGGATATCTCCGCCGACAACGCTCATCATAAGAGTACGAAGTTCCTTTTTGTCGGTGATCTCAACTGCCTCTTCAAGTGAAGTAAGGTTTCTTTCTTTTTCTTCTTCCGCACGGACATTGAATTTGACCTTATCCTTGCTGAAGATAACGTCTTCCAGATCCACCGGTTCGGAGAAGAATACTTTGTAGATAAGCCATGATACTATGAAGAATATCGGTCCTATCACCGGAACGATAAGCATAACGATAAGTCTTATCTCAAGGCTGTGCTTTTTGTCCTTTTCTTCCTTGCTGTATTTACTTTCTTTTGATTCAAACACAAATCTTGCAAGCAGATAATAAACGACGGAAACGATCGCGTTTATTAAGAGCATCACAAGAAATATGATCAGATCTCTTCCGTACGAAGGCATCTCACGCCGTCCTCCACATATTCACATTCAATACCGTTCTCATGCATACGATTGATGGCATAAACCGAATCGTTCATCTGGGTATTCGAAAGAAGTACATAAAGTCTTCCGTCTTCCATAAGTCCCATGATATCCGACTCACGAAGAAGTCTCTCAAGTCTGGCTCCAAGCTCCGCATAACTTTCTTCCGATTCGGCTATTCTTAAAAGTACACACTCCGCAAGGCCTTCTCTCTCTGCATTTAAGTAAGCTTTCATCAGATCTTCGAAAGCTTCCTTCGCAAGGATCTTCGTGCCTTCCACATATCTCTTTTCGGCAAGAGCATCAAGGTAGCGGCTGGAACGGATGACCGCATTCTTTATGAGTGCACTTATGATAACAAGCTGATTGGACTGTCCGAGTGTCATGTTCTCCCACGGCATCGTCCATACCATTACTATGATCTGTATCCTGTCTTCATCATCAAAAATGGCATTTGCCATCATCGGATATTTTTCGTCCAGGCTTCGATTTATGTAAACCTCTTTATTCTTTATGGATTCATACATCTCGCCGAGTTCACCGTATCTTAACGAGTTACCGAAAGTTCTCGCTTTGTCGCTCGTTGCGGAGAACAGTCTGGCGAACTGAGAATTGGAAACAACATAGATCGCAACGTCGCGGCTCTTTACAAGATTTGAAACCATTTCAGCCGCATAGAAAAGAACTTCTTCGGGACTGTACTGGTCGAGTGTCGAAGTGATCTTGTAAATCTTTCCTACGGAGTCGTTCTGATTAACTATCTGTGTTTCAAGAGCATCCTTTACTCTGACGTTTGTGGTATTGATATCCTGAATGTCATGGAGCTGAAGAGAAAGGAAATCCTTTTCATCCACACTCTCTTTTTTAAGTTTCTTAATTTGGTCACGAAGATAACCGACAGCCATTCCGACAATGAAAAGCTGTGCGATCCAGACATATGTATTCGAATCGAGAAGAACTTCAAAGCCTGTTCTGTCGTACATCTGTCTGAAAATGTATCCGATAACGGCAAGCACAGCCGAGAAGATCGCCTGCTGCTGTCCGTAAACGATCGCGAAAAGAAGCACGTATAAAAGATAGAAGTCAAGGTTTGCAAAATACTGCGAACCTACGGCTCTGTTGTTCAGCATGAAAAATGGAATAAATGCGACCAGATTTTCCATGAAAGGAATGATCGCATGAATGACCCATCCCGCTTTGTCCAGAAATCTCTGATAAAACGGAGGTTTTTTATCCAGATCGTTTAAGAAGATATATCTGTTTTTCTGCATATAGGATGTAATCTTCTGAATTACCGCATCGAGATTACATATCGTGTTGTTTCCGAATTCACTCTCAAACAGTCTGCTTGAGAGTACAAGTCGAACTCCGGGTGTGGGTTTTGTGATGATCGCTATCGGCGAATCCATATGTTTCGCCACTATCTCTGCCAGAGTCTTTTCATCGGTCTCCTTGTTGGAAGATACATTGTAAAGACTGAATTTATGTTTCTTTGCCTTTGCTACATTGTAAATAAACTGAACTGCATCCGATTCGTAAAGAAGCGAAAAGGAATTGTTCGGATTTATGGTTATGGTATTCTGTTCAAGCGCTTCAAGACACATTTTCGCACATATGTCCACCGCTTCGCTTCTTTTCTTGGGGAATGTGAAAAGATGATCCATTCTTAGTGTGATCAGATCAAGATTTTTGTATGATTTGTAGCTTTCGCACATTTCCTCGGCCTGTGCGAAGACCATGCCCTTTACCGTTGCCGAAGTCTTTTCATCATACTCTGTCAGGTTGTTTTCCGAACCGAGTCCGAATACTTCTTCACTGGAAAGATAAATGAATTTTCCCGAGGTGTTCATCGAATGACTCATAAGTATATTCATAAGTCCTGATGAATACTGTACGGCCTGAGCTTCCTCGTTGTCCCATTTGTAATTGGTGTCGAAAGCACCGAGATAGATCGTGACATCGGCTTTGACACTTTCGAATATTTCCTTCAGGCAGGAAGCATCATACGGGAAATTATATTTTTCGAACACTCTCTGATAGGGTGCGTTATTATAACGGCTGCCCGTTATGAGATAGACCCTGTGTCCCTCTTTTTTAAACTTGACGATTAAATTGTTGATAAGGCTGCCGCAGCCGCCTATAAGCAGAACATTCATTATTCTTCCCCTGTCCGAAGAACCCTTCGGATTATTCAGATTTCATTTTTTCAAGATTTACGATAAAACTTCTGACATCTTCGGAAACAACCGAAACGTCCGCATCGTATTCTTTCGCGATCGCAAAGGATATTTCTTCCTCGTCCTTTCCCTCGGACAGAAGAAGCCAGATTTTATATCCGATCTCATTCATTGCAAACGGTTTTTTGAATTCCCATGCTTTCTGATCGTAATCTATAAGCCAGTATTTTCCGCCTGCTTTTCTGACGCGATAATCCATGTTTATCTCTGAATCCTCTGAAAATCATTCCATAAAGCCCATAAAATAACACCTTATTATATATTTTTTCTGTTGACAATTCAAATTAAAATGCACGAAATCTCATTATTTTAGCACACAAAATTCAAAATTCATTCTTTTGTCCCTTAATAGACATTTATTCGCCCTGTTTCGAAATATTAAATAAAACAATGTTGAGAGAATCCGCAAAATATGGTATGTATATAGTAGGAAAAACACAAAAAATGTGGTATTAATATAGTATGAAGAAAACAAAGGGCACGCGTAAGAACAGCATCATATCATTAATCGGTCGTATTGTCGGTCGATTCTTTATTTGGTTTGGAGTTACTTTCGTCATTCTTCTCGTTGCAGTCTTCATCTTTTTTTACTTCGTAAACAAAGGTCCCTCGCCCAGAATCAGGGATATGTTCGTAGCCTCCGCAAAAGAATCCAGTGTCGGCGGCGTTCTTGCGGACATCTATCTTTCCGAAGAAGAGATCAATATCATAATGTCAAAAAACAATACGGCGGAATTTGAAGAAATAACCGATATGACACTCATTAAGACAAGAACGGATACAGACGGCACTTCTTCGAATTCTTCGGATACTGCGGTTTCATCCGTCGATGCGGATCCCACACTCGATCCTGACGGTGACGGTATAGATATTTTTGATGTTCACGGTGATACATATAAAGGAAAAATGATGGTGGTTTATGACCCTTCAAGAGTCAAGGTGGCCACTCTCGAATATTACGATTACAATGCTCCCGGTCTTACGCTTGCCAAACTGGTTGAAAAATATGACTGCGTTGCAGGTGTCAACGGAGGCAAATATGACGACGAGATCGGAATGGGTACCGGCGGTATGCCTGAAGGTGTTGTTTTTTCCGAAGGCGTTCTGAGATTCGGAAATCCGGGTACCGCTTATGAGATATACGGATTTACAAATGACGATGTTCTTGTTGTCGGAAGGATGACCGCAGGATATGCCCAGTCAATCGGCGTAAGGGATGCGGTATCGTTCGGACCGGCATTGATAGTAAACGGAAAATCTGCCAAGTATTCCGGTTCGGGAAGCGGTCTTAATCCGCGAACCGCTATCGGTCAGAGAGAAAACGGAGATGTTCTTCTTCTCGTCATTGAAGGAAGACAGCCATCTTCTCTCGGTGCTTCCATGGGCGATCTTATAGAGATCATGGAAGAATACGGAGCAGTTAATGCAGCCAATCTTGACGGAGGAATGTCATCTTCAATGGTATATAACGGAGAAGAAGTTGTTTCAAGCTGTACTCTCGGAAACAGAGCAATGCCGTCTGCTTTTGTGGTGGAAAAGAGGTAGTATGAACCGCGAACTGTTTAACGAGAAAAAACGAATGAGTCATATGAACAGCGAAGACAACGATCCGAACTGGGCAAAAGACGTAACATTCACAATTCTCGAGCAGAAAATTGTAGAAAATCATAAAGCCAGCGAATACGCTTTCAGACCTCTTGAAGAGAAAAAACACTTCTCCTTCAATTCTTCTTCAGTTGCGTTAAAGGGTAAAAACACCACCGCAAAAGATGTCGCGGTCAAAAAGAAAACCGGTGTTAAAGATAAAGATGTTTCCGTCGACAATACGGATGCGATCAGAAAACACCGTCGTATTTTCTATATAAGTCTTGCCGCATGGTCATTACTGCTCATTTCCGTATCCGCGATATTTCTATACAAGTTCTATTATTATCTCGCCGATTACGAAAGAGTCTATAATGCTTCTCTTCCTTATCACACAATGGAATCTTTCATGAACATATTCGATTCGGATTCGATGGATTCGATTTATGAAGCCATGTCAGAAAAGCCCGAAATAAGCAGTTTCGAAGACGAAGAAAACGTCAAGAATTACATGCACAAGCTCCTTGAAGGCAAGGAAATGAGTTATACGGAAACTTCCGAGTCAACGGACAAGATACCCGTTTATCATATTATGGCGGATGAATATATCGTGGGAAAGGTCACTCTTTATCAGGACGAAGCCAAATTAAGCCACGATCTTCCGATCTACCATGTAGATACTTTCGAAATGTATTTCGAGCCGGAATGGAGCACCGATGTGCAGGCTTATGACGGATGCAGCGTATATGTAAATGACAAAAAGGTATCACCCGAATATGAATACCGTGTGGATATTCCCACCGAGAAGCATTTTGATGATTTTACCACTCTGCCTCTCACCAAATACTACAAAGTATCTAACCTTTACGAGCAGCCTTCGGTCAAGGTTGTCAATTCTTACGGACAGGAAATAACGCCCGTTCTCAACACATCAACCGGCGTATATGAAACACCCATTACCGTTCCCGAAGAAGTTGAAGAAGAAATGATCGGATTTGCCAAGGAAGCCGTCAACACCTACGCACGCGTAGTCTGCAGAGAGATTAACGACAGTGCACTGGACGGAATATTCACCAAAAACAATCTCATTGCAAAAGAGATCAAACAGAACCGCGGCATGCTAAGTTATTTCCCGAATCACAGAACTACCGATGTGGAAGATAAGATCGTTGAGTTTATTCCCTATACGGAAGATGCTTTCTACTGCGAGATCGAACATACACAGCATATG
>JAILRA010000004.1 GCA_024698715.1 Lachnospiraceae bacterium
TATTTCCAAAATCAAAATCACCTCCGGGCATATTTCCAAAATCGAACCCGCCACCTTTACTGCTGCCTGAAGACTGTTTGTCGGAATTGCCTCCGCCCATACCCATACTTTCGGGTTTGTAGATCTCTCCGTCTTCGGTGCCGTAGTTACGAAGGATAAAGCTTTGCTCAACGGCTTCAAGTGCAAGATATACTCCTTTATACTCGCCGTTTAAGGAAACCGTTGCGTAATTGTATAAAGAGGCATCCGCATCCAGATACTGATACATATCATAGATGATCGCTTCCTTCATATTGGTCGCATCCGCATAGTTATTGTTCAGTATCAGTTTGTCCAGGCCGAAACAGGTCTGCCCTTCCACGAAATGGCCGAATTCAAGTTTAAAACTGTATCGGTCCGAATCGGGATCCATTGCTATTGCAGACAGGCTTGTGTTTCCTTTCGGACGTATTGCCACATTTTTGATCGTCTCTCCGTTTATGACAACATCGCATGTGTAATACATTTCAGACATTGCATCGGAAAGCATCTCGTTCCAGGTATCCTCGTCCATCAGAATATCTATGCTGATAACTTCGGAGGTGTCAAACAGTTTCGATTCGTATTCCACGTTCACTCCGGTTCCTCCGGCCTTCTCAACCAGCTTATCGCCGAAAAGCACCGCCAGAACACAGAACGTTACCGCGCACACCATAAGGGCTGTTATTATTTTTGTAATATGTTTAAAAGAAACCATTACCAAAGCCTCCCTTAGGACATATACTCTCCGTTGTAGGTAACCAGTGTCGCTTCGCTAACACCTTCGATCTCATTTACACGATTTACAAAATCCATTGAACTTTCTTTAACTTTTATCTCAGCCGTGATCTCGATTCCGGACGTATTGACTGTTTTTGATTTTACAAGATATTTTCCTACGGAAGACTTGATCGTTTCAACGGCACTTTTCTCAGCTTTTTCATCCGCACAGTTTACTATGAGGATATAAGGTGTATTGTTTGTCTTGCGGTTTGCAAACAAAACAATGATGACACCGATAATAAGCGAACCGATAACTGCAAGAGGGATCATTCCTGCACCGATAACTATACCGACGGCGAGAGACCAGAAAAGAAATACTATCTCCATCGGCTCTTTTATGGCTGCACGGAAACGAACGATCGACAAAGCACCGACCATACCGAGAGAAAGAACTACGTTGGACGTTACCGCCATGATCACGAGCGTCGTTACAAGCGACAGACCTATTAGCGACATTCCGAATCCCGTCGAATACATTATCCCGCTGAATGATTTTTTATACACGGCAAAAATAAACAGTCCGAGTATCAGCGCAAAAACCATTCCTATAAACACATCCAGAAGCGAGAACTCCGTTACGCTCTCCAAAAAACTTGATTTGAAAATATCATTGAAAGTCATTTTTATTTCCTCCGTAAATTAATAACAATTTGATCAACCGAAACGTCTGCAGGCTCCGTATTTTGAAAATGCCTGCTGCCGCATATCCCTTCCCTGTATGATGTCCTGAATGACCTCGGGCAGGAACGCATCGTATTTTACTTCAAGTATCATATCTTCGGGAGTCTCGGTAGCACTTATATCCGAGCCCTGTTCTGTCAGAAAATCTTTTCTGAAAAGACTTGTGCGAACCTTCGAATCAAAGGTCACGCGCACATTTCCCGACTTGTATATATATGGTTCCCTGACATATGAAACCATCACTCTCGGCTTTAATCTCTGATACCTCATTTTTGTATACAATTCCTTGAGCAGTTCGTTGGAACTCATTTTCAAAAATTCAATATCTCCGTTTAAGATCTTGTGACATTCTTCTTCCGTGATCGTCGCATCGTACTTCAGACAAAGGTTGTTTATCTTCATCTTTTTTTCAAGTGTTATAAAAGAAAAATCATCGTTGTACCAGCGAATCCTGAATTTTTCACGTTTTGCGAATCCTTCAATCTTTTCTCGCAAAGCTTTATCACAAAAATTGTCAAAATAAATGCTTCTTATCTGATACAATCCGTTTTCGTCCGCGTGCGGATCGCTGTTCATTATATGTTTTAGACGCGAACGAATGGCCAGATAATCGCCGCGCAAAATTTCGTATTTAAGTTCGTGCCTGTAATGCTTATCAGAATCCATCAATCTTCTCCTTTCCGGGGTTTATGTTAGTAATGATAAAACTTCAACCTTAAACCAACTTTAAAATGGACCTAGGGGACGGAGTTCATGGTCCACTTTGGCAAGCCACAAAAAAAATGGACCGGGGGGACGGAGTTCCCGGTCCATTTTCGAAACTAAACTACCTGATCTGATTCAGCGCGATCTCAAATGTTATGCTTTCGTTTTTCTTAGCGTATGCTTTTATCTTTCCTTTGTGAAGCTGCACTATGGATTTAACGATCGAAAGGCCGATTCCCGATCCACCGGATTTGGAATTTCTCGAAGCATCCCTTCGATAGAATCTTTCAAAAAGAATATTCATGTCGCCGTCTTCTTCCATATCGGTTGTGTTTTTAAAAGTAAGTACGGCTTTGTTACCTTTGGACTTGAGATTGACCTCTATTAAAGTTTCTTTGTTTTCCGAATTTGCAGGCGGAGTCGCATATTTTACGGCATTATCCAGAAGAAGTCCGCACATCTGCCTTATCTTCGTTTCATCCGCAGAAACATAAATATCTTTTTCTATGTCAACAGACAGTTTCTTATTGTTTTTGGAAACCAGGTTATAATAATCACCTACGGCATCTTCCATTGTTTCGCTCAACGAAATCTTCCTGATATCCAGCTTGTCACCTTCATCCATTCTGGACAAAGTAACCATTTTCTCCACAAGCGAAGACATTCTTTTTATCTGATTGCTGATGCTCTTACTCCATTCGCTCTCACCGTTTTCCATTTCGAGCACTTCATTGTCAGCTTCGATGATTGTCAGCGGAGTTTTCAGTTCATGGCTTGCATCGGTAATGAATCTTTTTTGTTTTTCGTAACTTTCTTCAACGGGTTTAAAGACTTTCTTCGAAAGAAGACAGACAAGAATAAATACACATAAAAGCCCCAGAACAGATACCGATATACTCGAAATGAGAACTCGTCTCGCATCGTAAATTTCTTTGGACATATCGACAAACATAACATTGTATCCGAGGATATTTCTGCTTATTTTATATCTGTATTTGTTTTTGGTACCGATAGTTATAGATGTTTTTTGGTACTTTTCAAATGCTTCTTCCGCATACACTACGACTTCTTCCTCGTTAAGCGCAGAAATCCTCGATGTGTCAAATACAAAAGCATCGCCGAAACTGTCAATCCCGACACTGAAAAATCTGGTCTCAAAAGGCATCTCTCTCGTGAATCTGTTAAACGGAAAATCCATATAGGGATCTTCTCCGGGAATCAAAAATTCATCCGGAAATCTCCCTTCGTTATCCGAGAGGATGTTTAAGATATTATCGTTTTTATTTATGATGCTTATGTAATTGAAAATGTTCAGAGCGCCTATTATTATCGTCAGAACCGAGATACTGGATATCATGGTTACGAGAATAAACTGTTTTCTGAGTCTGTTGATCATGATCTTTTCTCCAATACGTAACCCTGATTTCTTATGGCTTTGATCTCCATGTCCGAATTTAACGTCGACAGTTTTTTGCGAAGATTTGAAATGTATACCCAGACTACACTTATGTCGGCATCGGAATCAAATCCCCAGATCTTATCCATGAATTTTTCCGCGGAAATAACAACTCCTTCGTTGGACATAAGCATTTCCATCATCTGAAAATCCTTGTTTCCGAGACGGATATCGGAATCGCCCACACTTATTTCAAAAGTGGATTTGTTCAGAGTAAGATTGCCGGATCTAAGGACATTGTCGGCAATATCTCCCTGTCTTCTCGTCAGCGCCCTGACCCTTGCAAGAAGCTCTTTCATCGCAAATGGTTTCGTCAGATAATCATCGGCACCTGCATCAAGACCTTCCACTCTGTCATCTATTTCGCTCTTGGCCGTAAGAAAAAGAACGGGAACGTTGTTGCCCTCGCTGCGTATGGTTTTCAATACACCGATGCCGTCAATTTTGGGCATCATGATATCAAGGATGACACCATCATATTCATTCGAATCGATGTAATCGAGTGCCTCCTCTCCGTCATATGCGCTGTCCACAGAAAAATTATTATGCCTTAACACCGTGGAAAGAGCCTGATTCAGTTCCCTTTCATCTTCCGCCAAAAGTAATCTCATTTTAATTTCCTCATTTGTATTATATTCTTTTTTTATTCATTTGTCCGAATATTATATTTATCATTTTGCATTGTAATTCATAAACCTTAAACAAACCTAAAAACGCGCAGAGATGTTTTTTCTGCACGTTTTGGTTCATCATGATTCCTCTGAATATTCTTTAATGATCTCTCCGCATTTCTGCGGCTCGGTTTTATAAATGATTTCGTTCTCCGTAAAAGAGATCAGCTGCTCCGCTCCCTCTTTTACGCGACGCAGGATGCGGTTCTTTTTGGGATAACCCCACCCTCCAAAGCATTTGTCAGGGCCGATGACAGATCCTGGCGAAACATCATGAGAAAGTATATACGCAAGTGAAAGTGCTGATTTTTCCGGCGAATTGGTTAATGGTCCGACAATGCCTGCAAGCAATCTCACAACTTTACCAAACGCATTTAAAGCCAGCGGCGTAAATGTCATACCGGGGTGGTTCATCAAAATACGGATATTGCTTTCTTTTTTTATTTTCTTGAAATCACTATCAGTACTGAATATCCAACATATCCATAAGTCTTTTAAATGTTTCCTGCCCGTCCAAGCAGGTATCAATAAGCCAGCCTTTTTCATTTCTCCATTCGGAGAGGCCTCTGTAATAGTAATTTTTCTTCGCATCCTCGATGATAAAAGGTATCACATTATGCCGCAGGCACTCCTTTAATGCTACAAGGCGTCCGACTCTGCCGTTTCCATCCTGAAACGGATGTATATACTCAAACTCGGCATGCAAAGCTATGATATCCTCTACTGTGACATTTTCTTTGGCGTTGTACTCCTTAAGCAAATCCATCATGTGCTTATGAACATCCGATGGTTTGGATGTTTCCCGACCACCTACTACATTCGCACGTTTTTTATAATCACCAACAGCAAACCATCCAAACATTGAATCCTTCGTATCATGCTTTAAGATAAAATGCAGCTGTTTGATAGCTTCTTCATAAAGAAATATTTACTTAACTTAGGATTCTTATCCTCACGAACAAATTCTAATTCATAACCCAATTTCTTATAGAATTCCGGGGCTTGAAAACCGAATGTTGTAAGTGTAATTTTGTCATAACACCTATCTTTATATGCTTCTTCTACAGCACGAACAAGTGAGCTTCCAATTCCGGCATCTCTACATCTACTACTAACAATAAGATCACCAATATGGATCTCGTTATAATATGCTCTGCCAGTTATAACACCAATAATTTTCCCCTCATCTTCTGCAACAAAACAGAAGTCTTCATAGTTTAAATCAACTTTATTCTGTATACTGTATTGAGAAAACTCCTCATCTATAAATTCTCCGATCACATCGTCGACTTCATTTATTCTTCTGATATCCATTTGTTTGTCACCTCTTCGTAATAAAAACCGAAATCTTTCTGTTTTACTTACTACGTTATATTTCGATATAACTTACTATCAGATAATCCAGACAAATCCGAATTTATCTATTTAGCCATTCTTTTAGTAGAATAAACACTTCTTCCTTATCTTTAGCAGAAATTTCACCACTTTTATGTAACGCATAATGATGGCCATACTCGCTATCAGTATAAGTGTTCCCGTTAAACATTACAGGCT
>JAILRA010000027.1 GCA_024698715.1 Lachnospiraceae bacterium
CGTATTTAAAGAAATCGGAAAAAGTGATGAAGAAATAAATGCAAAAATAAATGATTGCATAAACACTTTTTTCTATGATGAAACAGAACGAATCTATTATCCCGCAGGCGAAGACATGGGGTATCTTGTAGATACCGGAAACAACGATGCAAGAACAGAGGGCATGTCTTACGGAATGATGATGTGTGTTCAGCTTGACAAGAAAGAAGAGTTCGTCCGCAACTGGAAATGGGCTAAGACTTACATGTATATGGACTATGGCAAAAATGAAGGTTATTTTGCATGGTCATGTGCGTTAGACGGAAAGAAGAATGCGGAAGGTCCCGCTCCCGACGGAGAAGAGTTTTTTGCAATGGCACTTTTCTTCGCATCACACCGCTGGGGTGACGGAGAGGGAATATTCGAATACAGCAGAGAAGCTAAAGATATTCTTCGCGCGTGTCTTCATAAAGGAGAAAACAAAAGACCGGGTCATGCAATGTGGAATAAAGACAATCATCAGATTCTCTTTACTCCCGGTTCACCTTTTACGGATCCTTCGTATCATCTGCCTCATTTCTATGAACTCTTTGCAAAATGGGCTTATGAAGAAGACAGAGAATTCTGGTTAAAAGCAGCGGATGCAAGTCGTGATTATCTAAAGAGTGCGTGTCATGAAAAAACAGGTCTTTGCGCCGAATATGCCAACTTCGACGGAAGCCCCATGAGCAAAGAACTTCCCTGGGGGTATTTCGGAGACTTCTTCTCTGATGCGTACAGAACAGCAGCAAACATCGGACTTGATGCAGAGTGGTTTGGAAAAGACAAAGGACAGTTTGATGCGATTCTTCGAATGATGAAATTCTTCGGCACGGATCTTGAAGCTGTTCGCTGTACATATAAAGTTGACGGTACACCTGTTGAGCGACCTGTACTTCACCCGGTAGGACTTTTGGCAACCATTGCACAAAGTGCATTAACCATTCCTTTTAACGAAGATGCAGACAGTGATTTTGCAATCGCAAAACAGTGGGTTGAATGGTTTTGGAATGAACCCTTAAGAAAGGGTGAGAGAAGATATTACGATAACTGCCTTTACATATTTGCATTGCTTGCTTTATCGGGCAATTACAGAATCTGGTAGATTATTCGTCAATCGTAAATGGGGGAGCGGTTATGAAAGAGGAAATGAACTGGAGTATCGGCGGCGATGTTTCAAAAGAAAAAGATGCATCGGGAATTTCTGCCGGTGGCGTCAATCATGTTGTGTATGAAAAATATAAAGGCAAACAGGCTTATGGTCATAAAGAATGGACGCCGAGCAAGGGCGAAAAAGTTGCTGTAATATCCGTTATGATTGTGGCTTTAATTGTCATCATCGCAACATTCGCGACTTATTTTCTTCCGCTTCCGCTTGGATTTAAAATCCCGGTAATGATCTTGGGCGGAATTCTTTTTATAGTCATCGTAGGCGGATTCGTATTAATCGTCACCCTTCGTCACAACAAACAGGATCCCGTTGAGATGAAATATTACGACGTCGATTATGAAATGAATCACATAACCGGCGAGGGATATGATAATACCAGGGAAATAAGCAAAGAAGAATTTGAAAAAAAGAAATCTTAGATTAATCTGTAATCAATGGCTCGTCATCTTCTGATTTAATACCAGACTGATGTTTTCATTTGAAATCTTTACATTTATCAAATGCAAACCTTCAGATCTTTACTTTTTGACATAAAAATGTTAAAATAAGTAAAGATTTGGAGGTTTTTATGATTTCATATGAAGGGCTTGAAAGAGCATTAAAGGAAAAGGAAATAGGGAAAACGGAGCTGTCAAAGCAACTGGGACTTTCAACGAGAACTGTTGCAAAGATTGCAAAGGGTGAGAGGCTTTCAAAAGCAAGTATTCAGAAAATATCCGATTTCGTTGGCGAACCTTCTGAACTTTTAGTGAGAGAAATCAGCGATAATAAAATCCTTCAGATTTTGCGTGATGAAAAGGAAGCGAATCTGTCCGGCGGGCTTTATCATGAAATCCAGGTCAGAATGACATATAATTCAAATCATATAGAAGGCAGTAAACTTTCTGAAGATCAGACGAGATACATATTTGAAACAAATACCATTGATGCCGGGAACGGAATATCTGTTGATGATATTCTGGAAACAGTGCATCATTTTCGCGCCATAGATTATGTGATTGATAATGCTGAAGAAATTTTAACAGAAGATATCATAAAAAAACTTCATTATATTTTAAAACAATATACAAAAGATTCGACTTTTTCATGGTTTGCAGTCGGGGACTATAAAAAACGCGCAAATATGGTCGGAGGAAAGAAAACAACCAAACCTGCCGATGTTCACAGAGCAATGGAAAAATTGCTTAACGAATATAATAAAAAAGAAAATGTTACCATAGAAGATATAATTTCTTTTCATGCCGAATTTGAGTTGATACATCCATTTCAGGATGGGAACGGACGTGTTGGAAGACTCATAGTTTTAAAAGAATGCTTACGATATAATTTGATTCCATTTATCATAGAAGATACCAAAAAGAATTATTACTACAGAGGCCTGAATGAATGGAAAAAAGAGAAAGGCTGGCTAACAGACACGTGCCTGGATGGTCAGGATGCTTTTAAAAAATTATTGGATGAGTTTGAAATAAAATATAGGTGAATTTGAGGAAAAAAATGAGTAATAATAAACCAAAGAAAAAATTAGTGATAATAGTGTTGATTATAATATTATTATCTTTTATTGCGATTACGGTTTCAATAATTTCGTTGATAACATTATATAAAAAATCAAAAGGGTTAGATAATCAATCTTCAGATGGATACTTTAGAGAAGTAGCACAAAATAATCAAGAAGTTTCTTATGAAGATGGTGTATGCTTTGTGAATAATACGATTCTGATTTCTATTAACGATTCAACAAAGGTTAAGGAAATCGAGAATGATTATTCAGCAAATGTTATTAGTTTATATGGTGAAGATTTTTCCTTCTATTCAATTGTTTTCAATGATAATTTAAGCTATGAGGAGATTCAAAATACAGTAAACGAGCTGAAATCTAAAGAATATATAAATGATGCTTGGATAAACAACATTTATTGCTTTTCTAAACAGTATTATCCAAGTGATCCTTGGGGTGGATCCGGATGGGATGAATCAAATCCTTCCGGAAATAATTGGAATCTGGAAGCTATAAATATGCCTTCTGCTTGGGAAAAAGTTAATTCAACAGAAAAAATCAAGGTTGGAATAATAGA